>DASXTS010000102.1:0-7521 GCA_036505275.1 Pseudonocardiaceae bacterium
GGCTCAACGTCCCCGACCACCCCGAAAACCGCCGACCGAACACCGAGACCGGAACCCCACTCCCCTCCCAAGCCAATCCTTGAACGCAACCTGGCGGGCTCGACGTGCCCAGCCGAGGCAATCGCGACGGATCGATGAGGGGATCCCGCGTGCGGTCCGGCATGATCGCCGGAACTGTCGAGTCAGATTGCAGCGCCCGCAACGCCAGCCGACACTCGCGGCGATCAGGGACCGCGAGCGGGCCGGACGCTCGGTGGGCCGAATACGGCATCCGTGATCACAACGGTCCCGTTCCCCCACTGATAGAGCTCAACCACTGAGAGCCTCTTGCTCACTCATGGATCCTCGCCGGGATGCCCCCGAGCAACCCCTGAGCAACCCCCGCCGGCGCGGCGTACCGCCGTCACGCCGGCAGGCAGGGTCAATCGTCGACGCGCTCGAGCTGAACGTCTACTTCGTCGCCCACGGAAACGCGCCCGAAGCCTGCATTGCCGCACGACTTACCCCGACGCAGAAGCCGCCACCGGAGACGAGCATCGTGCTTGCGGCGAAGGGCACGCCGTTGAGCGAGCCGGCCATCCGCATCTGACGGCGCCCGCCCAGCCCGGCGACCAGCTCGGGCGGAATGTCGATCACAGCCAGGCCGCCTGGTTTGTCCTCTCGCCAGCGACGGATGCGTCCACGGAACAACGCCATTGGATTCCGCCTCATCGCGCTCGTGGGTCGGCCGCCACCCGCAGGATGGCACAGGAGATCGGGAGGCCGCCGCAAGCCGGCTCGGTTGGCGCCGGCTCCGGACCCGTCGGTGGCGCTCCGGCAGGTGGAAGAGCGGACAGCGGTTGTGGCCGTCTGGTCGTAGTGTTCATCGGAGCAAGCCGGTGTCTAGGCCGCTCGGCGGAGGTCGCCGCGGTGGGCGCCGGTGCGGCATTAGAAGGGGGCGGCCATGACCGATCGATGGCATCAGAACGCCGGACTGCTGGCCCTGCGGCTCGGCGTCGGCGGCGTACTAGTGGCCCATGGCGTGCAGAAACTGTTCGGCTGGCTGGGGGGACACGGGCTCGCTGGCACCGCAACGGCCTTTGATCGGATGGGCTTCACCCCCGGCCGGCCAAGCGCCGTGGCCGCCGGGCTGGGTGAGGCCGGTGGTGGAGTGCTCATCGCGCTCGGTCTGGCCACTCCCGCGGCCGGCGCCGCCGCGGCCGGCACGATGATCCCGGCGGCGACCGTCCACGTACCGAGTGGCTTCTTCGCTACCGGCGGTGGCTACGAATATCCGGCCCTGCTCGGTGTCTCGACCGCGGCGCTGACCCTCATCGGCCCGGGCGACTGGTCCCTGGACGCCCGCCTCGGCCACCGCCTCAACCGGCCCTGGATGGCCGCCGCGGCCCTGCTGGCCTCGTCCGCGGCCTCGATGGCCATCGTGCAGCGACGACGCCGGGTGCTCGCCGCCCGCAGCACCCCAGCCGAGAGCCAGCCCGTCGAGAAGGCCAGCACAAATCGACCTGTCGCGACGGGTTGACGGCGTGTGTTGGCGCGGGTGAGCAGGCCGGCAATGACTGACACCCGTCAGGGGCGGCGCCCGGACAGGGCGAGCAGCCTCGTCTGCTCGTCGGCATCCGGCGGCACCTCGACCGGCGGCGCGAACAGCCCCGTGTGCGCCAGCGCATCCACCTGCGGCGCGATCAGCTCGTAGGTGAAGTCGACGAGCTCCGGATCCAGCTTTTCGTCGGCGCCGATGGCGCGGGCGAGGTCCCACGAATGCACCACGAGGTCGGCCGTCATCTCGGCGCAGTAATACTCCGCGGAGCGGTCGCCGTAGGAGAGATGGACGGTGCGCCGCAGCGCGCCGGGCTCGGCCAGCGCCGCACCCGCGGCCGCCGACGCTCTGTCCCACGCGGCGACCGGATCGTCGCCCAGCAGGTCGCCCTCGAACTCGTCACCGATCTCCTGGACGGTCCGGCCGGCGACCATGGCCGGCACCCACAGCTGCTCGACGACGAGGTGATCGACCAGCTGCCGGACATCCCATTCGGTGCACGGCGTCGGCGCGTGCCACTGGTCGGCGCCGACCGAGTGCACCAGGTCACCGAATCTCCGCAGCGCGCGGCCGTGCAGCTCGAGCGTCGCCATGGCTCCTCCAGAAGTCGAATGTGATGCCGGGAGTCCGCGATCACCGGGGACGTTACCGCCGATCCGGCCGAGGGCCCCGGTGGCCGTGGCTTGCGTTGTCGGATGCCGTTGTAGGGATGCCGTTGTAGGGATGCCGTTGACGGCGGCCACGGCGGGCTGCAGGATCGCTGGCGATGCCCGGGTTCGGGCATGAGGGGTACGTGGAGCCGGGGGTTGACATGCGCACTGGCAGGCGTCGGCTACTGAGCACGTTGGTTGCAGTTGGCGTGGCACTGTCGTCCTCGGTGTTGGTTGGTCTGCAGCCGGCGGCTGCTGCGCCCAGCGATCCAAAGATCAGCTGGAGCCCCTGCTACCGGCAGTCCGGGTTCCCGTTCGAGTGCGGCACGCTGCAGGTTCCGCTCGACTATGACGGGCCGAGCGCGGCGACGATCTCGATCGCGGTCATCCGGCTGCCGGCGGCCGACCAGGCGAACAGGATCGGCTCGCTGTTCCTCAACCCGGGCGGCCCCGGCGGCTCCGGCTTCGACTTTGCGCTGTTCGCCGCGCCGTTCCTGTACACCGACGAGGTGCGCGCCAGGTTCGACATGGTCGGCTTCGACCCGCGCGGCGTCGGCCGCAGCACGGCGCTGCGCTGCTTCGGCTCGCCGCGGCAGTGGGAGCCGGCATTCACGCCGTTCGCGTTCCCGCGCACCCCGGCGGAAGAGGCGCAGGTGGAGGCGGCGGATCGCTACCTCGCCGATGCGTGCGCGCAGCGCGGTGGCTCGATCATGGACCACATGTCGACTGCGAACGTGGCCCGCGACGTTGATCGGCTGCGCGCCGCCGTCGGTGACCGGCAGCTGACCTATGCCGGCTACTCGTACGGCAGCTTCCTTGGTGTCACCTATGCCAACATGTTCCCGGACCGGGTCCGCGCCCTTGTCGTCGACGGCGTGCTCGACCCGATCGCCTGGACCACGGGGACCGCCGGCCAGGGCGACACGGTGCCGTTCTCCACCCGGCTGCGCAGCGACCAGGGCGCGCAGGCGACGCTCAACGAGTTCTTCCGGCTCTGCGACGCGGCCCCAGCGGGGCACTGCGCGTTCGCGCCGGCGTCGGCGGACCGGTTCGCGGCGCTGGCGCAGCGCCTGCGGCAGGGGCCCATTCAGATCGTCATCCCGGATACCGGCGAGGTCTTCGAGCTCACCTACTCGGACCTGATCGCCTTCACGCTCGGCACCATGTACAGCTCGTCCGATTGGCAGGGCTTCGCCGAGATCCTGGCCGAGGTGGAGGCCCAGGCCAGCACGCAGCAGCTCGGTGTGGCGCTCGACGCGTTGCTCACCAACACCGGCTTCATCACCAAGCGTGCCTTCCCGAGGTACCCGAACTTCATCGAGGCGTTCCCGGGCGTCGCCTGCTCTGACTCCGACAACCCCGACTCCTACCAGGCGTGGTCGACGCAGGGCGCCGCCGCAGACGAGCAGTTCGGCTACTTCGGCCGGCTCTGGACCTGGGTCTCGAGCATCTGCGCACAGTGGCCGGGGGTGGACGCCGACCGGTACACCGGGCCGTTTACCAGGCACACGGCGAACCCGGTGCTGGTCGTCGGCAACACGTTCGACCCGGCGACGCGTTACCAGGGAGCCGTCACCGTCGCCGGCCTGCTGCCGAACTCCCGGCTGCTGACTGTGCACGGCTGGGGCCACGTGTCGCTGTTCCTGTCCCAGTGCGCCGACAACGCCGTTGCGTCGTACCTGCTCACCTCGGTGCCACCGGCGCAGGGAACGGTGTGCGAGCAGGACGTCGTGCCGTTCACCGAGGCTCCACCGCCGCCGGGCGGCACCGTGGCGGCCGACACCCCCCAAGCACGGGTCCGCGCGTCGCTGCTGCAGCCCCTGGTGGCGGCCCAGAGCTGACACGGGGCTGACACGAGCGGTCCGCCCGGCGAATGATGGCGCCGGTGACGACGACATCGGTGATCCCCCCGGTCGGCACCACGGCCCGCCGGACCCGCAGGGTGCAGGCGCGCGACATCGAGCTGTTCACCGAGATGACCGGTGACCACAACCCGCTGCACTACGACGAGGAACTGGCGGCCCGTACCCGTTTCGGCGGACTCATCGTCCAGGGCGGGGTGACCACCGGCCTGCTGAACGCCGTGGTTGCGGAGGACCTGCCAGGGCCGGGCACGGTGTTTCTGCGGGTGTCCTGGAACTTCCTCGCGCCCGTACGTCCTGGTGACGAGATCACCGCGGAGGTGGAGGTTCTCGAGGTCCATCCCGCCAAGCCGGTGGCCAAGCTGCGGACGACCATCACCAACGCCGAGGGTGTCGTGGTCCTGGACGGAGACGCGCATGTCTATCGCGAACCCCTGCCCCCGGCCTGACGATGCTCGTGCTAGCCCACCACCTGCCGGGCGAGGTCATCGTCCAGGGTGACCCGGACCAGCGCGGCCGAGAACCGGGCCAGGTCCCCGCTGGGCACCAGGTCGGCGAGCCGCTCGGGGTCGGTGGGTAGGTCGAGGCGCCGGGCCCCCTCGCGGGCGCGGCGGTCGAGGTACGGGCGCAGCTGCGGCCACACCGCCTGTGCCTCGCGGCAGAAGATGTCCGCGCCGACCGGGCCGATCCGTGGTACCCGCTGCAGCAGCCGCCGCAGCTCGCGCACGTCGCCGTCCGCGGCCGCGCGCATTCGCCGCAGGTCACCGCGGTAGTCGTCGAGGACAAGCCGGGCTCCGTCGCCGAGGGCGGTCGCCGTGCTCTCGTCATAGCGGACGTAGTGGGCCCGGCCCAGCGCATCCACCCGCTGCTGCCAGCTCGCCTGCAGCATCCGCCGCGGCGTGCCGAACCCGCTGCGGATCAGCTCACGGGCGGCTGCGACCGCGATGTCCGCCTTGATCCGGATCGACAGCAGCACGGTCAGCACCAGCAGCCGGTACAGCGGTGCCGGCTTGTCGGCCAGCCGGATCCCGGCCTGCTCGGCGTACGTGTGCCCGCAGGTGTCCAGCAGTTTCCGTACCGTCTCCTGCACCGGGCGTCGGGTACCCCGCGCCGCGGCCGGGCATGCCGGTGCGGCGTTCGAGCTGCGGCGCCGACCGTCCATGTGGTGGCATGCTTGGGCATGGTGTGCACGCTGGCTTTCGCCGGCGACACGATGCTCGGCCGGGGCGTCGCCCAGCGGCTGATCGCCGAGGGACCTCGATCCTTGATAGCGCCCGAGGTACGCGAGATCACCGCCGATGCCGACCTCTTCGTGCTCAACCTGGAATGCTGTATCTCGGAGCGCGGCCAGCCGTGGCCCGATCCGGCCAAGCGGTTCTTCTTCCGGGCGCCCCCGGTGGCCGTCGAAACCCTGACCTGGCTCGGCGTTTCCGCGGTGACCCTGGCAAACAACCACGCCCTGGACTTCGGTCAGGACGCCCTGCTCGACACCCTTGACCACCTCGCGCAGGCCGGCATCCACACCGTAGGCGCCGGTGCCGACCAGGCCACGGCGCGAGCCTCGGTCGTGCTGCCGGCAGGAGAGGTGCGGGTGGGCCTGCTCGGCATCACCGATCACCCTCGGGCCTTCGCCGCGCAGCCGGACCGGCCGGGCGTCGCCTACGCCGACCTCCGCCACGACACCCCAGCCTGGCTGCCACCCGCCATCGAGGCCCTGCGCGCAGGCGCCGACCTCACCCTCGTCAGCCCGCATTGGGGACCCAACATGGTCGACGCCCCGATCAGCGACGTGCGCGCCGCCGCTCAATGGCTCCGTTCGATCGGGGCCGACCTCGTCGCCGGCCACTCCGCGCACGTTTTTCATGGCGTCGCCGGCACGGTCTGCTACGACCTCGGTGACTTCATCGACGATTACGCTGTCCACCCACGCCTGCGCAACGACCTCGGCCTGCTCTTCCTGATCACCCTCGATCGCCACGGGCCCGTTGCCCTACAGGCCGTACCGCTCGCCCTCGACTATTGCCACACCCGCCTCGCCCGCGGCGACGAGCACGCCCGAATCTGCGCCCGGTTCATCCGCGCCTGCCGCGAACTCGGCACCGACGTCCACACCGCCGACGGCCGCCTCACCGTCCCGCTGCGCTGATCACGCCGCAATCGCATTCGCCGTACCGGCGCCCGGCTATGGTGCCCTGGTGAGCGGGAGGCCCGCCACCCGACGGCCGTAAGCACCTCAGGATTGGACGAGGTGGTGGACAAAGTCGAGCATCACGGGTGCTCAGATCAGTGCGGGACGCCTCAAAAGCTGACCCCGAGGCCAACCTGGCAGCTAGTCGCCATGGTGCGCAGGCTCCCGCCGGTGAACGCTCCTGTCGTGCCGGGCAGCGTGCCCGTGCTCGCGTTCGGTGATCCAAGCCGCGCCGAGGTCGCGACCCTAGGGATCAACCCGTCGCGCCGCGAGTTTGTCGAGCATGGCGCATTACTGTCCGGCTCGCGGCGGCGGCTGGCAACACTCGAATCACTGGGAGCTGAGCGGCTCGATGTCCTGACCGACGAACAGGTGGCCGCGGTTGTGTCGGATTGCGCTTCTTACTTTGAGCGGCGGCCGTACCGGCGCTGGTTTGATCCACTCGATGCACTGCTGCGCGCGAGTACGGGGTGTGGCTACTACGATGGCACGGCCTGTCACCTGGATCTGGTCCAGTGGGCCACGGACCCGGTGTGGCGACGGATCACTGACGCGACGGTTTGCAGGGCGCTGTTGGACGACGGTGTGCCACATCTGCGTACGCAACTCGCTCAGGACAATGTCCGGCTCGTATTCCTCAACGGCCGGGCGGTCCTCGACCAGGTGCAGGCTGTTGGGCTGACGACCCTTGACGAGGTGGCGGCCATACCTCTCGCGCGGCGATGGTGCCGGATGTACGTCGGTGGGGGTAGCGGGGTGCGATGGGTCGGCTGGTCGACCAACCTGCAGAGCAGTTTTGGTGTGAGCGCGGCCTTCAAACTGCAGCTGGCCGAGTGGCTCCGTGCGCATTGCGCGCCGCCCGAGGCTCGGCCAGAACCTTCCGGGTTGCCGGACGACGCCAGGTACCTGGCACGGGGGACTCGGGTGGCTGGTAAGCGGGCGCTGGTCGCTGTGTTCGAGGCGTGGCTTAGCCAGTCCCAGGCACCCACGATCGGTGACGTGGGCTCGTTCGGCGGCCGGCCGTGGCTGCTGATCGATATCAGCGGGCACGAAGTTGCGCTCAACGCGGACACCAAGCGTGCCGCCGTCGAGGCGTTCGTGCGCGCCGCCAAGGCTGAGCCCGATCGGCAGTGGTGCGTGGTCACCAACCGTCGCGGCCGCGTCAACAAGGTGCTGCCCCACCCAGATCGCAGCCCGCTGCCGGGTTGGTACGCCTACCTGTCTCGCCCGCTGGCTGCGGAAGGTGCGATCTGATGGACGGCGCCGGCGCGGTCTTCGTGCAGT
>DASXTS010000103.1:0-4378 GCA_036505275.1 Pseudonocardiaceae bacterium
GCTCGCTACTCCCCCAGCATGTGATGACCGTGACTTGATGGCGGTGGGCTTGATGGCGATGGGCTTGATGGCGGTGGGCTTTCTGGCGGTGGGCTTGACGGCGTGGCTCGCCCGTTCGGGCAGGATAGCCGGCAGCGCAGCCGCCCGTGACCGGATCGAGGGGGAGCCCTGACCGCGATGACGCCACCACGGCCGGCCATCCACAGGGCGGCCAGCATCGGCGGGCTACCGGTGTCCAACATCGTGGTGTTCGAGCTCGGCGTCGCGCTGGGACTGGTGCTGCTGGCCGTCGACCGGACGCTGCTGCCCGTCTCGGCGGTCATCGCGGCGATCGGCCTGCTGGTCGCCCTGAGCCGGTTGCGGGGCCGCTGGCTGACCGAGTGGATCGCGCTGGCCACCCGCTACCTGCTGCGCTCGCATAACACGGTGGCCCGGCCGGACGAACCGGCGACCGGCACGGCGTCGCGCCCTGCCAACGGCGGCACGGCGGTGACCGGGCCCGAGGACCGGCGGGTGTCCCTGCTGCGGCTGGCCGTGCCGGACCTGGTGGTGGCCAACGGCATCGACCACGAGCGCCGGCCGGTCGGGCTGGCCTGGCACGAGGGCACCTGGACCGCGGTGCTGCTGGTCGAGCCGCGGCAGGAGCTGGTGCAGCCGGCGGTCGGCGGGCCCAACCTGCCGCTCGGCGCTCTCGTGCCCACCCTGGAGGACCGGGGCGTCGTGCTGGACGCCATCGCCGTCATCTCGCACTGTTACCGGGCCGGCGTGTCGCTGCCGCCGTCCGCGCCGGCCCTCGAGTCCTATCTCGAGGTGCTCGGGCCGCTGCCGGCCACCGCGCGGCGCAGCACCTGGGTGGTGGTCCGCCTCGATCCGCGCCGCTGTCCAGCCGCGGTGCGCGAGCGCGGCGGTGGTGTGGTCGGCGCGCACCGGGCGTTGATCGGAGCGCTGTCCAGGGTCCGCTCCGCGCTCGCCGCCCGCGGCGTGCAGAACAGCCCGCTGGATGTCGACGGGCTGCTGCGCGCCGGTGTCGCCGCCGCCGAACTGCAGTCGGTGGCCGGTTCTCCGCGGCCGGTGGCGCTGCGCGAACGGTGGACCGGCGTGACCGCCGGCGGCATCGGGCACGCCAGCTACGCGGTGACCGGGTGGCCGGCCAGGGGCACCCCGCCGAGCCTCGACGCACTGACCGGCGTGCGGGCGCTGTCCACCACGGTGGCGCTGTCGATCTCGCCGGGTGGCGAGCCCGGCCAGGTCGGGCTGCGCGGGCTGGTGCGGGTCAGCGCGCGCACCCCGGCCGAGCTGGAGGGCGCCGACGCCCGCCTTCGCCTGCTCGGCTCCCGTCTCGGTATCCAGCTCACGGCCCTGCGCGGCTTGCAACTGGCCGGCCTCGCCGCCACTGTCCCCCTCGGCCGCATCGCATGACCCCGCCCGCCGTGCCGTCCCTGCCGCCCGCCGCGGCACGTGCGTCGCTCCCCACCCCGCGAGGATGTGGAATTTCCCCCATAGAACTGGGGCGATGTCACATCGTCGCAAATGGGGGTGCGGCGTGAGCCGGAGCCGGTTGACGGAGGCGGCCAACCCCGGGGTGGTGCCGGAGTTCGTGGTGCCGCCCGAGCTGCTGGACGCGGTGGGCCCCTCGACCACCAGCGGCGGGGTGGTGCTGGGCTCCGGCCCGCGCCGCGAGCCGCTGATCGTGTCCGCGCTGCGGGCCACGCCGACCAGGTTGGTGGTGGTCGGCGGCCTCTACCTGGCCCGACAGGTGGCGCTGCGGGCGATGGCCACCGGTGCCTGGGTGGTGGTGGCGACCGGGCGGCCCGGCGTGTGGCAAACGCTGGCGAAGGCGGCCGGAACCGGGCCGGACGGCCGGCAGATGCCGCTGATGCAGGTGCGCGGGCTGGCCTCGGTGGAGCTGCCGCGGGCGTCCGAGGACGGGCCGCTGCTGGTGGTGCACGACGGCGGCGCGGTGCCACGGGAGCTGTTCTCGCCGCGATCGCCGTGGCAGACCACCATGCATGTGCTGCCGTACCTGCACCCGCAGGCCGAGGCGACGGCCAACTCGGCCGACCTGGTGCTGCTGCAGCGGCTACCGGTTGGTCAAGCGCAGCTCGCGGCCACGATGTGGCGGCTGCCGCCGCCGATGGCGCGGCAGCTCACAACGCTCGAGGACGATGTGGTGGTGGCCCTCGGCCCGGGCCTATGGCTTCCCATGCATCTGGTCACCACGCAGCGTGAGCAACAGATCCTGGGCCCCGTCCGTCGGGGCGATTGAATGACCTGGCTGGCCGGGTTCGCCCATGCTGATTGGGCCCAAAGACGCTCTACTCGGCAGGCCCTTCGTCGCAAAAAGTAGTCGAGCGATTGTGTTCCGTGCCCGGCTGACCTAACGTCAACGTCCGTCCACGCGGACACCTAAATCACCCTTGCCGGCTCACCCCGCGGCCGCACGGCCGCCGGGGTGGGTTGACCCCTGCACGAGGGAGAACCCCGAATGGGACGCTTCAGCCTGCCGTGGCACCGGCGCATCGCCGGCCTGGGTCTGGTGGCCGCAGCCACCCTTGCCATGGCCACCGTCACCGCGATGCCGGCCGCCGCGCTCGGCGACATTGTCGACGCCGGCGGCCCTAACGCAATTCCGAACAGCTACATCGTGGTGTTCAAGGACGCCGCGGTGAGCGCCCAGGGCCTGAGCAAGCTCACCAATGGCAAGGCCGCGGAGGCCGGCGCCAAGGTTGAGCATCGGTATGTCGCGGCGCTGAACGGCTTCGCCGGCACCATGAGCGAGACCGCCGCACGCCGGCTGGCGGCCGACCCGACGGTCGCCTACGTGGCCCAGAACCACACCGTGCAGGTGCTCGCCGACCAGGCCAACCCGCCGTCCTGGGGCCTGGACCGTGTCGACCAGCGCGATCTGCCGCTGAACAGTAACTACCACTACGACACCACGGCCGCCAACGTGACGGTATACGTCATCGACACCGGCATCCGGACCACGCACACCACCTTCGGCGGCCGGGCGGTCTGGGGCACCAACACCAGCGGTGACGGCAACAACACCGACTGCAACGGACACGGTACGCACGTCGCCGGCACCATTGGTGGCTCCCAGTACGGCGTGGCCAAGGCCGTCCGCCTGGTCGCGGTCAAGGTGCTGAACTGCCAGGGCTCCGGCAGCTTCGCCGGGGTCGCCCAGGGCATCGACTGGGTCACCGCGCAGCACGCCGCCGGCGCTCCCGCGGTCGCCAACATGAGCCTCGGCGCCCAGGGCAGCGACGTCACCACCCAGAACGCGGTGCGTAACTCCATCGCCGACGGCGTCACCTATGCCATCGCCTCCGGCAACTCCAACGCCGACGCGTGCAACTTCACCCCGGCGCGGGTCGCCGAGGCGATCACGGTGAACGCCTCGGGCAGCAACGACGCGCGGGCGTCCTTCTCGAACTTCGGCACCTGCACCGACATCTTCGCGCCCGGCGTGAACATCACCTCGTCCTGGTACACCAGCGACACGGCCACGAACACGATCAGCGGCACGTCCATGGCCACCCCGCACGTGGCCGGCGGTGCGGCGCTGTACCTGGCCGCCAACCCGAGCGCCTCGCCGGCCACCGTGCAGCAGGCGCTGAAGGACACGGCCACCCTGAACCACATCACCAACCCCGGCACCGGCTCGCCGAACCGGCTGCTGTACACCCTGTTCGGCGCCACCGGCGGCCCGACGGTCGCCAACCCGGGCAACCGCACCGGCACTGTCGGCCAGGCCACCACCCTGCAGATGTCCGCCACCGGCGGCACCCCGCCGTACACCTGGTCGGCCACCGGCCCGCCACCCGGCCTGTCGATCAACTCCTCGACCGGTCTGATCTCCGGCACACCCACCACGGCCGGTGCCTACACCGTCACCGTGACCGCCCGTGACGCCGCCAATCTGACCGGGAGCACGACCTTCACCTGGACCATCACCGCCGGTGGCGGCTGCACGAGCCCCGGCCAGAAGATCGCCAACCCCGGCTTCGAGTCCGGCTCGGCATCCTGGACGGCGACTTCAGGCGTTATCGGTCAGTGGGGTGGCGCGGGCCAGCCGCCGCACGGCGGCACGTGGAACGCCTGGCTGGACGGGTATGGCAGCACGCACACAGACACGCTGTCCCAGACGGTCACCATCCCGGCCGGGTGCTCGTCGTACACATTGTCGTTCTGGCTGCACATCGACAGTGCCGAGACCACGACCACCGTTGCCTACGACCGGCTGACCGTCCAGCTCGGTACGACAACGCTGGCCACCTACTCCAACCTGAACAAGGCGGCCGGCTATACCCAGAAGTCGTTCAACGTCTCCGGCTTCGCCGGCCAGACCGTCACCCTGAAGTTCACCGGCACCGAG
>DASXTS010000104.1:0-1805 GCA_036505275.1 Pseudonocardiaceae bacterium
ACCCGCCGAGGCCGCACCCGCCGAGGCCGCACCCGCCGAGGCCGCCGCGCAGGCCGCCGCGCAGGCCGCCGCCCCGAAACTGGCATCCGGCACCTTGCCCCACTCCCCCATCGGCAGGTCGAACAGCACGGCCGCCGGCACGATCGGCACCACCTCGTGCGGCGCCTCGCCTACCCGGAAACCACGGTCGCGCTCGGCGAGCCAGCGCATCGCGCCGTCGGCGGCCGCCAGCCCGTACGCGCTGCCGCCGCAGAGCAGCACGGCATCGACGTGCTCGACCAGGTTGGCCGGGTCGAGCAGGTCGGTCTCCCTGGTGCCCGGCCCGCCGCCCCGGACATCCACCGCGCCGACGGTGGCCGGCGGCGCCAGCACCGCGGTTACGCCGGTGGCCCAGCCGTCGCCGATGCGGTGATAGTGGCCCACCAGCACACCGGCGACGTCCGTGATCGAGCCGGCCACGGCGAGCGTCACCGCGCGCCGGACATGGCGTGCACGAGGGTCTCCTGCATGTAGGTGAGCCAGTGGTAGACGCCGAGGTGCGGCGCCCGCGGGTCGTCCGGCGGCAGCTCGTCCGGCATGTCCTCGGTCACCTCGAGCACCGTGCCGAGGGCCAGCCGCACGTCGTTGAGCGCGGACAGCCAGGCATTGCCCTCCTCGACGCTCAGCCGCACCCGGCCGCCGTCCGGCGGGCAGGTGTTCAGCACCAGTTCGGCCACCCCGTCCTTGGCTTCGATGAGTTCCGGCTCGTGCAGCGAGCGCATTCCGCCGGCGAGGCTGGGGTCGTCCTTGGTGAAGTCGGGCAGCAGGCGGGCGAGCACCCGATCGTCCGGCGCGCTGGACGGGCCGGCGCGGATGCCGGTGAGCGCGGCCAGCTCGTCGGCCGGCGCCTGCGCCGAGCGGGCCGCCAGCATCTCCCTGATCTGCCCGACAAGCACACGCAGCAGTTGGGCCTCTTGCCGATCGAACGTGGCCACCACGTGGTCGTCGGCGCCGCGGCGCCAAGGTTTCATGGAAGGACTCTCACGAAGGCCGTTCCATGGTCGCCCACAGCCCGGCGGCGTGCAGCTTGGCGACGTCGACCTCGACCTTGTCCTTCGATCCGGAGGAGACGATCGCCTTGCCCTTGTAGTGCACGTCCAGCATCAGCCGGGTGGCCTTGTCCTTCGGATAGCCGAACAGCTTCTGCAGCACGTAGGTGACGTACGACATGAGGTTCACCGGGTCGTTCCAGACGATCGTCTGCCACGGCGTGTCGTCGGCGCCGACCTCGTCGACCTCAGATCGTTCAAGCTCGACGGGCGAGGTCATGGCTCCATAATCCCACGAATGCAACGTCGATCGCCCTTTGCCTCCGGTGCGGCCTCCGGTGCGGCCGGTGCGGACACCGGCTCCACCGCGCTGATGACCGACCAGTACGAGCTGACCATGGTCCGCAGCGCGCTTGCCGACGGCACGGCGGGCCGGCGCTGTGTGTTCGAGGTGTTCGTCAGGCGGCTACCGGAGGGCCGCCGCTACGGCGTCGTTGCCGGCACCGGCCGGCTGCTGGACGACCTCGAGGCGTTCCGGTTCGGGCCGGCCGAGCTGGCCGCGCTGCGGTCGTCGAACGTGGTGGACGAGCCGACCCTGGAGTGGCTGGCCGGCTACGAATTCCGCGGCGACGTGGAGGGCTACCCGGAGGGCGAGCTGTACTTCCCCGGCTCGCCGGTGCTCACCGTTTCCGGCGGGTTTGCCGAGTGCGTCATGCTGGAGACGCTGGTGCTCTCGGTGCTCAACCACGACTGCGCGGTGGCCTCGGCCGCGGCCAG
>DASXTS010000105.1:0-10535 GCA_036505275.1 Pseudonocardiaceae bacterium
TGCGTGCCGCGGGCCCGGCGCGCCACCTTGCGAATCCGCCCGGCCACCCAGGCCGCGACGGAATCGTGCCACTCGCCGCCGGGCGCGGCCCGCTCGTCAAGGCACAGCGCGACCGCGGCCGCGGCGGCCGCCTCGAGCAGCGCGGTCCGGGGCGGCGGCGCGGCCCGCTCGACCCGCAGCACGACCTGCATGGCGAGCACGGCGTCCGGGTCCTCGTCCGCCGTGTCGTTGACCGCCGTGGCCGGCAACCCGAGCCACCGCGCGTACCTGGCGGCCAGCGGGTCGAGCACGGCGGCCGCGACCAACGGCTCAGTCATCACCAACAGTCATCTGGGCACCCGCGGCGCGAGGTCACCGGACGCCGCGTCGGCCGCCTCCACCTCGTCGCGGGTCACCCCGAGCACGAACAGCACGGCGTCCAGGTAGGGGTGCGACAGCGCCGCGTCGGCCGCCTCGCGCACCACCGGCTTGGCATTGAACGCGATGCCGAGCCCGGCCGCGGCGAGCATGTCGATGTCGTTGGCGCCGTCCCCTACCGCCACGCACTGGGCCAGCGGCACGTCGAGGTCGATGGCGAACCGGCGCAGCGCGTCCGCCTTGCCGGCGCGGTCGATCACCGGGTCCACCAACCGTCCGGTGATCACGTCGTCCTTGGTCTCCAGCTCGTTGGCGACGTAGAAGTCGAGGTCGAGGACCTCGGCGAGGTGCTCAACGATTCGGTCGAAGCCGCCGGACACCACGCCGCACCGGAAGCCGAGCCGCTTCAGCGTGCGGACTGTGGTCCGCGCGCCGGGCGTGAACCGCAGCTCGTCGGCGACCTCGTCGAGCGCGCTCGCCGGCAGCCCGGCCAGCAGCGCCACCCGGGTGCGCAGCGATTCCTCGAACTCGATCTCCCCGCGCATGGCCGCCTCGGTGATCGCCCGCACCTCGGCGCCGTGGCCGCTCTTCTCGGCCAGCATCTCGATCACCTCGCCCTGCACGAGCGTGGAGTCGACGTCGAAGACGATCAGACGCTTGGCCCTCCTGGTGAGGCCGGCTCGCTCGACGGCGAGGTCGACCCCGGCGAGCACGGACATCTCCGCGAGCGTCGAGCGCAGCACGGCGTCCGCCGCCGCGGTGTCATCGGCCACCGAGACCAGCAGCTCGAGGCCGGTCACCGGGTAGTCGGCGACCCTGCGGATCGCGTCGATGTTCACCCCGATCGCGGCCAGCGCGCGGGCCACCACGGTGAAGGCCCGCGCGGTGACCGGCTGGCCCAGCACCACGATGACGTGGGTGGAGCCGCGCCTGCCGGCGCCGACCGAATGGGCGCCGATCTCCACGTCGACGTGCATGTGCACGCTCGCCATGGCCTGCTCGACGGCCTCCTGCAGGCCCTCCGGGTCCCAGTCGGTGGCCACCAGCACGCCCAGCACCAGCCGCCCGCGGATCACCACCTGCTCGACGTCGAGCACGTCCACGCCGTGCCTGGTGAGCGCCGCGAAGAGCACCGAGGTCACGCCGGGCTTGTCCGGACCGGTGACCGTGATCAGCACGGAGGTCACAGGCTTCACGTGGTGCACGCTATGGGGCCGCGCACCACGACCGGTACCCGCCTGGCCACGCTGAGGCGTGGATCACCTCTCCCGTGGGTCCTGCATCTGGTCGTCGGGCACCGCGGCGGCCATCAGCCGTTCCGACGGCGCCGGAACGTTGTGGTGCTCGCCGATGCCGAAGTGCGCCTCCCGGCGCATCCGCTCCGACATGTGCGGGTAGTGCAGCTCGAACGCCGGCCGCTCCGAGCGGATCCGGGGCAGCTCGTAGAAGTTGTGCCGCGGCGGCGGGCAGGTGGTGGCCCACTCCAGCGAGTTGGCGTAGCCCCACGGGTCGTCCACGGTGACCATCTCGCCGTACCGGTAGCTCTTGAAGATGTTGTACAGGAACGGCAGCGTGGACAGGCCCAGGACGTAGGCGCCGAGCGTGGAGAACGTGTTCAGGAAGGTGAAGCCGTCCTCCGGTAGGTAGTCGGCGTAGCGGCGGGGCATGCCCTCGTTGCCCAGCCAGTGCTGGACCAGGAATGTGCCGTGGAACCCGATGAACGTGAGCCAGAAGTGCAGCTTGCCCAGCGGCTCATCCAGCATCCTGCCGGTGATCTTGGGGAACCAGAAGTAGATGCCCGCGAAGGTGGCGAACGCGATGGTGCCGTACAGCACGTAGTGGAAATGCGCGACCACGAAGTACGTGTCGCTGACGTGGAAGTCGATGGCCGGGGCGGCGAGCAGGATGCCGGACAGGCCGCCGAACAGGAACGTGACCAGGAAACCGAGGCTGAACAGCATCGGCGTCTCGAAGGTGAGCTGGCCGCGCCACATCGTGCCGATCCAGTTGAAGAACTTCACCCCGGTCGGCACCGCGATCAGGAACGTGGTGAACGCGAAGAACGGCAGCAGCACGGCGCCCGTGGCGAACATGTGGTGCGCCCACACGACGACCGACAGCGCCGCGATCGAAATCGTGGCCCAGACCAGACCCTTGTAGCCGAACAGCGGCTTGCGGCTGAACACCGGGAAGATCTCGCTCACGATGCCGAAGAACGGCAGCGCCACGATGTACACCTCTGGGTGGCCGAAGAACCAGAACAGGTGCTGCCAGAGGATCGCGCCGCCGTTGTCCGGGTCGAACACGTGCGACCCGATGTGCCGGTCGGCGAGCAGTCCGAAAAGCGCCGCGGTCAGGATCGGGAACGCCTCCAAGATCAGGAAGCCCGTGATCAGGATGTTCCAGGTGAAGATCGGCATCCGGTACATGGTCATGCCCGGCGCCCGCAGACAGACCACCGTGGTGATCATGTTGACCGCGCCGAGGATGGTGCCGAGGCCGGCCAGCGCCAGACCGGTGATCCACAGGTCGCCGCCGGTGCCCGGGGAGTGGATCGCGTCCGACAGCGGCGCGTAGGCGAACCAGCCGAAGTCGGCGGCGCCGCCCGGCGTGATGAAGCCGGCCATCACGATCGTGCCGCCGAACAGGAACAGCCAATATGACAGCGCATTGAGCCGCGGGAACGCCACGTCCGGGGAACCGATCTGCAGCGGCAGCACCAGGTTGGCGAACGCGAACAGCATCGGCGTCGCGTAGAGCAGCAGCATGATCGTGCCGTGCATGGTGAACAGCTGGTTGTACTGCTCGTTGGACAGGAACTGCAGCCCCGGCCTGGCCAGCTCGGTGCGCATCAGCATCGCCATGGCGCCGCCGACCATGAAGAACGCCATGGACGTGATCAGGTAGAGGATGCCGATCTGCTTGTGGTCGGTCGTCCGGATCATCGCCAGGAAGCGGGAGCCCTTGGCCGCTTCCCGCGCCGGATACGGTCGGGTTGCGATCGGCTTCGGTGCCACGGCCGTCACGGTGGTGCCTCCTGCGTCGGCGCTGGTCAACGTCGTCCCGACGATCGTAGTCCGCCTGGGGCACGAACGCGCCGCCGGGATGCGAAGCGACCCCCCTGTTCCACTCACAAGAAGCCGCGGGGCACGAGGCACGGCACGGCCGTAGGGTCCTTGTCATGCCTGGTCAGCGGCCGTCCGGGAGGAGGACAGGTGCTGTCGCTGTCGCCGCTGACGGTGCTGGACGCCGCTCCGCCTGAGCAGGTGACCGCGGCTGCCATGGCCGGCTTCGACGCGGTCGGCATCCGGGTCTGGCCGGCGGCCGACGAGCGGGTGTGGCCGATGCTCGGTGACACTGCGGTGATGCGGGAGACGTTGGCCCGGTTGGCCGACACCGGCCGGCACGTGCTGGACGTCGAGCTGATCAAGCTGCAGGCGCAGAGCCGGCCGGATGAGGCGCTGCGGGTGCTGGACGCCGGCGCGCGGCTGGGGGCCCGTTTCGTGCTGGTCCTCGGGTACGACCCGGACGAGGGACGGCTGGTTGACCGGTTCGCCGAGGTGTGCGAGGCGGCCGCCGAGCGCGGCATCCGCCCCGGCCTGGAGTTCATGATGTACAGCTCGGTCCGGACGGTGGCCGACGCGGCACGCATCGTCGACCGGGCGGCGCACCCGGCCGGTGCCGTTCTGGTGGACGCGCTGCACCTGCGCCGGTCGGGCGGGTCGCCGGCCGACCTGACCGCGCTGCCCGCACGTTGGCGGCCCTACCTGCAGCTCTGCGATGCGCCGCTCGACCCGGTCTGGCCGGACGAGGCCACGGCCCGCGACGAGTCGCGCACCCGGCGGCTGCTGCCGGGGGATGGCGAGCTACCGCTGCGCGAGCTCGTCGAGACGGATGCCGCGGGAGCTGGACATCGCCGAGATCGAGCAGATCGTCCGGTCGTTCGCCGCGGCGGCGGCGCGGTGTGCCGCGGCCGGCGTGGACGTGGTCGAGCTGCACGCCGCACACGGCTACCTGATCCACCAGTTCCTCTCCCCCAGGACGAACCTGCGCAGCGACCGGTACGCCGATCCGGTGCTGTTCGTCAACGAGGTGCTGCTCGCGGTTCGGGAGGCGGTGCCGGACACGACGGTGTTCATCCGGCTGTCCGCCTTCGAGGGCGTCGAGGACGGTCTGGACGCCGACGACACCCTCGCGCTGGCGCACCAGATGCGGCTGGACCTGGTGGACGCCATCGACATCTCGGCCGGCAGCTACGAGGCCGGCGAGTGGATCGTGCAGCCCGGAGAGGTCCGTCGCGGCGTGCTCGCCCCGTTCGCGGCCCGCTACCGCACGTTCGGCAGGCCGGTCTGCGTGGCCGGGCGGATCTCCACCGGCGATGCGGCCGAGGCGATCCTGGGGGCCGGCGACGCGGATCTGGTGGCCGTCGGCCGCGCGCTGCACGCGGACCCGGACTGGCCGCGGAAGGTGCTGGCCGGCCAGGCGCCGCGGCCGTGCATCGCGTGTAACCAGGGCTGCATCGACTCGGTGCACACCCAGCAGCCGATCTGGTGCGTGGCCAACCCGAGGACCTCGCACGAGTGGCTGCCGGCGCCGCCGCCGGTGCGCCCGCGGCGGGTGCTGGTGGTGGGTGCGGGCGTCGCCGGCCTGGAGGCGGCCCGCAGCGCGGCGGAACGCGGCCACCGGGTGACCGTGGTGGAGGCGGCTGCGCAGGTCGGCGGCCAGTACCGGATCGCGGCGCAGCTGCCCAGCCGGGCCGAGTTCGGCCGGCTGCTGGACTGGTACCGCGCCGAGCTGCGGCGGCTCGAGGTCGACCTGCGGCTGTCCACCCGCGGGGATGCGGAACTGGTGGCCAGCCTCGCCCCGGACGCCGTGGTGATCGCCACCGGCGGCGTCGGCGCGGTGCCCCGCATCCCCGGCATCGACTGCCAGCGGGTGGCGGACCTGCGCACCTGGCTGCTCGGCCCGGCGAGCGTGCCCGACGCAGCGACGGTGACGGTCTGGGGGGCCGACCGGGTCGGCGTGGCGGCCGCGGACGCGATCGCGGTGGATGGTGCCCGGCTGCAGCTGATCGGGGCGCAGGCCGAGCTCGCACCGGAGGCCGGGTTCCGGGAGAAGATCCTGGCCGTCCCGCGGCTGCGGTCGAATCCCCTGGTACGGATCGAGCTGCAGACCACCCTGGAGGCGGTCGAGCCGGACCGGCTGCTGATCGGGCGGGGCGGGGTCCGCGAGTGGATCGCGGTGGCCGGCCCGGTGCTGGTCTCGCAGGGCACCGTGCCGGCCCCGGCCGAGCTGGGGGCCGGCGACCGGCCGACGTTCGTGGTTGGCGAGGCCGGCTTCGGCGTGTCCGCGGACGATGCGATCCGCCAGGGTGCGGCGGCCGGGATGGCGATCGGCTGAGCTGCCAGCCGCCGGGGTCCCGCCTCAGCCGGCGACGTGCACGAGTTTGGTGTCCTCGAAGGGCGCGCGGCACGCGTCGCCGCAGGCGTTGTCTTCGGTGATGCGCACGGTGTAGTCGCCGGGGTCCAGCGTGAGGCTGAACGTGAACGAGTCGAACTCTGTGCTCCCGGCCATGGTGTACCCGGATTGGACCACGACGCCGTCGCGTAGCACCTGCCACGGCACGTTCGCCTCGAACGAGGTGGCCTCGCCGCTGACCGTGAAGGTGCGGCCGACCCGAGCGCCGTTTGCGGGGTTGTCGATCTGGACCAGCGAGCGGGTGCGGTACTGGTCGGCCCGCTGCACCGGCTGCGCGGTCGAGACGTGGCCCCACAGCTCGGGCACGGTGGCGCCGTCGATCAGGATGCGCACCGGGTCGGGGGACTGCAGCGCGCCTTGAACGGTGTAGACGAGCTGCTGCACGGTCAGCTCGGCGAGCTCGGCGCCGACCTGCGCGGACCGCGCCTCGCCGGACAGGTCGACGGTGATCACGCCGCCGGCGTGCTGCACGGCCGAGCGCAGCGTGGTGCCGGCCGGCCAGTGCGAGCGGTAGTCCGGGTCCAGGCCGGTGGGCTTGGCGAGCAGCTCGCGCACGGCGTCGGACCCAGGGTCGGTGGTCGGTACCGCATGGAACTCGCGGTACAGCCGCGGGCCGGCCGCGGTGTCGGCGACGTAGTAGATGGGCAACGCGGAGTTGGGCGCCTGGGTCGGCGCGGTGCCGGTGCTCAATGGGGCGGTGCTGGTCGCAGTGGCGGCCGAGCTGGTGGCCGATGCCGAGCCGGCGGTGCCGGCTGTCGTGCCGCCGCCGCATCCGGCGAGCAGCGCGAGGACCGCGACCGCCGCCGTGCCGACGATGGCCCGAGCGGCGGTGCGGGGGCTGGTACGGGCGGCGGCGGTGCTGCTCGCGGTGCTGCTGGCGATGCTGGCGGTCATGTCTTAGAGACGGCGCAGGATCGCCGAGGTTGCTGCGGCTACCCGGCCGGGACGTGGAACAGTCCCGGCAGCCTGCTGGCGAAGAGCAGGTCGCCACGGATGGACAGCCGGCGCCGCAGCAGCGCGCCCGGCGGGCTGGCGTTGCCGGTCACCAGCTTCAGGAACGTGACCGGGTCGGTGCGGACGGTCGTCCGCGGCCGGCCGGGCAGCTCGCCCACCGTGCAGCTGCTCCCGCTGATGAGCGTGCGGTACTCGTTGACGCCGCCGTCCGGCCGGCCGGTGATCTGCCAGGCCACCAACGCGTGCACCCGCGCCGCCCGGTCCGCGTCGAGGTAGGCCGGCATCCGCCGGAAGATCTCGTCGAGCAGGATCTGGCGGACCGGGCCATCCAGCCGCTGCTGCAGCTGCCGGTCCGGGATCTCGCGGATCAGGCGGGCCACCGCCTGCACATCGACACTGTTCGGGCTACGCGGCCGCGTCATGCCTTCGGCCGTCGGGATCCGGATGAGCCGCAGCAGGTCCAGCGCGAGCCACGCGTCGCCGGTCAGCTCGAGGTCACCGGAGAGCACCATGGCGGACGGGTCGCCGTTGCCGGTTGCGATCTTGAGGAAGCTGACCACGCCCATCCGCAGCGTGACGGTCGGCTCGACGTCGAGCTCCCGGCCGATCTTGACCACGCCGTTGTCGACGGCCAGCGAGAACCGGTCCACCTCATCACCGGGGCCGATCAGCTCCCAGCCGATCACGCCGCTGATCCCCTTGGCCGCTTCCATGTCCAGGTAGTCGGGGAACCGTCGGATGATCTCGTCGACCGGGATCTGCCGGGTCATGGTGCGCCCGTCGTTGCTACACGTGCCCTGATGTCGTGGCAATTAGTAGCGTGACGATACCATCACTCAGCGCAGTTGTCGGGGCTAGGTCACCCGGATGGTGGGTCGTCGTCCACCAGGCGTAGCGCCATCCGCGGGCACAGCGCGACGGCCCGCCTGGCATGCGGCGTGAGCTCGGCGGAAACGGTGGGAACGGCGGGCTCGGAGGCTTGATCCGGGCGCGGCACCGGGTAGCCCCACGGGTCCGGCTCCAGCAGCTCGGGCAGCAGGTCCACACACACGCCGCGGGCCCGGCACGCGGTCCAGTCGATGTGCAGGCTGGTGGTCACGGCCGGCTCGCAGTGCAGCGGCCGTTGCGGTGCAGCCCGACCTCGGCCTCGAATGCGAGCAGGGTGCTGCGGGCGAACCGGGCGGTACCGTCCGGGTGGTGGCACGCGCCGCGCCCGTCGACCAGGTCGGCGAGCCGGCGCAACGTGGCGGCGCGGTCGAGCTCGGGCCGGTCGAACGCGGTTCGGTCTGGCGCGGGGACGGCCAGCCGGCCGAGGGTGTCGGCGATCGCCGGCAGCCCGTTGCGGCAGGGGCCGCACTGCCCGGCGAGCTGGCCGGCCAGGTAGCCCACGATCCCGGCGGCCTCACGCAGCCCGCATGCCGACCAGGGCAGCGCCATGATCACGCCGGCGCCCGGTGAGCAGCCGTACGGTCGCAGGCCTTCGCGGGACAGCGGCGCGTGCCGCGCCGTGGCCATCGGCAGCCAGCCGCCGTGGTAACCGCCGACCAGCACGGCCTGCAGCGGCGCGGTTGCGCCGCCGGCCAGCTCGAGCGCCGCGGACAGCGCGATGCCGTGCGGCAGTTCGTGCACGCCCGGCGCGGCGACCGCGCCGCTGATCGTCGCCAGCAGCGTGCCCGGTTCGGCGGCGGTGCCGGTGCGGCGGAACCACCCCGCGCCGTGCCTGGCGATCAGCGCGAGGTGGGCGAGCGTCTCGACGTTCTGCACCAGAGTCGGGCGGCCCCGCACGCCGCTCCGATAGACCGGGGTGCGCTTGTCGCGCGGGACAGGGCGGCGACCGTCGATCGCGGCGACGACGGCGGACTCCTCGCCGGCGAGGAAGCCGGCGGGGGCCTCGACCACCGCGATGGGCACCCGGTCCCTCGCCTGCGCGCGCCGCTGCGCCAGCGCGAACCGCGCCGCATCCGCGGCCGGCCCGGCCTTGGCGTAGAGGTATGCCGACCGGGCGCCGGCGGCCTCCGCGGCGAGCTGCACGCCGTCCAGCACCAGGTGCGGGCAGCGGGTGAGCAGGGTGACGTCCTTGGTGCTGGCCGGTTCGCCCTCGGCGGCATTGGCGACGAGCACGGTCTCGCCGCCGGCCGCCGCGGCGGCGGCCACGCCGGCGAGCTTGCGCCAGGTCGGGAAGCCGGCGCCGCCGCGGCCGGTGAGCCCGGCGTCGCGCACGTCGGCGATCAGCCGGCCGGAGCCGCCCCGCCAGGGGATCGGGCCGCTGCGGTGCTGGTGTTCGCCGAGGTCGGCGGCCGCGGCGCCGAGCAGCGGGCTGGTTGCGTTCGGCGGGGGTCCCGCGCCGAGTACGGCGGGGTCGACAGCGGCGCTGGTCACGGTCGTGCCTGCGAGGTCGTGGGGGTACGGAGTGCCGCGGCGTCGCTGAAGCGCCACGCGAGGCTCGCGCCGACGGCCAGCACGCAGGCCGCCGCGATGGCCCGCAGCCACGGCGTGGTGGCGTCGGTGCCGGTGCCGAGGGCGTGCAGCAGGGCGAGCGGCCACGCCGCGTAGGCCAGCCAGTGCACGGCGCGCCAGGCCCGCAGCCCGAGCCGGTGCCGCAGCAGGCTGGTCACGATGATCGCGATCAGCAGGTCGGACGCCGCGGTGCCGAGCCCCAGCCACAGCGGCCGGTACGCGCCGCCGAACGGCAGCACCAGGTCGAGGAGCCGCAGTTGGGCGTACGGGTCCATGAGCAGCGTGCCGACGTGCACGGCGAGGAAGGTCACCGCGAGCAGGCTCGCGTTGCGGTGCACCAGGACGACCGCGCTGCGCGGTAGCCCGGGTAGGGTGCGGCCGGCTCCGGTGGCAATGCCGAGGCCGACGGTCGTGGTGAGCAGCACCAGCACCGTGACCCCGGTGCCGCGTGCCAGGAACCACAATGCCTCGGTACTCATGCCGGCACCCCGTCGGGCGCGTCCGCCGCCGCGTCCGTCGGCCAGCCGCCCAGGGTCAGCACGTCGCCGCGGCGACCTACCAGCCTGGCCGGCACCCCGAGACCGCGTAGCCAGCGCGGTGCGTCGCGGCCGAGGACCAGGGCCGCGGTGCTGGCCGTGTTCGCGTCCACACAGCGGTCCGCAACGACGGTGGCGCTGCGCCAGATGGGTGCCGCAGGCTGGCATGTGCGCGGGTCGAGCACGTGGTGCAACACCCGTCCGCCGCGGCGCCAGGTGCGGCCGGTGGTGCTGGAGGTGGCCATTGCGGCCCCGGCCGGCAGGGTCACCATGCAGGCCGGGTCTGTGGGCCGATCCTGGACGAGCACCCGCCAACCCGGTTCCGGGGCTCCGTCCGGGGCGGGCCCGGCCGTCGCCAGGTCACCGCCGAGGCTGACCCGCACGCCGGTCCGCAGGTAGTTCCAGACCAGCTGGGCGGCCCGGTCGGCGGCGAACGCCCTGGCGGTGGCGCCAAGGTCGAGCGTGACGTTCCGTGGCACGGTCAGCAGCCGGCCGTGCAGCCGCACCCGCCGCCAGCCGGGGGCCGGCGCGACGACGACCGGCACGGCGGCCCCGGCTGGCGGCACCTCGCTGAGCGTGCGGTCGTAGCCGAGCGCGGCGATCGCGTTGCCCATGGTGGGGTCGACGGCGCCGTCGGTGGTCCTGGCCGCCCGAAGGGCCGCGGCGACCAGCTCGGCCAGCAGCGGGCTGACCCGTGCCGGCACGCCGTCGGCCCGGTGCCTGGCCAGCTCAGCGTCCGGCCGGAACCGGCTG
>DASXTS010000106.1:0-3374 GCA_036505275.1 Pseudonocardiaceae bacterium
CCGGCAGCTCGTGCCAGCCCAGCGGCGGGAACTCGTCCACCCCGGACGGCGCGGTGAAGCACTTGAACCCGAACACGCCGGCCTCGTGCAGCCCGGCTAGCTGCTCGAGGTTGCCGGGGACAGCACCGCCCCAGAACCCGACATCCACGTGGCACCGTCCGCGTGCCGCGTCCCGCTTGGCCTGCAGCGCCTCGACGTCCACCGTGGGCGGGATCGAGTTCAGCGGCATGTCGATGATCGTGGTCACGCCACCGGCCGCGGCCGCCGCTGTCGCCGTCGCAAACCCCTCCCAGGCGGTGCGCCCCGGCTCGTTCACGTGCACGTGGGTGTCCACCAGCCCGGGCAGCAACGCCAGCTCGCCCGCGTCGACATCGGTGGTCGCCGGCACCCGCACCTGGTACGGCTCGATTGCCGCAATCCGTCCACCGTGGACACACACGGTGGCCGACGCCGGCCCGTCAGGCAGGTAGACGGCCCGCGAGCGCACCGTCAACTCGTACTCGCTCATCCCTTGCCGGCCTGGTATGCCCGCCAGTCGCCGATGTCGGAGATGTCCACCAGCCCCTCGGCGCCCTCGAACGTCCGGCGCAGCACCATGGCCAGGCACGCCGAGCCGTCGTCCAACTCGACGATCCCCAGCTCCAGCTCGCGCGGCTCGGCCGGCAGCAGGTGGCGCATCAGCACCTCCAACGGCGCCTCGTACACCTCGCCCAGCACCGGCCACCCGCCGTCCGTGACCGGCTCCATCGCCGGAAAGCCGCTCCGGCCGGCCCAGAACCGGTACCTCGGCGCCGTCCGCGCGGTCCGCACCAGCGGCGCGCCCTGCAGGAGGTGGTGCAACGGCCCGCCGCGCATCCCGCCGCCGTTGAGGAACATCAGCACCATCAGCCCGGCTCCCGGCACGTCGTGGCAACGAGATCGTCACGGTAGCAACCGTCGCTAGCACCGCTCGTCGCACGCGCAACCGCCGACACGCCGGCGAGTTGCCGACGATGACTCCATCGGGCCGGCAGACTTGCCGGATGAGCCCCGTGAGCCGTCGCCGGAGAGCCAAGAAGAGCAGGAAGTCCGCCAGGTGGTCGGCTTCCGCCGCCACGCCAGCACTCCGGGCCGAGTGCGACTGCCCGTCGTGTTCGGCTGGCTTCGACCCCCGCCAGCTGATCGACGACCTGACCTCGGACGAGGGTCTCAACGAATCGGCGGACCCGCTGCAGGCGGAGGTCATGGCCGCGACGTTGCTGTCCATTGGTGAGCTGGTCGGCGAGCCGTTCGAGGAGGCGCTGATCGGGGGGCTCATTCCAGACTTCGAGGCCAAGGCCACCACCGGGGCCCTGGCGATGCTGCTGGCCATCGCTTCGGTCAGCGACGACCGGATGGCCAAGGCCGCCTCGGTGGCCGCGGACCGGCTCATCGCGGCCGGCCTCGCGCAGCCATCGTGGGCTGCCGAGCTCGACGAGCCGTTGACGGTCGGGGACTGCTGGCGCTTCGTCGACCCGCGGCGCACCGCATCGATGCTGGTCTGTTCGTTCCATCGAGCCGGGCGCTCGCACGCCATGGTCATGAGCGTGAACCACCTCGACTGTGGCGCCGCCGACACCGTCCAACTGGCCGACACGGACCAGCTGCCCGCGGTGATCAAGTTGATCCGAGCCAGTGGCGAGGACTTCGAGATCAGGCAAATGGCATTGGACCCGGCCGAGTTCCGCTGGCAGGTGGAGAGCGCGCTGGACGCGCGTGCGGTGCACGATAGCGGCCCGTCCTTATTCAGAGCGGGGGCCGCGGCGGCCGACGACGATGAGTCACTCTCCTATCCGGCCATGGCCCTGTTGCTGCGGGCCCGGATGCGCGCGCTGCCGGCGCCGGACCGGACCAAGGCACAGCATGGCAACGGCGACGACCAGCTGATCCAGCCCGCCGCGATGGAGCTGCTGACTCGCCTTGCCGGCGCTGGGCGCGGCCCACTCGGTGCGCTGCCATCCGCTGACGCCCGCGGCCGGACGGCGGTCGGTGCCATGCTGCCAGCGAAGCGGAGGAAGTCCGAAGGGCCGGTGCCGGTGTACCAGCTCAAGGTGGCGTTGCGCGGCGCCAAGCCACCGATCTGGCGGCGCCTCGAGGTGCCGGCCGACACCAGCCTGGCTCGGCTGCACGAGATCATCCAGGTGGCGTTCGACTGGTACGACTGCCACCTGCACGTCTTCGAGACCCCGTACGGCGAGTTCGGCGCCGCTGATGCCGAGCTCGGTCACAGGCCCGCGGCATCCGTGACGTTGGAGCAGGTTGCGCCCGGCGCGGGGAGCAAGATCCGCTACACCTACGACTTCGGCGACGATTGGCAGCACGACATCCAGGTGGAGAAGGTGCTCGACCGGAACGCCGCGGCGAGCTACCCGCGCTGCACCGGAGGCCGGCGCGCGGCCCCACCGGAGGACTGCGGCGGCGTCTGGGGCTACGCCGACCTCGAGCGGATCCTGGCCGACCCCGACCACCCGGAACACGACGACATGCTGCAGTGGCTCGGACTCGACGACGCCACTGATTTCGACCCCGACGCCTTCGACGCCGCCGCGGTGACCAAGGCATTGTCCAGCGGTGCACGGTAGCGACGGTTGCGGTCGTACGATCTGCACCGTGAGCTCGCGGACTCTGAGCCTGACCGTAGTGGTCAACCGGGAGGACGACCGGTACGTCGCGCAGTGCCTCGAGGTCGATGTGTCCAGCTTCGGTGACACCCAGGACGAGGCGATTGCGATGATCACCGAGGCGCTGGAGCTGTGGTTCGAGGAGACACCTGTGCCGGAACACCTCAACCGGCCCGTCGTCACGACGGTAGACCTGCAGATCCCGGCGTGAGTCCGGCCCTGCCCACGGTGACCGGGCGCGAGGTAGTCAAGGCGCTCATGTCGGTCGGGTTCGAGCAGGTTTCGACCAGGGGCTCACATCTCAAGCTGGCACATCCGGACGGGCGCCGCACGGTGGTCCCGATGCATGGCGGTCGTGACATCCCGAGGGGCACGTTGACTTCGATACTTCGGCAGGCCGGCCTGACGGCAGCCGAATTCGCCGGCCTGCTGTAGGCGCCGATCTACGTCCCGGTGATGTGCTCCGGCCGCACTGGGACGTGGGTCAGCGGGAGGCCGGTGGCGGCGCGGATGGCGGCCACGATGGCGGGCGTGGAGGAAATGGTCGGCGGCTCGCCGACGCCGCGCAGGCCGTACGGGGCGTGCGGATCGGCCAGCTCGAGGATGTCGACGGTCATCGGCGGCATGTCGAGGATGGTGGGGATGAGGTAGTCGGTGAAGGACGGGTTGCGGATCTTGCCATCGGCGATCTGGATCTCCTCCATCACCGCCAGGCCGAGGCCCTGGGCGGACCCG
>DASXTS010000107.1:0-3339 GCA_036505275.1 Pseudonocardiaceae bacterium
GTCAGACCTCACCCAGAGCGTGTAACTCCTCGTCGGTGAGCAGCCGGGAACGGATGAGGAACCGGACGCCGTCCGGAGCCTCCAGTGAGAACCCCGCGCCGCGGCCGGGGACCAGGTCGACGGTGAGGTGGGTGTGCCGCCAGTACTCGAACTGTGGGGCCGACATCCAGAACGAGATGGGCTCGGCCACCCCGTCCAGGTCGAGGTCGGCCAGCAGCACGTCACCGGCGGTGTTCAGCTCCCCGGCCGGGAAGCACATCGGGGCGCTGCCGTCGCAGCAACCGCCGGACTGGTGGAACATCAGGGGGCCGTGCCGCGCCCGGAGGCGGCGGAGCTCGTCCGCCGCCTCCTCGGTGACCGCTACCCGGATCGCATTCGCCATCTCGATCAGAAGAAGCCGAGCTTGCGCGGCGAGTAGCTGACCAGCAGGTTCTTGGTCTGCTGGTAGTGGTCCAGCATCATCTTGTGGGTCTCGCGCCCGATGCCGGACTGCTTGTAGCCACCGAAGGCCGCGTGCGCCGGGTAGTCGTGGTAGCAGTTCGTCCACACCCGGCCGGCCTGGATGCCCCGGCCGAGCCGGTAGGCGGTGTTGAGGTCGCGGGTCCAGACGCCGGCACCCAGGCCGTACAGCGTGTCGTTGGCCTGCTTGAGGGCGTCGTCCACGTCGTCGAACTTGGCCACCGAGACGACCGGGCCGAAGATCTCCTCCTGGAAGATCCGCATCCGGTTGTGCCCGGCGAAGACCGTCGGCTGCACGTAGTAGCCACCCGCGAGGTCGCCGCCGAGGTCGGCGCGGGCCCCACCGGTGAGCAGCTGAGCGCCCTCGGCCTTGCCGATCTCGATGTAGGACAGGATCTTCTCGAGCTGGTCGTTGCTGGCCTGCGCGCCGATCATGGTGCTGGTGTCCAGCGGGTTGCCCTGCACGACCGCCCTGGTCCGCTCGACGGCGTCCGCGATGAACGTGTCGTAGATCGAGGACTGGATGAGCGCGCGGGACGGGCAGGTGCACACCTCGCCCTGGTTCAGCGCGAACATCGTGAAGCCTTCCAGGGCCTTGTCGTAGAACTCGTCCTTGGCGGCCGCCACGTCGGCTAGGAAGATGTTCGGGCTCTTGCCGCCCAGCTCCAGCGTCACCGGAATCAAGTTCTGAGCGGCGTACTGCATGATCAGGCGGCCGGTGGTGGTCTCCCCGGTGAACGCGACCTTGGCGATCCGCGGGCTGGATGCAAGCGGCTTGCCGGCCTCGACGCCGAAGCCGTTGACCACGTTCAGCACGCCGGGCGGCAGCACGTCGCCGATCGCCTCCATGACCTTGAGGATCGACACCGGGGTCTGCTCGGCCGGCTTGAGCACGACGGCGTTACCGGCGGCCAGGGCGGGGGCGAGCTTCCAGGCGGCCATCAGGATCGGGAAGTTCCACGGGATGATCTGGGCGACCACGCCGAGCGGCTCGTGGAAGTGGTAGGCGACGGTGTCGTCGTTCAGCTCGCTGAGCGAGCCCTCTTGGGAGCGCAGCACGCCGGCGAAGTAGCGGAAGTGGTCCACGGCCAGCGGCAGGTCGGCGGCCAGGGTCTCCCGGACCGGCTTGCCGTTGTCCCAGGTCTCGGCCACGGCCAGCGACTCGAGGTTCGCCTCGATCGCGTCGGCGACCTTGAGCAGGACGTTGGACCGCTCGGTCGGCGAGCTGCGTCCCCACGCCGGCGCGGCGCCGTGCGCGGCATCCAGGGCCAGCTCGACGTCCTCCGCGGAGCTGCGGGCGATCTCGGTGAACGGCGCGCCGTTGACCGGCGACACGTTTTCGAAATAGGAACCCTTCACCGGGGGCACCCACTGGCCGCCGATGAAGTTGTCGTACCGGCTCGCGAATGAGACCGGGCTGCCGGGCTGGCCCGGAACTGGATAAACGGCCACGTTCGTGCCTCCGTTCAATGGGCCTCCTGCTGTGGCGGCCCCTTGGCGACGAACGTTAGGTACGGCGAGGTTGCAGGTAGGTTGCAGTCAATTCGGCGCCGAGTTCGGTCACCCGCTGCCGCGCCATGGACCGGACGGCGCCGTACGGCGCGACCCGCGCCAGCGTCTCCCACGCCCGCAGGTCGTCGTGCCCGTGGGGAGTGCGTGACCAGTCCACCAGCAGGCCGGGGTCGGCGGAGGCCAGCACGGCGTGCCGGAGCTGCTGCTCGACCAGGCTCCGTAGCCGCGCGATGGCCGGCGCCTCGGACTGCGGCAGCAGCGGCCCCGGATAGCGCCGCAGCGCGGCCCGCACCTCGCCCCGGTCCAGCAACCGGGTGACCTCGAAGACGTCGGCCTCCACGGTGACCTGCAGCCGGTACGGCCGCGAGCACAGCAGCTGCGAGCCGAGCAGCTGCCGAAGCCGGGACATCTCGGCGCGCAGCGTGATCGGGTTGGCGTCGTCGCCGTAGAGCTGCAGGCCGAGCCGCTCCCCGCTGGCCCCCTCGGGGTGCTGCGCCAGCACGGTGAGGATCTCGCTATGCCGCCGGGACAGCCGCCGCTGCTGGCCACCGTGGGTGAGCAGCCCCTCGTCGCGGCCGAGCACCTGCAGGGTCAGCCCCGCGCTGCCATGTTCGCCGCCGCCCTCCTCGCCGTGCACACTGTCGTGCCTGCCCGCTCGCCGCGGTGTCCACAGCCCGCTCGCGGCCAGCTCTCCGGCCACCGCCAGCGCCGTCGCTCTGACCAGCGCCAGGCTCGCCGCTGTCGCCAGGTCCTGGCCGCCGGTCAGGTCGATCGAGCCGATCAGTTCCCCCGTCGCCGGATCCTGGATGGGCGCCGCCGAGCAGGTCCACCGCTGCACGACCCGGCTGAAATGCTCGGCCGCGAAGATCTGCACCGGCCGGCCGAGGGCAAGGGCGGTGCCAGGTGCGTTCGTCCCGGCGGACCTCTCGGCCCAGGTAGCACCCGGCACGAAGTTCATCCGCTCGGCGTGCCGCAGCACCTCGGTCGGGCCCTCGACCCACAGCAGCCGGCCGCCGGCGTCGCTGACCGCCATCAGGTGGCCACCGTCGACCACGGGGCCGAGCAGGTCGCGGAACACCGGAAGCACGCTGGCCAGCGGGTGCCGGTCCCGGTGCTCGGCCAGCTCGTCATCGGTGAGCTGCACCGGCGCGCCGTCGGCGTCGGGATCGACGCCGGCCGCCACCGAGCGCTCCCAGGAGTCGGCGACCAGGTCCCGGAGGCCCTCGGCGGCCCCGTCGCCGGTCAGGAACGCATCGTGGGCCCGGTGCAGCGCGGCGATCCGATGCGCCGGGTCGCCGGCGGCGGCCAGTTCCGCTGTCGCCGCAACGAGGTGGTCGCGCATCCGGGTTCCTGCCTGTCCAACGGCCC
>DASXTS010000108.1:0-4622 GCA_036505275.1 Pseudonocardiaceae bacterium
GATCCACGGCGTCCGGATCCACGGCGTCCGGATCCACGGCGTCCGGATCCACGCAGTGCCGCACCGGCGATGCGCAGTCGTCCTGGGTCGTCGTCTCGTGCGAGGTTGACCAGGTCCCGGTCGACCGGCGTGACGCGCTGCACGCCGGCGTGGCGGGTCAGGCCAAAAACAGTGTGCGGCCTCGCGTGGGTGTAGTCGGAGGTGACATTGCAGCCAGGCTTGGCTGGATCGGGCGTTATCGAGCTCAAACCCTCGCTGATGTCGAATTCGCCAATTTCCGGGCTGTTACGCCGCGCCGCCCGCATGCAATCTTCAAATGCAACAACAACACCCCACGTAACCTGGCATGGTGCCGGCCAACCCAGGATGGATCCGCCGACTTGCCGCCGCCTGCTGGCAGCACCCCGTGCTGACCACGGCGTCGCTGCTCGGCTCCATCCTCGGAGTTGGTCTCGAAGCCGCCGGCCCGCTCCTCATCATGGTGGCCGTCGACGACGCCATCCGGGGCTCCACGGCCCGACTTCCGGCCGTCGTCGCCGCCCTCGCCACGCTCGCCGTACTTCGCTTCGGCGCCGCGTTCCTGCGCAGGTACCTCGGCGGGCGCCTCGCCCTCGACGTGCAGCATGATCTGCGGCGCAGCGTGTTCGCATCGGTGCAGCGGCTGGACGGCGCGGCCCAGGATGCCATGCGCACCGGTCAGGTGGTGTCCCGGGCGATCACGGATCTTCAGCTCGTGCAGGGCCTGCTGATGATGGTGCCACTGTCGGCCGGCACGGTGGCGCTGGTGATCGTGTCCGTCGCCGCCATGATGTGGCTGTCCCCCCCGCTGGCCCTCGTCGCGCTGACCATCGTGCCGGCCGCGGTCGCCATCACCGCCAGGGCCCGGCGACGCCTGTTCCCCGCCACCTGGTCGGCGCAGCAGCGCGCCGCCGACATCGCCCAGCATGTCGAGGAGACGGTCACCGGCGTGCGTGTGGTGAAGGGCTTCGGACAGGAAGCCCGCGAGGCCGCCACCCTCGAAGCCAAGGCGAGGACCCTCTTCGCCGAGCGCATCCGGGCAGCGCGGCTCACGGCGGGTACGGCAAGCACCTTGTCGGCCCTGCCTGCATTCGGCCAGGTGGGCATCCTGGCCGTGGGCGGTTGGCTTGCGCTGCACGGGCGGCTGTCCATCGGTGAGTTCCTCGCCTTCGCGGCGTACGTCGGCACGCTGGTCGGGCCGGCCAGGCTGATCGCCGGCCTGGTGGTGCAGGCGCAGCTGGCACGGGCCAGCGTCGAGCGGGTGTACGAGCTGATCGACTCCCAGCCGGCGATCACCGACGGCGAGCGCGACCTCCCGGACGGACCGTTGGACGTCGAGTTGGACGGCATCCGGTTCGGCTACACCCGCTCGGAGCCGGTACTTGACGGTGTGACCCTGCGCATCCGGTCCGGCGAGACGGTGGCCCTGGTGGGCGGGCCCGGGTCCGGCAAGTCGACGGTGTCGCTGCTGCTGCCACGGTTCTACGACGTGCACGCCGGCGCGGTGCGCGTGGGTGGCGTGGACGTGCGGGAGCTGCGGTTGCACTCGCTGCGCCGGGCGATCGGCGTGGTGTTCGAGGAGGCGTTCCTGTTCTCCGACACGGTGCGCGCCAACATCGCCTATGGCCGGCCGGACGCAACCGACGACGAGGTGCACGCCGCCGCCAAGGCGGCCGAGGCGCACGAGTTCGTCGAGGCGCTGCCGGACGGCTACGGCACTGTGGTCGGCGAGCGCGGGCTGACCCTCTCCGGCGGGCAGCGGCAGCGGATCGCGCTGGCCAGGGCCCTGCTCTCGGACCCGAGGGTGCTGGTGCTCGACGACGCCACCTCGGCGGTCGATCCGGCCACCGAGGCCGCCATCCACGACACCCTGCGGACGGTGACCGCCATCCGCACCACGCTGCTCATCGCGCACCGGCGCTCCACGCTGGCGCTGGCCGACCGCATCGCCGTGCTGGACCGCGGGCATCTGGTGGACATCGGCACCGCCGAGGAGCTCGCCGCACGCTGCCCGATGTTCGTTGCGCTCCTCGCCGGACCAGACGAGAGCATCGAGCATCCGCACGACCGCCTCGATGACGCGGGCGCCACCCGTGACGGGGTGACCCCGGTGCTCTGGCCAGAGCCGGTGGACGTCGACCCGCGGGTGATCCAGCCGGACGGGCCGCAGGGACCGCGCTCCGGCGGCGGTGGCCTCGGCGGTCCAGGAACGTGGGCCGGCAGGGTGCCGGCAACGCCCGAGCTGCTCGCCGCGGTCGCAGCCCTGCCGCCCGCCACGGCCGTCCCATCCCTCCGGGGGCACCAATGGACCCATCGCACTGCGGACCAGGCCGCCGACGGTCTGGCCGAGGGTGGCGCGCCGCGGTTGCTGGGACGCATGCTGCGGCCGGTCAGGGTTGGGCTCGCAGTCTCAGTGGCCTGCGTCGCCGCGGACGCGGCCAGCACCATCGCGCTGCCGTCGCTGATCAGGTTCGGCATCGACGGCGGGGTGCGCAGCGACGCGGCGGATGGCCTGTGGCGCGCCACCGCAGCGGCTCTGTGCATCGTCCTGCTCGGCGCTGCCGTGGTGGCCACCCAGACGATCGTCACCGCGCGGGTCGGCGAGACCGTGCTCTACCTGTTGCGGGTGCGCAGCTTCCGGCACCTGCAGTCGCTCGGCCTGGACTACTACGAGCGCGAGATGGCCGGCCGGATCATGACCAGGATGACCACGGACGTCGACGCCCTGTCCACCTTCCTGCAGACCGGGCTGGCCACCGCGGTGGTGAGCGTGCTCACGGTCTGCGGCATCACTGCCGTGCTGCTGGTCACCGACACCGCGCTGGCGCTCACCGCGCTCACCGTGCTGCCCCTGCTGCTGGTCGCCACCGCGATCTTCCGCCGCCGCTCGTCCATTGCGTACGAGGACGCCAGGGAGAAGGTCAGCGCGGTCAACGCCGAGCTGCAGGAGAACGTGTCAGGCCTGCGGGTCGCCCAAGCCTTCGGCCGCGAGCGCCATTCGGCCCGTAGCTTCGCCGACCGCAGCGACGCGTACCGCCGCTCGCGGCTGCGCGCCCAAGCCTACGTCGCCACATACTTCCCGTTCGTCGCCATGCTGTCGGACCTGGCGCTGGCCACCGTGCTCGCGGTCGGTGCGTACCGGGTCGCGGCCGGCGCCGTGACGCCGGGCGTGCTGGTGGCGTTCCTGCTCTACCTCGGCCTCTTCTTCGCGCCGATCCAGCAGCTCTCCGGCGTGTTCGACGGCTACCAGCAGGCCAAGGTCGGGCTGCAGCGCATCGGCGATCTGCTGCGCACACCGACGTCCGTGCCGGCGGACCCGAACCCGCTGCCGGTGCCTCCTCGGCTGCCCGGCGCGGTGGAGCTGCGCGGGGTGTCATTCCGCTATCCGGGCACCGAGACGCCCGCCCTCCGGGACGTGTCGCTGCGGATCCGGCCGGGGGAACGCGTCGCGCTGGTCGGCGAGACCGGCGCAGGCAAGTCCACGCTGGTCAAGCTGCTTGCCCGGTTCTACGACGTGACGGAGGGCGTCGTGCTGGTCGACGGCGTCGACGTGCGGCGCTACGACCTGGGGGGCTACCGGCGGCGGCTCGGCGTCGTGCCGCAGGAGGCGCACCTGTTCACCGGCGACGTGGCCAGCAACATTGGCTACGGACGGCCGGATGCACCGCCTCGCGAGATCGAGGCGGCCACCCGCGAGGTGGGTGCGCTGGATACGGTGGCGCGGCTGACGCACGGCTTCCGCCAGCTGGTCGCCGAGCGCGGCTCAGGCCTGTCCGCCGGCCAACGCCAGCTCGTTGCGCTGGCCAGGGCCCACCTGGTGCAGCCGGACCTGCTGCTGCTCGACGAGGCCACCGCGGCCCTCGACCCGGCCACCGAAGCCACGGTGCTTGCCGCGTCCGCGCGGCTGAGTGCGGCCCGCACCACCGTGGTGATCGCCCACCGGCTCACCACCGCCGCCCGCGCCGATCGCATCGTGGTGCTGCACCACGGCCGCATCGTCGAGCACGGCAGCCACGGCGAGCTGCTCGCCGCCGGCGGCCACTACGCCCGCCTGTGGGCCGCAGGTGATCGACAAGCCCGGACCGCCTGACCGGTGCCTCGCGGCTGCCTCGCGCAGCCGGCTGGAAGGAGATACGTCCCGGCCAGACGGGGTACTAACCTGAGCAGGCAGAGCGAAACAGGCGAGCACGACCAGATGGATCGAGGCGAGCGCGAGCCGTGTCCGGCAGCAGTCAACCGTCCCAGTTCGGCCCGAATGAGTGGCTGATCGAGGAGATGTACGAGCGGTTTCTTGCCGACCCGAGGTCGGTCGATGCGGCGTGGCACGACTTCTTCGCCGACTACAAGCCCAGCCAGATCGCATCGGCCGGCACGACCGGTGCGCCGTCCGGCACCGGCGGGGCGGCCAAGCGGACGCCGTCCCCGGTTCGGCAGCCCGCGCCGGCCGCCGCCAGCGCTGCCGTCGACTCGACGTCCGGCACCGCGACGGACGCTTCGGCCGGCACCGGCGCTGGCGCTGGTGCTGGCACTGGGGCTGGCGCTGGCACTGGCGCTGGCGCGGGGGCTGGCGCTGGCGCGGGGGCTGGCACTGGCGCGGGGGGTGG
>DASXTS010000109.1:0-2259 GCA_036505275.1 Pseudonocardiaceae bacterium
GCACCTGCTGCGACCAGACGGCCGCCCACCTGCTTGCCCGCGCCGGCCTCATGCGGCCTGCCACCCGCGGCGCGATCGGTCAGCGGGTGCCGGCCGAGCTGACCGACTCGGGCCGCGCGGTGCTGGCCGCCCAGACGCCGCTGGCGAACGCGGCCTGAGCGCCGTCTGGCACCATCGCGTGTCGTGGTGACCCGGACCATCGGCGTCGACGAGCGCCGGGCGCGGCTCGCGCTGCGGCACCGGCTGGCCCCATCCGTGCGGGCCCGCGACCCGGTCGGGGTGGCCGACGCGGTGGTGGCGCTGCACGGCACCGATCCGTCCTCGGTGTTCCTCGCAGCGCTGGCCCGGTCGCGCGAGCCGTCGATCGAGCGAATCGAGGCGGCCCTCTACGAGCAGCGGTCCCTGGTCCGCATGCTGGGCATGCGCCGCACCATGTTCGTGGTGCCGACGCAGCTGGCGCCGGTCATGCAAGCGGCATGCACCAGGGCGATCGCGGTGCAGCTGCGGAGCCGGCTGGTGCAGCACCTCGCGGAGGCCGACGTCGCTCCGGACTGCGCGGCGTGGCTCGCCGCCCTCGAGGAGGACGCGCTCGCCGCCTTGGTGGCCCGCGGTGAGGCGTTCGCCGCCGAGCTCGCCGATGACGTGCCGCTGCTGCGCACCCAGCTACGGATGGCGACCGGCAAGCCGTACGAGGCCGAGGTGCACGTCACCACCAGGGTGCTGTTCCAGCTCGCCGCCGACGCCAGGATCGTCCGCGGGCGCCCGCGCGGCTCGTGGACGTCCAGCCAGTACCGCTGGGCCCCGTTGGAGCGTTGGCTGGCCGGCGGCCTGGCCGACTGGCCGACCGAGGCGGCCCAGGTAGAGCTGGCCAGGCGATGGCTGCACCGGTTCGGGCCGGCGACCGTGGATGACCTGCGCTGGTGGACCGGATGGACCATGGGCCAGACTCGCAAGGCGCTCGCCCAGCTCGCACCGGTCGAGGTCGACCTGTCCGGCGTGCCCGGCATCGCGCTGCCCGACGACTCCGACCCCGTGACATACCACGAGCCGTGGACGGCGCTGTTGCCGGCCCTCGACCCGACGCCGATGGGCTGGTCCGGCCGGGAGTGGTACCTCGGCGGGCACGCCGCCGCCCTGTTCGACCGCAGCGGCAACATCGGCCCCACCGTGTGGTGCGACGGCCGGATCGTCGGCGGCTGGGCTCAGCGCAGGGACGGTTCGATCGCGTACCGGCTGCTCGAGGACATCGGTGCCGAGGCGGCCGGTTCGGTCGCGACCGCCGCGGACCGGCTCGGCGAGCTGCTCGGCCGGGTGCGGGTCACGCCGCGATTCCGCACCCCGTTGGAGCGCGACCTCAGCGGCTGACCAGCCTGCCCGAGCGTGATCTCGTGCAGCATGGCCGAGCAAGGCGCGTAGTCGGCGCCCAGCCCGCGGTCCACCCAGACAATGATCTCACCGAGCTCGTGGAAGGCCGCCTCGTCGATCGCCTCAACAACGGCGTAGTCGCCGCGATGCCGGCCGCCGACGAGCTGTACCAGGCTGCCCTCCGGATATCGACGTCGCGCCGCGTCCAGGTGCCGATCCGCAAAGTCCCTGCTCTCCATGGCCGGCAACGTATGCTCCCATCCGCCGCCTGCCCATCCCTCGATCCGGCAGATGATGGCCACTGCGGGTGACGACTTTTGGCGTCAGGTAGCCAGTTCGTGTCTAAGAAATCTGAGCAGGTCGACGACCAACGTCTGTGCCGTCAGGAATATGTCCGAGCCGGCTCGGACATCCTCGACGGCCGTATCGTTTCCGACCCCGACGGCCAGCCCGGAAAAGTCCTGGTCGGCGTGCTCTTTTCGGTGCAATGCGGCAAATGCCGGCACGTCGCCCAAGTCGTCACCGAAATACCATGCCGCTCTCTTGCCGCCGATGATGCCCTCGACCGTCGAGCCCTTGTCGGTGGCCAGCGGTGGTTTCAACTCAACCGCCATTCGCCCCGGCTGCACCCTGAACCCGGTCCGCTGCGCGGCTTGTAGCGCCCATGCCTCGACCGCGTCCCTGGTCTCCGGAACGCGCCGATAGTGCAGGCCCACCGAGAGCCTCTTATCCTCGACATAGACGCCAGGCAACGCCGCGGTGGCCTCCGACAAGAGCCTGCGCGCGGTCGTCAGCCACTCTTTCGCCTCCGGCTCGACCACAATCGTGCCGTCGGGTTCGACCCGCTCCAGCCCGTACAGCCCGTAAATCTGGATGACATCAAGGTCCCTGAAC
>DASXTS010000110.1:0-2582 GCA_036505275.1 Pseudonocardiaceae bacterium
CCACCTGCTGCCCAACCTGCTCGCGGTCAACTTCGTGGTGGACGGGATCCTGGGCCGCGGTGTGGCCGAGCAGGTCCGGTTCGATCCGCAGGCCAAGGCGCTCGGCGAGTGGTTGCGCGCCCGCCACGTCGACATCCCTGAGGTCCTGCTGTGACAGCCAATGTGACACCGAGTCTCGACCCGTTCGACACTCCAGAGCGGTGTGCCCTGCGGGGGACCTGCCGGCGGTTCGTACGCCGCGAGATCGTCCCGCACCTCGACGACTGGGAGCGGGCCGGTGAGGTGCCTCGCGAGTTGCACAAGGCCGCCGCGGCCGCCGGACTGCTCGCCGTCGGAATCCCGGAGGACGTCGGCGGCAGCGGCGGCGACGCGATCGACTCCACCACGGTCACCGAGGAGTTCATCGCAGCCGGAGCGTCCTCCGGCCTGCTGGCCGCGTTGTTCACGCACAGCATCGCGCTGCCGCATATCATCGCCGCCGGCGGCGCGGACCTGATCGACCAGTTCGTCCGGCCGACCCTGGCGGGCGAACTGATCGGCGCGCTCGCCGTGACCGAGCCGGACGGCGGCTCCGACGTGGCGCGGCTGCGGACCACCGCGGTCCGCGACGGCGACCACTACATCGTCAACGGCGCGAAGACCTTTATCACCTCCGGCGTCCGGGCCGACTTCGTCACCACCGCGGTCCGCACCGGCGAACCCGGCCACAAGGGCATCAGCCTGCTCGTCGTGCCACGGCACACTCCCGGCTTCACCGTGTCACGCAAGCTGGACAAGATGGGCTGGCGCTGCTCCGACACCGCCGAACTGTCATTCGTGGACGCCAGGGTGTCCGCAGACCACCTGGTGGGCGCAAAGAACGACGGCTTCGTGCTGCTCATGAGGCAGTTCGTCGGCGAGCGCCTCGGCCTGGCCACGCACGCGCACTCCATCGCCGGCCGCGCGCTCGACCTGACGGTGGCCTACGTCAAGGCACGCAGCACCTTCGGCCGCCGGCTGATCGAGCGCCAGGTCGTGCAGCACCGGCTCGTGCAGATGCGCCAGCGCGTCGAGTTGGCCCGGTGTTATACCCGTTCGATCGTGGCTCGCGCCGCCGCCGGCGAGGAACCGGTGGCCGAGGCCTGCCTCGCCAAGAACGCCGCGGTCGAGGCCTGCGACTGGGTCGTCGACCAGGCCGTACAGCTGCACGGCGGCATGGGCTACATGCGCGAGTCCGAGGTCGAACGCCACTACCGCGACGCCAGGATTCTCGGGATCGGCGGCGGCGCCAATGAGGTCCTGGCCGACCTGGTCGCAAAGCTCTCCGGTTATCACGGCTAGCCGGCACCTGGGCCGGCAAAACAGTCACGTGTGCTTGCTTTATCGGCGGGCCGCGGGCGAGGATGGGCGGCATGCCGACCGTGCTGCGCAGCGCGCTGGACACCTCGTCCGGCGAGTTCGCCGCGAACCGGGACGCGATGCTCGCGAAGTTGGCCGAAGTGCAGGCCGAGCACGTCAAGGCGGTCGCCGGGGGTGGTGCGAAGTACGTCGAGCGGCACCGCAGCCGCGGCAAGCTGCTGGCGCGAGAGCGGATCGAGGCGCTGCTCGACCCGGACTCGGCGTTCCTGGAACTCTGCCCGCTGGCCGGCTGGGGCTCGGAGTTCACCGTCGGCGCGAGCTCGGTGGTCGGCATCGGCGTTGTCGAGGGTGTGGAGTGCGTGGTCAGCGCGAGCGACCCGACGGTGCGCGGCGGCAGCAGCAACCCATGGACCATGCGCAAAAGCCTGCGGGCGCACGACATTGCGCTGCAGAACCGGCTGCCCTTGATCGGCATGGTGGAGTCGGGCGGCGCGGACCTGCCGACCCAGAAGGAGATCTTCATCCCGGGCGGGCGGATCTTCCGCGACCTCACCCGCCTGTCCGCGGCCGGCATTCCGACGATCTCGCTGGTGTTCGGCAACTCCACCGCCGGCGGCGCTTACCTACCCGGCATGAGCGATCACGTGGTGATGGTCAAGGAGCGCGCGAAGGTGTTCCTCGGTGGCCCGCCGCTGGTCAAGATGGCCACCGGGGAGGAGTCCGACGACGAGTCGCTCGGCGGCGCGGAGATGCACGCGCGGGTATCCGGCCTGGCCGATTACCTGGCCCTCGACGAGCTGGACGCCATCCGGATCGGCCGGCAGATCGTCTCCCGGCTCAATTGGCGAAAGCTCGGGCCGGCGCCCGACCCGGTGTACGAGGAGCCGGGCTACGACGCCGAGGACCTGCTCGGGCTGGTGCCCACCGACCTCAAGATCCCGTTCGACCCACGCGAGGTGATCGCCAGGATCGTCGACGGTTCACGGTTCGACGAGTTCAAGCCGTCGTACGGCGCGTCGCTGGCCACGGGGTGGGCGAGGGTGCACGGCCATCCGATCGGGGTGCTGGCGAACGCCCGCGGGGTGCTGTTCAGCGCGGAGTCGCAGAAGGCCGCGCAGTTCATCCAGCTCGCCAACCAGTCGGGCACGCCGCTGCTGTTCCTGCACAACACCACGGGTTACATGGTCGGCGCGGAGTACGAGCAGGGCGGCATCATCAAACACGGCGCAATGATGATCAACGCG
>DASXTS010000111.1:0-4069 GCA_036505275.1 Pseudonocardiaceae bacterium
CCGCATCGATGCCGTCCTGAGTGGCGAACTTCATGTCAGTGGCAGGCAGCGTGGCCAGTCGCACCCAGGCGGAGACGCTGAACGATCCGGTCGTGTCCACCACGGCCGCGCTCGTGGTGGCCATCGACGACGTGCCGTTGAAGGTCGCGGTCTGGCCCCCGAACAGGTGTACGCCGTCGGTCCAAGTCACGTTGGACACGGTCAGCGGCGAGTCGGTCGGGGCCGGCGCCCGATCAGCCAAGGCGGCCGTCTGGTCGACGCCCGGATAGGTCTCCAAGCGCCACCGGGCGATAGCAGTGGATGGCCGGCCGACCTGGAACTCCACCGTGCCGTTGCCCTCGTTCAGGGTGGCGTCGATGGCCTTCACCAGCAGCACATTCAGGCCGAACGTCGGGGCGGTGACATCCACCTCGGCATACTTCGGGTTGGTGCCCGAGGCGGTCACCACCTTCGTCGCGGCGTCCCAGCCGTACTGGAACTTGATCACGTCGGTGGCGGTCGACTCGATCCGGATCCGGCCCTTCTGCCCCGGGCCGGACGGCAGCGTGATCACCGACGCGGTCACCGGCGGAACGGTGGTGTCCACGGTGAACTGGCACCACGCCGACCACGAGCTCGATATCGAATACGGCGCCTTGTCGATGGCTCTGGCGCGGAACGCGTAGGTCTTGTCCTTGGCCGCCGTGACGGTGGCGGTCGTGGCGCGCGCGCCCGGGGTGATCGACGTCTTGTTCGGCGGTGCTGTCTTCCGTGCCGGCGAGGTGTCGGTCACCGAGCCGATCCCGGCGGCGGGCACCTCGATCCACTCGAACACACCGGTCAGCGAGTCCGACCTGTCGGCGTCCGAGAAGATCGCTGAGAACGTCGGCGTGAGCGTGCCGATGGACAGCACTCCGGATCCGCACAGCACGCCGGCGGCCTGCAGGTACAGCGGCCTGCCCGGCGGCGTGTCGTAGTCAACGAACAGCTTCGCGTCGTTCGGGTAGAACTTTTTCCACCTGTCCTGGGTCGACTCGCCGGAGCCATCCGCGGCGCGGGCGGTGAAGCCGACGGTGATCGTGCTCCAGCTGCCGTTCGCCGCGTCCTGAAGCAGCCCGGTCATCGCGGAGCTGTCGAAGTTCATCTTCATGTCGCCCTGGTAGTTGCCACAGCCGCCCGCCTCGTTGGCATGACCGGAGGCGGTGTCCAGGAAACGCGACAGCTTCATCGTCGACCAGCTCGCCTTCATCGTGGCGTTGATCGCCGGCGTCGCGTACATCGAGGTGACCGTGCTGTCACAGGACCAGGAGTGGTCGAGATTCATCTCCACCCGGGCCGACTCGATGTGCTTCTTGCTCAGCGACACCCCGTTGGCTGTGGTGGAGAACTGGAAGAACGACCGGTACAGGGCCCCGGTGTCCGGGTTGAGTCCGACCCGGGCCCTGGAGTAGTCGGTGTTGTTCGAGTTGTCGTTCGTCGCGTACGCCCATTTACCCTTGTAGACCGACCAGATGGGGTCGACGTAGAGCGGGTAAGCAGCCTCCTTCAGCAGCTTCGCGTCGGGGCGCAGCACAAGCTCGCCACCGTCGAGCGCCACGGACACCGGCGCGATACGGGCGGCATCGCCGGCGCCCTCGTGTGTCGAACTCGACACGGCCTGCGACCCGGCCGACGCCGCCTTGGACGGCGCCACCGGCGTGGTCCGCGAGTCCCACATCACCGCTGGCTCCGTCGACGCCAGGACCGAGCCGGGACCTAGAGCAGACAGCACCCCGCCACCCGACGAGACCCGCGCGGTGCCGCCGAGCCGGAACCGAACCTCGGCCACCTCGGGCTGCGCCGCAGCCGCAGCCGACTTGACAACAAGCGCGTGGGAGAAGCCGGTGCCGGTCGCCCGCACCACCAAATCGACGCCGGGCAACACCTCGGCATAGGTGGCTGAATCTCCAGAAACGGTCGGAACGGGCAGCGTCCCAGGCCACGACAAGGTAACCGTCCGACCACCACGGGTCAGCGTGACTAGCGGACCGGAGCCACCATCGGAAAACGCGACATCGGCGACCGAGACCGCCGGACGCAACTGCCCGTCCGCACCGCGAATCAGACTCAAATCGATGTCAGCCCATCCAGCACCCCGGCGAGCCCGCTGCGGCACCACCGCCGCCTCCAACCGCAGACGCCCGTCCGGTTGGGCAACCACCTGGGAAAACTCGGTACGCGATGAGTCGACCATCACGGGCCGGTCGCAGCTGACCGCCAACTCGACGGCGGCCGACTCGCTGCCGGCCAAGTCCCCACACGCCGCGGTGGCAACACTGGCTAGAGCCGGCACGACGAGCTCCCCGACGACCAAACCCGCCACCAGGCAAGCAGGTAGAAACCTACGCCACATAGCGCCCCCCGTTCGATGTCTAGCGGCGCGATCACAATAGACAGCGAACGATCTCGACGCCATACCGCGACGCGCGCCAATTTCATGAGCGTCAATTTCATGAACTTCGACCAAACCGAATTAGGCGAAAACGTCATTGACCATCGCGCAGTGCAGCTTGCGTGGCCTACTGGCGGGCCGTGTGCCCGCTGCGGGCGTGATGGGATTGCTGGACAGCCGGTAGATCCGTTCGGGAGCCGCGCCCGAGCGGCCGTGACGCTGGCGGCCTCGGGGAGGGTGCAGCGGTCAGGCCGAGTGGCGTACTCATGGACAAGTCCGCCGGGGACGTCGACGCGTTCCATCCGTGGAATGTCGGCAAGGTTGGCCGGCTCCGGTTTGTTCTCGGTCGAAGGCTGCGGTGAACTTCGCGTCCCGATCCCGGATCAGGAACCGGAACCGGCTGGCGCGTTCGTCGAGGTCCATCAGGTCCATCAGTAGGTTGCGGGCGGCCTGGTGACCCAGGCGCCGGTGGGGTGGGCGGTGACGCCAGCCAGGTGTTCCCGCCGACGCTCCAACTCGATCACGAAGAAGACGTACAGCCGGGCAGGCCAACCGTCTCCACGGTCAGGAAGTCACACGCCAACACACCGGCGGCCTGGGCACGCAGGAACCGCGTCCAGGTGGGACCGCCGCGGCGGGGTGCCGGGCCCAGGCGGTGCCGGCGAAGGATCATCCGAACAGAGGTCGCGGACACCGCCACGCCGCGCTTGCGGCACTCCCCGACGATCCGCTGGTAGCCCCACCGCTCATTCTCGCGGGCCAGCCGCAGTACCAGCTCGATCACGGCCGGATCCAGCCCTATGCGTCGCCGGGCGGGGTAGGTCCCGCGTCGGCGGATCACCTCGCGATGCCACCGCGGCAGCGTTGACGGGTTTGACCAGGAAGACGTTCCACCGTGCCCGGGGCAGCAGCTTCGCCAGCGCGGCCAGCACCATCCGGTCGCCCGGCGCGTAACGCGGCCGAGCCACCTGCCGGCGCACCACCGCCAACTGGTGGCGAAGGACCGCGATCTCCACGACTTCGTGTCGAGACCCTGGCCGCCGCCGACTAGGCCGAGATCCGCCGCAGGATCAGGAACGCCAAGGTATGCACTGCCACGGGAGCCGATCCTGCCAGCCACGCATCACCGCAGCTCACGGCCGCGCAGTGGGGTTGCACCCTTCACCACAGCAGACGTGCGCGGCCGTCGACCCGAATGACCGGGAGCACCATCAAGGCCCCGCGATGCGGAGCAGTCGTCGATCGGCGCAGCACGGAGGAAACTCCGCAGTGTCCGGCTGCGTCCGCAACCGTGCTGGAACATCCGGGCGACAACGGAGCAACCCTGGAGCAACCGAAGTCCATGATGGACAGGAAGCGTCCCCATTTGTGCAGGCCAAACGAGTTGCGCCACCCGCGATCGGACGCCAGATGACGATTAAAAGTCCACAGCTCTGCCATTGAGCTAGCGGCCCGTGGTTCTACCGGGTACCGGTGACACCCACCGGTCTGTGGACGCACATCATCGCCGGACCTTTTGGCAGCTCAGGCCGCGTTTCGGCAGGCAGGACGTACCGACGGCGACCGGCAGTTGGCGGCGTACAGCGACTGCGTCGTCACCGGGCAGCCCGGACGGATGTTCCATGGAGCAACCACGGAGCAACCAAGACGCACTTTTGA
>DASXTS010000112.1:0-1816 GCA_036505275.1 Pseudonocardiaceae bacterium
CTGATGCAGATCGTCTCGCCCCAGAGCTGGTCGTCGGGCTCGTTGCCGGTGTTGTTGGCGCAGAAGCGGACCTCGGAGCGTGCCTCGGCGGCGGGATCGATCTGGGCGTCCTCCGGCCGGTAGTACCCGGTCAGCTTCAGCGCCGCGGCCTGGCCGCGCAGGTCGGGGTCTGCCGCCGCCGGGACCGGGACCCAGGCGCCGAGCCCGAGCTCGGTGCCCTGGCCGTAGTCGGTGGCCCCTTGACGAAGGCCGAGGCGGAGCCCGTAGAGCTTCCCGGGCACCGCGTACGGGGAGTCGGACAGCTTCGTGACCGGGCCGGCACCCGGGTCGCGCAGGGTGGCGGGGATGAACTTGAAGTAGGCGCCGCCGGCGACGCCGTTGCCGGGCCGGTTCTCGTCGCCGGCGTAGGTCACGCCGTTGCCGTAGATGGCCAGGCCCTCGAACGACAGCCTGCCGAGCGCCGGACGGGCGGTCAGGTTGGCCGCGCCGGTGCCGCCGCTGAAGGTGCCGGTGGCCTGGTCGAGCGTGACCCCGGTGGTGTGCAGCGGGTCGATCAGCTCGTACATGCGGCCGCCGGAGGGCCCGCCGCCCGCCTCCTCCCCGAACAGGATCGTCCCCCACGGGGTGCGGCGCACCGGGTCGCACTCGGCGGTGCCGCTGACGATGACCTCCTGTGCCCCGGTGGCCACGTTGATCCGGACCAGGCCGGGGTCGGCAGGGTCCTGCTCGTTGCAGACGATGAACCACCTCGGGTGCGCGTCGTCGGGCCAGAGCGCGATCTGGTCGAGGTTGGCCGCGGCCACGCCGTGGCTCACCACCCGGACCCTGAGGCTCTTGGCGACCGTGGCGAGCCGCTCGGGGTGCGCGGCCGCCTCGGCGGCGGTCAGCGACGCGGTCGAAGAGCGGGCCAGCGGCCCGGTGACTCCGAACAGCCGCCCGGAGCGGCCACGGAGCTGATCCTGGACGAAGCTGCCGAAGTCGGTGAACGCGCCGGCCACGCCGACGGTCAGGGCCACCACGAGGAAAACGGTCGCGGGCACGGCGAGTCGACGTCGTCTCGTCACTCGGCTCCTCCTCATCGTCACGGTGCGAGGCGACTCCGCCACGCTGGAACCGTCGCAGACGCTCGCGGAGCGACATGACGACAACCTGGCGATCTCGTGACATCCGCCCCCGCGGCCATGGAACGTTTGCCGTCGGCGCTCCCGGCGCCTGCGCCGACCACGCTCCGCGCTGCGAATATGTCGCGTAGCGTACTACTTTGTCAGGATTTGACTACTTATGCGCAAATGGTAAGACTGTCCCTCCCCCGGAGTGCTCGAGGCAGGAGCCACGCCACGCCGCCGGGCAGCAACCGCGCTCAGCTCACCGAGGTTCCCGTAGGACACGTGTGTCTTGCACACCTCACGAGGAGGCGTGTTGCGTGGAGCCAACCAGACGCTGCAGTGAAGCGACGACGACGCCGGCCAGGGTCCGGCACGTCGAAGCCGTTCGGACGGTGCCGTCACCCGGCGGCGCGCGAGACGTCGTCACGGTGCGGGACAGGCTGGCCGCCGCGCGGGAGACCCCTGGCCTGATGCGGCGCGCCGCCATGGTCGCGGTGGTCGCCACCGCGCTCGTGCTGGGCGGCATGGCACTGCTGATGGGGCCCATCGCGAACGCCGCCGGGCAGGGGAGCGTCAAGATCGTCGTCGTCGGCGACTCGTTCACCAGCGGCGAGGGCGCCGACCCGCGCACCTTCCAGACCAGGCCGGTGCAGGTCAACGACGAGTTCGGCAACACCTTCGAGCAGCAGGCGATCGACCCGGCGCACCAG
>DASXTS010000113.1:0-7868 GCA_036505275.1 Pseudonocardiaceae bacterium
TGCCGGGTCATGTGGCCACCTCGATGCCTAGCTCGGCGCTGATCCGGCGCAGACGCTCCGGCGTCCAGCACATCGGCAGCTTGCGTACCGCTGCCTCGATGTCCTCGTTGTCCTCGGCGTGGATCACCGCAACGGCCGCCACTCGCAGCAGACCGGCGTCGGCCCAGATTGAGTCTCGGTGCCAGCCGGGATGCGGCTTGTGATCCTGCTCGACGGGCATGCCCGGGCAGCACAGCTCGATCAGGGCGCCGGACCAGCGACCGATCAGGAGATCGCAGCGTGGGTGGTAGGGGCGTGCCCGGTCGAGCGCCGCTTCCCAACTGCGCTCGTCGCTGTTCATCACGATCGCCGGGTCGTGCGACAAGCACAGGGCGTTGTAGTCGCTGCTCACGTGGTCTCCTGGTCGGCGAGTTGTTCGGATCGGCACAGCGCGCAGTTGTGCGCGGGCTGGCCGCGGTGGACGGTCATGACGCCTTCTCCGGCCACAGTCCGAGAACGTGAGCTACACCGGCACGGGTGCCGCAGCGGGTCAGATGGTCTTGCAGGTCGTGCCAGCGGTGCGGGCAGTCCGGCCGCAGCTTGGCGTGCAGCGGCTTGGACTCGACGCAGCGGACACACACGATGCTGTCGTCATCGAGCTGGTAGTGGGTGCGGGTCTTGCCGATGCGTCGGCCGCATGAGCTGCAATCCAGTGCTGGCGCCTTGTCCATCAGCGAGACCCGTGGATTCCGTGACCATTGGCAGGGTCGGCGTCGTACAGGAGCTTCAGCCACTGACCGGTGACCGCATCGAAGGCGGCCGAGCTGCGTAGCCATTTCTCGGTCACGCTCTGCGCAGCAGGCCTGTCGTCCGGCTGCGCGAGCAGTTCGGACAGGCTGATCGGCTCCCACGAGTCGCGGGGAGCGTCCAGCGCCTGGTCAATCGGATCGCCACGCTCCCAGCCCACCCAGTGGCGGGCTAGCGGCTTGAGGATTGACTCCCATACGCAGGCGGAGCAGAACGGGCGCTTGCTGCGACGGGTCGGGGCGTTGGCTGCCAGGGTGCGCACCATGCGGTCGATGACGCGCAGCATCGGTTCGGCGGCGAGGGCCCGCTCAAACGGATCCCCGGGCCAGCCAGTCATCGTGTCCGCGTCGGTGGATTCGGGATGGCCGGTCATGTCGGCTCCTTCGTGCGGTCGAGCCACTCGGCGATGGCCTCGTCGGCTACGGCGGTGGCGCGCTCGACGCCGAGGAACTTGCCGTTGGCGGTGTCCTGGCCGGCGTCTTTCAGCCGGCCGAGTACGTGGCGGACCATGTTCGCGCCGGTGCGCTGACTAGCCGCTTGCGTCTTGATCGCGGACTCGATGGCCAGTCGCCGTCCGTCGAGTTGCTGGCGCTTGGCGCGTTCGCGGTCTTCTTGTGCGGCGATGAGTCGCGCTCGCTCGCGCAGGTCGGCGGGGCGCGGCCAATATGGCGAGCAGCGGACCCATTCGATGACGGCGGCTCTGGCAATACCGAAGGGCAGGTCGCCGAGGGTGGCTGTCCACAGCGTCTCGTCTCGCGGGTCGGCGTCTTGCCGGTATGCGGTGACGCAGACCCCGATGAGTCCACGGATTTCGTCGGCGTTCATGCGAGCCTCGTCAGGATGTCGCGGAGGTGGGCGTCGGGGTCGACGCCGGGCGGGGTGAGACGTTCGGCCGCCGCCTGGTGTCTGCTCATCCGCGCCGGTGGCAACTCGGGACCCTGCTGTGCGCGGATCAGGTAGTTGTCGAACAGCGCCGGTCGGCTCGCGACTCGGTCTTCGAGCATTTGCCGCAGGGCGTATTTGATCAATTCGACGGAGAAGTGTTGGTCGAGTGCGCTTTTGATGTGCCGGCCGTAGCGTTTGATCACGGTGGTCGTGAGTTTCACGCCATTGGCTGCGGAGAAATCGATCCATTGGCGCAGGATCTGTCCGGCGTTGACCGGTTCGGGGATGGCCACTTCGGACGGTGGATCGGGAACGACGAACAACGCAGGCGGCGGCGGATCGACGATCTCGGCGTCGACGATTTCGAGCTCGTCGTGCGCGGGGGGTTGGGTTGCGGTTTGCGGTACAGGGTTCAGGGTCTCTACGTACGTAGCTTTAGTATCCCTATACCGTTCGGAGGCCGATACGCTATCGCCATGGCTATCGGATAGGCTATCCACTTGGGATGATGACTGATCAACTACCACATGATCACTCATCGTGGCGTCGTCCGGCGATAGCCTATCGGGATGGTTATCCGGTGGGCCATCCGGCGGCGGCTCGACCGGCAGTTCACCCGTCCACTCCGGAGGCAGATCGAGGCGCACGAACTCCACGGCGAGCGCCTGACGCAGGCTGCGGGACTCGATATCGCGCGCGGCGTCGCGAATAACCGGCACCCGTTTGGGATTCCCGTAGCCCTTGTCATGGCGCACGAAAGAACGAACGAGCACCTCTTCGGTGACCTCATCCGCGATCACGAAATGCGCTTCGGTGAGCCGCGACAATGCGGCTCGAATATCAGCAGGCTTCGTATCGGCGGACATTGCCGCCCACCGGCCGACGGTCATCGGAAGCATGCCGGCGGCCGAGATGTTCGGCTGGGTGGCGAGCAGCAGGTAGACCCGCTGCGCCTCGCCGTCGAGGGCGCGGAAGTCATCGTCGCGCCAGATGGCGGTGAAGATGTTGGCGTAAGAGCGGGCCATCAGGGCACCACCACGGGGACGGTGGGACACGCCGCAGAGTCGTTACTTGGCCACTGAGGGCACGCGAGCTTATGCTCCGTCATGGGAGCCTGGCCCCTTCCGCTGGCTGGAAGTCGAGCTGGGTGATGGCCGGGGTAGCGGGTGCGTCAACACCCGTCCCGGTCCCCCAATTGTCCCAGCTCAGGGCGCGTTTGTCCTCGGACGCGCCGATGCCCTCACGGTCGATCACCCATCACCCCTCTTCCTCGCCGACGCGGCGGCGGTGTTCGGCCTGTTCCGGCACTTCCGGCATGGCATGCCGCGGGTCGTCGGGCCGGCCGAGCAGGTGGCAGGCGGCGCACACCCGGCGGCCGCGGTGGTCGGCTGGCAAGTCCGGGTCGGCGACGAACGGATGCGGGTGGACGGTCATCGCCGCCTCGCCTTGGCTGCGTCGATCGCGAGCCGGACGCCGAAACACAGCAGCGCGCTGCCGAGGAAGAAAAGCGGGAACCCATACCCGTAGTCGTTCCAGTCGTGGCCCCAGATCATCAGGGTCACGCCGACGCCGACCAATGCGGCCGCCAGCCATTCGCTCACGGGACACCGTCCACGCCCACGATCGGCTCCCAGATCGAGAACCGCCCACAGCCCGGACAGCGGACCTGGTCATGGGTCCTGCTCATCCGCTCGGCCCAGTCGAACCACTCGGAATACCCGGCGGGTTGCGGGGTGTGCAGCGCGTGCTGCGGGCAGCCGGTGGCCACCTTGTGTCGCTCAGGCCTGCGCCGGATCATGCGGCCACCGCCTGCAGGTGCGCCATCAGCTGGGCGCCTATGTGATGCGTGAACGCCGGCGGGACAGCCTGCCGGCCTTCCAGGTTGGTCATCCACGTGCAGCCCATGGCGTCGGCGAACGCCCGTTCGCCCTTGTGTTCGAACGGCAGCAGGCGCGGGTTTCGGTAGCACTGGCAGGGCGGCAGCAGTTCGTAGCTTGTCCAGTTGCCGCGTTGGAAGATGCGGTGCCGGCGCACGCCCAGACCGAACTGGGTGCCGCACAGCAGGAAGTCCGGGCGTAGTTCGTCGGCGGCCTCGGGTACGTTCTCCACCACCCACGGCGGCTCGATCCGGTGCAGGAGTTCCAGGGTGGGTGTGAGCGTGTCCGGGTGGTCTTCGCGGCGGCCACGCCACGCGGTGACGCGTGCCTTCCGTTGGCAGGTGGGGCTCGCGTGTATGGCGTCGAATCCGGCGGTGAAGTCGGTGTCGGCGAGCGCTTCCAGGGCGTCGCGGCGGTGGAAGGCGAACGGGTAGTTCGGCTGGTCGACGTCGTCGACGCCCGTGACATCGAATCCGGCTTGGCGGTATCCCATCGCTGCACCGCCGGCACCGCAGAACAGGTCGAGCAGACGCGGCCGGCTCATGGCGTCCTCGTCTCGCGCGGTTCGATGGTCAGCACCAGGTCCATGTCGAGCGCGGCGAGCATCCGTTCGGCCAGGTTCAAGCCGAGACCGGATGCGCCGGTCAAGGTTTGGGAGACGTGTTTCTGGCTGCGGCCGATACGGGTCGCGAGCTCGACCTGGGTGACGCCTTGCCGGTCGAGTTCGGCCGTGATCAGGTCCCGCAGGCGGGCTGTGGCGTTATGCATCACTCCACTCCCGCCTTCACCCATGCGGCGATCTGCTCGCCGGTGGGTTCGATCCAGTACGCGACACCGTGCGGGCAGCGGAACGGGTCGACGGTGTACCGGCCGACCACGATCGGCGGGGCCGTGCTGACGGTGACTTCAGTGCCCATCGCGGCCATGTTGTCGATGAGCAGTTGCCCGCACAGAGCCCGGCCGTACGGCGTCGTCGGGCAGGTCACGTCGGCCGGTCCCAGGTTTCGTTCTCGAGCGCGGCGACGGTCTCGTACATGTCGAACGCTTCGGCGAGCATCCGGATGACGTCCGGTACTTCCTCGCGTGAGACCCAGAACTGGTTCTCGCGTAGTTCGCCCTCGGCGAGTTGGGTGACGAGCACTCCAGCGAGCTCGTCGCCGTCATAGGTCAGGTGCGTGAACATGGTCCGGTTCATGTCGTCTCCTTCCGTCGCAGCGCGTCCAGCTCCTGCCGCGCGGACTCCAACTCGGCGCGGGCCGCTTGGGCAATCCGCATCCAGTACTCGCTGTTCTCGATCGCCTGGTCGCGCTTGGCCAACGCCTCGTCGCGTATCGCGTCGAGTTCCTGCCGTGCGCTGGCGAGCTCGGCGCGGGCCAACTCGGCGGCTTTCCAGAGTTGATCCACCACGTACGATGACGCTTCAAGCGCTTCGATGAGCAGGCGCAGCTCGGCGAGCGCCTGGTCGCGTTCGGCGCGCGCCGTTTCCCATCGGTCCATGCAGCGCTCAAGAGCGGGAGCGACCCGGTTGTAGTCCTCAACCGATGACCGGTGGGCTTCCTTGTATTGGTCGAGCAGCAGCCGCGCCTCGTCGCGTTCCTGTTCGACGCGGCGCAGCAAGGCGGCCGTGGACTCGCCACCCGGCAGGTCGAAGCCAGCGCTCACCGGGACCGCCACCCTCGCCACAAGCTGCGCAGACGGCAGAACAGGGCGCCGCACGCGATGTCCATCTCGGCCAGTCCGTGGCAGACGATGCAGTCGTCGGCGTGGTCCTCGTGTTCGGCGACGAGCCGCCCGGTCAGCCGTTCGCCGCACAACGCCCGGTCGGGGTTACAGCAGTACAGGTGTGTCTCGTCGGCGCCGCCGTCGTCGGTGAACGGCTCGGTCGGCATCTCGATGATGTCGTACACCGACACGCTCATGGCGCACCGCCGAAGTCGTCGGGTTCCAGCGTCATGTCGACGATGACCACCCGACCGTCCGGCCAGCGCTCAGGGCCGTCGCCGTACAGGTCGGGGTGGATGACACGCAGGTGGTCGAGCATGTCGTCGTCCGGGACGTTCTGGCAGCCGGGCGGGCAGACGTGGCAGGTGGCCATCACGATTCCTTCGCTTCGGTGAATCCCTCGCACTTGCACCACGCCGCGCCGGTGCACACGCCGCGCCGCCCGTTCGTGGTCAGCGTGTGGACCGGTGACAGGTGGCGGCAGGTGCAGCGCAGCGGCAGGACCGGGAGCTGCCCGGTCGCGGCGGACGGGTCGCGGCGGCTCACCGGTCGACCTCGGCAGACGCCGGAATGCGACCCTCGTGGGGTGTCAGGCGGTCGGTTGCTCGCCACGCCCGGGTGGAACCGAGCACGTCGTAACAGGGCTGGCCGGTGGCCGCCGCGCAGTCGGGGCAGTAAGCCCACTCCGCCCAGTCCGGCGGCGCATGGAAGCGGCTCACCTCCTCGCGGCGGCAGACTCGGATGACCTCGTGGAGTCGCTGGCTCCGGTTCATGCGGATGCCTCCGATGGTTCGGTCTGCCGGATGAAGGACTCGAGCCGGTCGCAGACGAGACGGACCTCGGCGTCGGTGAGGTCGTTCGAGGAGTCCACCGGCCGGCCGATGACGTCGATGACGTAGGCGAGCTTGGCTTCGCGGTCGGTGAGTTCCGCTTTGCCGAGCAGTGCGTACATGCGGCGGCGGGCGGGATCATTCCCGGGGTTCTTCGCCGGACGGCGCCGTTGCGGCGGATCGGGGTCGGGGTAGTCGTCCGGTACACCTTCATAGGGACGGTCGCCAGGGTGCGGGCGGTCGTAGGGGCGGACGGCTTCGGGTTCATGGTGTACGACAGGTTCCGGCTCGCCCTGCACGGGCGTCTCGTCGTGCGGCATGGCCGGTCGCTCACCCTTGCCCGCGCCGCCGGGTTCGACCAGGGTGCGCAGCACCACCGCCTTGGTCAGACCGTTGTTGTACAGCGACAGTCCGAACTGGTCACCAAGGTTCACCGCGCACCGCTTGAGCGCTTGCGACAGGGCAGTCTTCATGGCCTGGTCGTGGGCGTCGCCGAGGCCGGGCTGGTTCTGGCTGTCACCGGCCGCACCGTCGTCGAAGGACGCACCAACGGACCCGTCCGGATTCTTGGCGATCAATCGGGCCTGGCAGCGGTAGACGACCGTGTACGCGGGGGCGTCGTTTGCGTAGGTGCTGCCGTCCTTGCGCTTGCGGATGAGTTCGCCGGGGGCGTAGGTGATCTCGCGGACGCAGACCAGCTCGAGGGTCTCAAGGTCCCAGCCGCCGAAGCCGAAGATGCGCGTCAGGGTGCGGCGGACATCCCACGCCTCAAGGTGGGACTGGCCGCGTAGCTGCCGGACGCGGTAGGCGGGCAACTCCTGCAGGAGCATGTCGTACTGCGCAGGCGTGAGTACGAGCGCGGTCATGACTCGGGCTCCCCCCGCGCGGCATGGCGCTCAAGGTAGATGCGCGCCGCAGCGCGGCCGGCCCGATGCCAAGCCCACGAATCGAACAGGGCGCGGCCGCGGGCGAGAACATCACCACTGGTGTGGTCGGTGACCGTCCACTCGTGGCGCAGCGGGCCCTTCCGCTCGACCTTCTTGGTCGGCCACAGGCTGGTGGTCACCGGGACCACGCCGAGCGCGGCGATCAGCTTGGCCCGGTCGCCGTCGTCGGCGAGTTTCTCCATGTCGGCGAGGGTGAACATCCGCGACTCGGGCCGCAGGTTCAGGTCCGGCCCGGCAGCAGCGGCGAGTGCCTCGGTGACGGACAGGCCCGTGTCGTCGGCCATCACGCGACCGCCAAGACGTAGCCGGGGATGCGCAGGGTGTCCTGGGTCCACGACGGCGGCGGTAACTTGATCGCGATGGTGCTGTCCGGGTCGTCGGCGATCATTGCCCCGAGCCGGTCGTACACGTCCGCAGGCTCGCTGCGGCGCAGGTTCTGGCGCAGGCGGGCGAAGAGGCCGGGCCGGCGGTGGTAGCCCTTATAGCCGGGCGGCGCGGAGTTGTCGGTGTAGCGGGACCAGATCGTGCTGCTCATAGCTCTATGTGGCCTTTCCGGGGTGTCGCGGTTCGGGTGGTGCGGGGTGGCCCGGGGCGCCGGGTGCGAGTCCGGCGCCCCGGGCCGGGCCGGGCTTGCGGGGGGCAACAGCCCGGCGGTTCGGGATCGGCGACCAGGGAGGAAGCCGCCGAGCGCCGAAGTCTTCAGCGGACGGCTACGCCAGGTCTCAGGCGGAACGGGCCGTTGTGCGAGGACATCTCGTCGCACAGGTCTGCCCAGGTGCTCGGCTCTGTCCCGCCGCTGTGGTGCTGGTCGGCGTTGAACC
>DASXTS010000114.1:0-30869 GCA_036505275.1 Pseudonocardiaceae bacterium
TCAGGCTCCGGTTCAAGCAAGGGCGAAAGGCACTATACCGTCGGGTTCTCCAACCCGACGGGCCGCACATCGCACAACGGGTGGACGCGATCATCGTGCTCCCGTTGTCCCAGAACTCGCTCACTCCCGCGCTCAACCGCGCCCGGAGTCAGGGTATCAAGGTGATCGGCTTCAACGCGATCCTGGAACCGTCGACCGGTGACAAAGCTTCTGCGCTCGATGTCCGCGTCGCGCGGTGGTAACGGGTGAGGATGGCGGACACCACCGCCGAGTGGGTGCCCAAGGGGTCCGCGACGACGTCAGCGCCACAGTTGGCGAGCGCATTCTGGAATGCCCCCGGGGCGAGCAACCAGGACGCCACCGCGACCCGGTGCGCGCCGGCCGCCCGCAGTGACATCACGAGATCACGTACCCGCGGCTGCCCCGTCGCCACGTATCCGACGTGCACCGGCGCGCACAGCCGCCGAGCGAACGACCTGGCCGCCGCCGCGACGTCATTCATCGCGCGCGGATCGGAAGACCCTGCGGCGGCGAACACCACCGCATCCCCACGCTGCCACCCGGCGGTCGCCAGCCGGTCGGCGGCGGCGGTTACCAGCGCCCGGTCCGGGCCAAGCGGGGCGGCCAGCGCCACGTCGTCGCGGCCCGATGAGGCCACCTGGGCCGGCACGTCCACCGCCACGTGGTAGCCGGCGGCCAGGAACGCCGGCACGAGCACCACCGGTCCCGGCGTGGCTGCCTGCATGGCACTGAGAAAATCGGCCACCGTCGGCCTGCGTACGTCGGCGAAGCACAAGCCGACCCGCAGACCACCCGCAGCCCGGCGCACCCGCGCGGTCAGCGCCTCAGCAATCGCCGTCCCGGCGGCGTTGCGGGTGCCGTGCAGCACGAGACCCAGCGCCGGGCGGGTCATCTCCGCACTTCGTCCGACAGGCAGCCATGGGTGTCCGGCGGATCGGTGATCGCCCGCTCCGAGTCCAGAGCCAGCCGGTAGCCCCGCTTGACCACGGTCTGCACCAGCCGGGGCGACCCCAACGCAGACCGTAGCCGCGCCATCGCGGTCTCCACGGCGTGCTCGTCCGCGCCGCCGCCCGGCAACGCCCGCAGCAGCTCCGCCCGAGACACCACCCGGCCCGGCCGCCGAGCCAGCGTCCGCAGCAGCGACACCCCGGCCGGCGGAAGCGGGCGCAGCGCGCCGTCCACCACGGCAGCGTGCCCTCGCAGCTCCAGCTCGTGACCGGCCACCGGCAACGTGCGGGCCCGTGCCGGCAGCTCCGCGCACAGCGTGCGCACCATCGCGCCCAACCGCGCCCGCTGCGGCTGCACGGTCGGCACGTCGTTGTTCGCCAGCGGGCCGGCGGTCACCGGGCCGACGCAGCACGCCAGCACGTCTCGGCGCACGACCTCCAACAGGGCGTCGAAAGTTCCGGCGGTCCTCGCCCGCGCCAGCAAACTGGCCACCGCCGGCGCGCTGGTGAACGTCACGGCGTCCACCTGACGGTCCATGATCGCGTCCAGCAGCCGGTCGAGGGGCGCGAGGTCGGCCGGCGGCGACCAGCGGTACACCGGCACCTCGACGACATCCGCGCCGGCGCAGCGCAGCGCCTCGACGAAGTCCGGCAGCGGCTCCCCGTGCAGCTGCACGGCGACCCGCCGACCCTCCACGCCCTGCGCCAGCAGGTACTCCAGCACCTCGGATGACGACTCCGACGGCGGCGACCACGCGTCGGTCAACCCGGCGGCGCGGATCGCGCCACGCGCCTTTGGCCCGCGGGCGAGCATGATGGCGCGGCGCATCGCGGTGAGCAGCTCGTCGCCGAGCCCCCACCCGTCGGCAGCCTCCACCCAGCCGCGGAACCCGATGCCCGTGGTCGCGACGACCACGTCCGCCGGCCGCGTGACCAACGCGCGGGTGGCCGCCATCAGCTCGGTGTCGTCGGCCAGCGGCACGATCCGGATGGCGGGCGCGTGCATCACCACGGCACCGCGCCGCTCCAGCAGTGCGGTGAGCTCGTCCGCGCGGCGGGCGGCGGTGACGCCGACGGTGTACCCGGCCAGCGGCGCCGCCTCGCCAGTGCCCTGCGCGGGCCGGTTGTCCAGCGGTCGGGCGTTCGTTGCCATCACGGCAGGCCTACCTCGATCTCGCCGTCGACGACCCGCACCGGATATGTGGTCAGCACCACCGCGGGATCGTCGAAGCATCGGCCGGTGGTCAGGTCGAACACCTGCTTGTACAGCGGCGAGGCGACGGTCGGCACGCCAGCGCGGTCGCCGACGATCCCCCGCGACAGCACGGCGGCGCCGGTGAACGGGTCGATGTTGTGCACCGCGTACACGGCGTCGCCGGTGCCATCGAGGGTTCGGAACAGCGCGACCTGGACGTCGCCGGCCAGCAGCACGGCAACACCGCGTTCCGGCTGCAGCCGCGCGAGCGGGCAGACGCCGACCCAGCGCCGCGTGTCGAGAACAACGGTCATCGGGGCACCCCCACGGTAGGCCCTACAGTCGGTAGCGGCAGCTCGATCGGCGCGGGTGCCGGCGCCGGCACCGGCTGCCCGCGCGCGGTGACGAACTCGATCGTCGGATCCGGCTCGCCGGGCGCGTTGACGAAGCTGGTGAACCGGGCGAGCTTGTCCGGATCCTCCAGTACCCCGCGCCACTCGTCGGAGTAGTTGGCGATGTGCGCCGCCATGGCCGCCTGCAGGTCGCCGCAGATGCCCAGCTTGTCGTCGACGATCACCGCACGCAGGTGGTCGAGGCCGCCGTCCATGGCCTCGATCCATGGCGCGGTTCGCTGTAGCCGGTCCGCCGTCCGGATATAGAACATGAGGAACCGGTCGATCAGCCGGACCAGCGTCTCGGTGTCCACATCGCTGATCAGCAGGTCGGCGTGCCGCGGCCGGAAGCCACCGTTGCCGCCGACATAGAGGTTCCAGCCGTGCTCGGTGGCGATCACGCCGAAGTCCTTGCCGCGGGCCTCCGCGCACTCCCTGGCGCATCCGGACACCGCCGCCTTGATCTTGTGTGGTGCCCGGAGCCCGCGATAGCGCAGCTCCAGCGCGATTGCGAGCCCGACCGAGTCCTGTACGCCGTAGCGGCACCAGGTGGAGCCGACGCATGACTTCACTGTGCGCAGCGCCTTGCCGTAGGCGTGCCCGGACTCGAAGCCGGCGTCCACCAGCCGCCGCCAGATCGCCGGCAGCTGCTCGACGCGCGCACCGAACAGGTCGATCCGCTGCCCGCCGGTGATCTTCGAGTAGAGGTTGAAGTCGCGGGCAACCTCGCCGATCGCGATCAGCTTCGCCGGGGTGATCTCGCCGCCGGGGATCCGTGGCACCACCGAGTAGGTGCCGTTGCGCTGCATGTTGGCCAGGAAGTGGTCGTTGGTGTCCTGCAGGGTGGCCTGCTCGCCGTCCAGGATGTGTCGCTCCGCGCCGATCACCGGCCCGATCGACGCCAGGATGGACGCGACCGCCGGCTTGCAGAGGTCGCAGCCGCGGCCGGTGCCGGTCCGGGCGACCAGCTCGGAGAACGTGCGGATGCCGGTGCCGGCGACGATCTCGAACAACTCGGCGCGGCTGACCGGGAAGTGCTCACACAGCGCCTTGGACACCGCCACACCGGCGACGCCGAGCAACTGCTTGAGGGTGGGCACGCACGAGCCGCAGCCCGTGCCGGCGTTGGTGCACGCCTTGACCGCCGGCACGGTGTTGCAGCCGCCGTTCGTGATGGCGGACAGGATCGTGCCCTTGGTCACGGCGTGGCAGCTGCAGATCTGCGCGGCGTCCGGCAGCGCGCCCACGCCGACCTCGCCGCTGGCGCCGGCGGCGGCCGGGGCGATCATCGCGACCGGGTCGCCGGGCAGCGGGTGGCCGACCAGCGCGCGCAACGTCCCGTATGCCGACGCGTCGCCGACCAGTACGCCGCCGAGCAACGTCCTGGCGTCGTCGGACACCACGAGCTTGGCGTAGCTGCCGGCGACCGCGTCGTTCACCACGACCTCGAGCGCACCCTCGCTCTTGGCGTGCGCGTCGCCGAAGCTCGCCACGTCGACGCCGAGCAGCTTCAGCTTGGTCGAGGTGTCCGCGCCGGGGAACTCGGCGGCGCCGCCGAGCAGCCGGTCGGCGACCACCTCGGCCATCGCGTAGCCGGGCGCGACCAGCCCGTAGCAACGCCCGCCCAGGCAGGCGACCTCCCCGATCGCGTAGATCTGCTCGTCCGCGGTGCGGCAGCCAGCGTCCACCACGACGCCGCCGCGCTCACCGATCGGCAGGCCGGCGGCGCGGGCCAACTCGTCGCGCGGCCGGATGCCGGCGGAGAACACCACAACGTCCGGGTCGAGCTCGGTGCCGTTGGTCAGCGTGGCGAGCATCCGGCCGCGGTCCCGCACTATCCGCGTGACCGACGTGCCGGTGTGCACGGTGACGTCGAGCCGCTCGACCAGCCGGCGCAGCAGCCCGCCGCCGCCCTCGTCGACCTGCATCGGCATCAGCCACGGCGCGAGCTCCACCACGTGCGGCGACATGCCGAGCAGTCGCAGCGCGTTGGCCGCTTCCAGGCCGAGCAGGCCGCCGCCGATCACAATGCCGGCGCGCCGGCCGGGCTTGCCATGGGCTGCCGCCCGCCGCGCCGCCGCGTTGATCGCGTCCAGGTCCTCCAGCGTGCGGTAGACGAAGCAGCCCTCGAGCTCACGCCCTTCGACCGGCGGCACGAACGGGTAGGAGCCGGTGGCGAGCACCAGCGCGTCGTAGCGCAGCGTGGCGCCCTTCGACGTCGTGACGGTCGCCGTGGCTCGGTCGATCGCGGTGACCCGCTCGCCGAGCCGGAGCTCGACCAGCTCGTCGGACCGGACGTCGTCGCCGACCAGGCACAGCTCCTCGGCGGACGCCCCGTCGAAGTAGGACGACAGCGACACCCGGTCGTAGGCCGGATGCGGTTCCTCGCCGACCACCACGATCCGCCAGGCGCCGCCGGTGTCACGGGAGCGCAGTGCCTCCACCAGGCGGTGCGCGACCATGCCGTGTCCCGCGATCAGGAGCGTGCTCACGCGACCTCCTCCGCGGTGCTCTCGGCAGTGCTCTCGCCAGTGCTCTCGCCAGTGGCCAGCCAGTCGGCGATGCCGGCCACCACGTCCGCGCAGCTGCCACACCCGGTGCTCGCCCTGGTCGCGCCGGTCAGCGCGGCGAGACTGCTCGCGCCGGCCCGCCAGGCGGTCACCAACGCACCCTTGGTCACGTTGTTGCACCGGCACACCACCGCCCGGGCTGGCAGGTGTTGGGGGGAGTCGGCCGGGCCGGCGCCGGACGGCAGCGCACGGCCGAGCAGCAGCGCGAGCCGGTCGGATGGCGCCGGCATGCCGGTGTCGTAGAGCTGGATGACGGTGGCCGCGGCGTCCGGCACGCCGAGCATGACCGCCCCGGTGACCTTGTCGCCGCGCAGCACGAGCTTGGCGTAGCGGCCGCGGGCGGCGTCTTCCAGCCGCAGCACCTCGGCGGTGTCCTTGCCGGAGGCGTCACGTTCGGTGTGCACCTCGCCGAGCGTGGCGAGATCGATGCCGCGCGCCTTGAGCCGAGTGACGGCGTTCGTGCCCCGATACCGCGCGGCCGGGTTGGCGCCGGTGAGCAGGTCGGCGAGCACCACGGCCTGGTCCCAGGATGGCTGCACGAGGCCGGCCACCGTCCCCGGGAACTGCGCGCAGTCGCCGATTGCGTGGATGCGGCGGTCCGAGGTGGTGAGCCGCTCGTCGACCATGATGCCCTTGTCGACGGCCAGGCCGGCGGCGAGCGCCAGCCCGGTCTCGGGGCGGACGCCGGCGGACACCACCACGGCGTCCACCGGCAGTGTGCAGCCGTCGTCCAACTCGAGGCCGTGGCCCGGCGTCCAGCGCTTGGCCAGGACGTTGAGGCGGATCTCGATGCCCAGCTCGGCGAGTGTGGCGGCGAGCACCGCGCCGCCCTGCCCGTCCAGCTGGCGCTCCATGAGGTGCTCGACCGGATGCACGACGGTGACCCGGGCGCCGCGGCCGGCGAGCCCGCGGGCGGCCTCCAGGCCCAGCAGCCCGCCGCCGAGCACGGCGACGGGCGTGCCGGCGCGGGCGATGGAAAGGATGCGGGCGCAGTCGTCCAGGTCGCGGAACGCGGCGACGCCGCCGGCCATCCGGCCGTCGGTGGCCAGCCCGTCGACCGGCGGGATCCACGGCACGCTGCCGGTGGCAAGGACCAGCTCGTCGTAGCGCAGCGTGGTGTCGTCGTCCAGCTCGACCAGCCTGCGCTCCCGGTCGATGCTGGTCGCCTGAACGCCGCGGCGAAGCACGACGTTGTGGTCCTCCGGCCACGCCGGGTGCTGCGTGGTGATCTCGTCGGGCTTGAGCTGCCCGGCGAGCACGGCGGACAGCAGCACCCGGTTGTACGCGGCATGGGTCTCCGCGCCGATCACGGTCAACGCCACCCGCTCGCCGTGCGGGTCCCGCCGGCGGACTTCCTCTGCCAGGCGCGCGCCGGCCATTCCATAGCCGATCAGCACGACGCGACGGGCCTGGTTGGTCACGCTTCGAAGCTAAGAAGGCGCCGTTACAGCGCGGGGATTTGACGTGTCGGCCGGGTTAAGTTGCTCGCACTTTCGCAGGTCGCGGCGGGTGAGCGGGTCGCGGCGGTAACGTTGACACGCCGACCGGCAAGGGCCTCGCCGACCGTGTCGCCCGTCTCCGTCTTCGGCATTGGGGCCGGGACTAAAATCTTTGGTTGCCTGCGCCGTCTGGCCCGGCCCTGGACCGCGGGCGGCAGCCGCGGCGGCGAGGGCCGGCGCCGCTCCCCGTCCGGCCGGGCCTGGCGAGACTGCCGCCGCTGCGGGTCAGGCCGGCATGGTGCCGCGACGCCCGCCATCCTCGGGCTGGGACGAGGGCCCTGCCCAGCGGGAACCCGACACCAGGTTCGGCCGCGACCCCAGCTACGCGGGGTCCAGCCGCACGGCGCAGACCTTGAACTCCGGCATGCGGCTTGTGGGGTCCAGCGCCGGATTCGTGATCAGGTTGGCCGCGCCCTCGCCCGGGAAGTGGAACGGCAGGAACACCGTGTCGTGACGCATCGACGGGTCCAGCCGGACCCGGGCGACCGTCGACCCCCGCCGCGAGCGCACCACGGCGAGCCCAGCCTCCACCAACCCGTGCCGGGCGGCGGTGTCCGGGTGAACCTCGACGAACGCCTCGTCGACCGTCGCGGCCAGCTCGGACACCCGCCGGGTCTGCGCGCCGGACTGGTAGTGCGCCAGGATCCGGCCGGTCGTCGCGTACAGCGGATAGGCCTCGTCCGGCTGTTCGGCAGGGCCGGACGGGTTGATCACGCCGAACCTGGCCTTGCCGTCCGCGTGGAAGAAACGGTCCAGGAACAACCGGGGGGTGCCGGGGTGGTCGGCGGTGGGGCACGGCCAGTGCAGCGCCTCCCCCGCGGCCAGTCGCTCGTACGTCATGCCCGCGTAGTCCGACCTCCCGCCGGCCGACGCCCGGCACAGCTCGTCGAACACGACCTCCGGCTCGGTCGGGAACCGCGATGGCGGCTGGCCCAGCCGCACAGCAAGCCCCTGGAGCACCTCGAGGTCGCTGCGGACACCGCGTGGCGGCGGGATCGCCGGCCGGCGCAGCAGCACGCGACCTTCGAGGTTGGTCATCGTGCCGCCCTCCTCGGCCCACTGCGTTACGGGAAGGACGATGTCTGCCCGCACGGCGGTCTCGGACGGCACGATATCGGCCACCACCAGCAGGTCGAGCGCCGCGAGCCGCTCGGCCACCACGCCCACCCGCGGCGCCGAAACCAACACGTTGGCGCCGAAGACCAACAGCGCCTTCGGGCCGTCCGGCGTGCCCAGTGCGTCAAGCAGCTCCGCCGCGCTGCGGCCCGGGCCGGGCAGTGACGCCGGGTCGACGCCCCACACGCCGGCCACGTGCGCTCGCGCCGCCGGATCATCAATCAACCTGTAGCCCGGCAGCTGGTCGGCCTTCTGCCCGTGCTCGCGGCCGCCCTGGCCATTGCCCTGCCCGGTGATCGTGCCGAACCCGCTGCCATCCCGGCCAGGCAGCCCGAGCGCCAGCGCCAGGTTGATCCACGCCCGGACGGTGGCCACACCCGTCGCATGCTGCTCGGTGCCACGGGCGGTGAGGATGTATGCCCGCTCCGCCTCGGCGAGCCGGTGCACCGTGGCCCGGATGTCGGCCGCCGACACCCCCGTGATCCGTTCGGTGTGCTCAGGCCAGTACTGCGCCGCTTCCTGCCATGCGTCGGCGAACCCGACCGTCCGGGCCTCGATGTAGTCCCGGTCGATGAGGGCGTCTGCCACAGCGGCGTGCAGCATGCCGATCGCCAGCACCGCGTCCGAGCCCGGCCGCAGCGCCAGGTGCAGCCCGCCGGCGGTCACCGCGGCATCCGCGGTCGCCGACCGCCGCGGGTCGACCACGATCTGCGGCACGCCGCGCAGATGCGATACGAACGGCGGCATGGTCTCCGCGACGTTGGCACCGACCAGCAGCACCACGTCGGAGTCGGCCAGGTCGGTAACCGGGAACGGCAGCCCACGGTCGACGCCGAACGCGGCGTTTCCGGCCGCCGCGGCGGACGACATGCAGAACCGGCCGTTGTAGTCGATCTGCGACGTGCGCAATGCCACCCGGGCGAACTTGCCGAGCAGGTAGCACTTCTCGTTGGTCAGCCCGCCGCCGCCGAACATCGCGATCGCGTCCGGGCCGTGCGCCGCCTGGAGCGCGCGGATCCGGTCGGCGACGAAGTCCAGGGCGGTGTTCCAGGACACCGGCCGGCCATGCAGCAGCGGCGAGGTCAGCCGCTCCGGGTGTCGCAGCAGCTCGGCGGACGTCCAGCCCTTCTGGCACAAACCGCCGCGGTTGGTCGGGAACTCGCGGGGCGCGACGTTGACCCCGGCCGGGCCGGCCGGGGTGAGCCTCATGCCACATTGCAGCGCGCAGTACGGGCAGTGGGTGTCGACGGGCACGGGTGGCATCAGATTCCGGCGTAGGCCAGCTCCCGCGCGCCGGACGGGATGGCGACCTTCCGCAGGTACACCGCGTAGGTCACCGCGCCGCACACCGTGTAGAACACCAGAAACGCGGCGAACGCCGTGGTGCCGCTGCCGGTGGTCTGGAACGAGGAGCGGAACGCCAGGTTGATGAACAACCCACCGAGTGCGCCGACCGCGCCGGCGATGCCGATCAGCGCGCCGGACAGCCGACGGGCGCGCAGCAGCTCCGTGGTCTCGTCGGCCCCCTCGGCGATCGCCGTCTTCGCCTTCGACCGGAAGATCGCCGGGATCATTTTGTAGGTCGACCCGTTGCCGATGCCGGTGAGCACGAACATCGTGATGAAGCCGACCAGGAACAGGGGCAGCGACCTGAGGTTGTTGGCCAGAATCACCACGCCGGTACCCACCGCCAGGCCGATGAACACACCCAGCGTGACGAGCGCACCGCCGATCTTGTCGGACAGCCAGCCGCCGGGCGGGCGGGAGAAGCTGCCCAGCAACGGGCCGAGGAAGGTCAGCGCGGCCGCTTGCAGCGGAGTGCGGCCGAACTGGTTCTGCAGCACGAGGCCGAAGGCGAAGCTGTAGCCGATGAACGAGCCGAAGGTGCCGATGTACAGGAACGACATCACGTAGGTCTGCGGCTCGCGGAGGATCTCCTTGACCGCCTTGGTGTCGTTCCTGGCGGTGGTGAGATTGTCCATGAACAGCGCGGCACCCACCGTCGCGGCGACGATCAGGGGGAGGTAGATGTAGAGCACCAGCTGCGGCGTGGCCAGGCCGACCGAGCCGATGACGATCAGGCCGACGATCTGCACGACGGCGACGCCCAGGTTGCCGCCGCCGGCGTTGAGACCGAGCGCCAGGCCTTTCCTGCCCTCCGGGTAGAAGGCGTTGATGTTGGCCATGGACGAGGCGAAGTTGCCGCCGCCGACGCCGGCGATCGCGGCGACGACGAGGAAGGTGGCCAGCGAGGTACCGGGCTTCATGACGATCGCGAGCAGGATTGTCGGCACCATCAACATGAGGGCGCTGAAAATCGTCCAGTTGCGGCCGCCGAATCTGGCCGGCCCGAACGTGTAGGGCACCCGGATGACCGAGCCGACGGCGGTCGCGGTGGCCACCATGAGGAACTTGTCCGCCGCGCTCATGCCGTACTGCTTTCCCATGAACAGCACCATCACCGAGAACAAGGTCCACACCGAGAAGCCGATATGTTCGGCAAAGATCGACCAGGCGAGGTTGCGACGGGCCACCCCCCTGCCGGTTGTCTCCCAGAACGTCGGGTCCTCCGGCTCCCAGTGGTCGATCCAGTGGCCGCTGAGCCGGTAGCTCCTCGTCGCGGCCGGTGGCTGGCTGGCGGTCGTCGTCACGAGTTCCTCCACGGTGTCGTCACGGCCTGCCTTCCAGCGCCCAGAGCTGGCCTGGCATGCACCACACGCTAAGAAGCGGCCATTACCCGCCCATGGCGGTACGTGACAGCGGCGAAAACAGGCCCTCATTCGGGCGCAACACCACCGGTGAGCCCGCGTCGCACCTTCTCACCGAGCCCGAATCTGACCGCGAGCATGGTCGCGGTGACCGGAGCCATCGAGATCACCGTCCGCGGCTGGGACATCTCGGTAGCTTGCGGCGCCCGCCGACCGGTCCCGCCGGGCCTGGCGGCCCTCTTGTTGCCGATCGCCCCGCTGTTGGTCACCCCAGGCACCCGGGCCTGGGCTGTTCGCCGACCCGGTTCGGTTGCCCGGCCCAGCCTGCCCCGGCGACCAGCTCGTCGCCTTCCTCGGCCGCCAGCCGCGCCCACCGGCCGCGCCAGGGCCCGGTAGCGCCTGAACCAGGCACGCGGCGCAGGCCAGCGGCGATTCCGGGGAGTCCGGCTGGTCTATATCCGTAGGCGCCAAACAAGCGGCGCGGAACGCACAAGAACACGGCAGAAACCGGAGCAACAGACATGACAATCGCAGGAAAGACGGTGCCGGTGACCGGGGCCAATACGGCTGAACGTACACAGGCTCGCAGTGATGTTCATCGGTGCAAGCTGTCGTCGAGCCCGCCGCCGCCGTTCGCATGGCAGCTTCCCGCGTACGACGAGCGGTGTCGGTCGACAGGCCATCGGTAATGGCGTGGTATGAAACGACGGCCGCAGCAAATGGTCGACGACGACAACAACGCGCGGGTAATGGCCCATCAGACTGCCGTGATGGTGATGAGGTCGTCCAGCCCGATCAGGTCGTTGGGGTTGCGGGTGTAGACGGCGGCATTGTGGGCGTGCGCGGTGGCGGCGATCAGCAGGTCCATGACGCGACCGCGTGGCTGTCGTCCAACCTGGACGACGCGGGCGGCCAGCTGGGCGTAGCTGTCGGCGACGGCCTCATCGATGGGCAGTGCGTCGAAGCGGCGTTGGATGGCGCTGAGACGACCCAGCCGAAGCCCCCGGATTCGGTCATCGCTGGCGACCAGGACGCCGAATTGCAGTTCGGCGAGGCTGGCGACGCTGATGGCCAGTTCGCCGGGAATGGGCGCAACGTCGGTGGCAATCAGGACGCTGGTGTCCAGGATCCCGCGACTCACCCGCGCGTCCACGGGTCGGCGAGGCTGTCGTCGAGCAGGTCGCGGTCGGCCGGCCAGTCCGGATCGGTCGGAGTGCTGAAGACAGCGGCTAGTTCGTCCCAGCGTCGCCAGGTTCGGGGGCTGATCGGGCCGAGGACGGCCGCTGGACGGCCGGCGACGGTGATTGTCAGGTGCTCGCCCGCTTGGGCGCGCCGTACCAGCTCGCTGGCATTCTGCCGCATCTCGCGCAATCCGACCTCGGTCACGCCCCGCACGGTAGCACATGTGCAACATGCTGATGCCGAGGTTGTGAAGGCCAACGTGTGGTGGACAGATGCGAGAGCGGTCCAGCGAGAGCGTACTCGGCTCAGCGGCCGGTCAATCGCTCGAGATGTTCTGGGTAGCGTTCGCCCTGGATTTCGATCTTCGCGGCGGCGGCTTCGACTTCCCGGAGATCGTCGGAGGTCAGCTCGACGTTGACGGCTCCGATGTTCTCGTCGAGCCGCTCCAGCCTCCGGGTGCCGGGGATGGGGACTATCCACGGCTTCTGGGCCAGCAGCCAGGCGAGGGCTACCTGCGCCGGTGTCGCATTCTTGTGTTCGGCGATCGTGGCGAGCAGATCAACCAGGGCCTGGTTGGCCTGTCGCGCTTGCGGGTCGAAGCGAGGGATGGTGCTTCGGATGTCAGAGCGGTCGAAGGCCGTGTCCTCGGTGATCTTTCCGGTGAGGAAACCCTTACCCAGAGGGCTGAAGGGAACAAAGCCGATGCCGAGCTCCTCCAGGGTCGGCAGCACCTCGGCTTCGGGCCGCCGCCACCACAGCGAGTACTCGCTCTGCACGGCGGTGACGGGCTGAACAGCGTGGGCGCGCCGGATCGTCGCGGCGGCGGCCTCGGACATGCCGAAGTGCTTCACCTTCCCCGCATCGATCAGCTCCTTGACCGCGCCGGCCACGTCCTCGATCGGCACCTCCGGGTTGACCCGGTGTTGGTAGAAGAGGTCGATCGTGTCGACTCTGAGCCGCCTCAGTGCGGCATCGGCGACCTGCTTGATGTGCTCGGGTCGGCTGGACAGGCCGGTCTGTGTTCCGTCGGCGTCGAATTGGAAGCCGAACTTGGTGGCGATCACGACCTCGCCGCGAAACGGGGAGAGAGCCTCGCCTACCAGTTCCTCGTTGACGAACGGGCCGTAGACCTCGGCGGTGTCGAAGAACGTAATGCCTCGTTCAACGGCGGCCCGGATCACCGAGATCATCTCCTGCCGCGTTCCGGCCGGGCCGTAGCCGTGGCTCATGCCCATGCAGCCGAGCCCGAGGGCCGAGACCTCCAGCTCGCTGGTGCCGAGTGTGCGGTGTTGCATGGCGTGGAACCTTCCTTGTTTGGACCCGTCATTCTGGCGCCCAGCGTCAGGGCGTCCCCCGCCAACCGGGCCACCTCGGCGCGGCGCAGGCCGGGCACCTGGCGCCTCCCGCCGAACGTCGCCACACACTCGCCTGCTCTGGGGTGATCTTCGCCCGCCAGCAGGCGAGGAACTCGGGTACCTCCGTCTGGTTGTCCACGCCATCGACGTTACGTCGGCCCGCGCGGCAGGTGGGAGACCCTGCCAGTACCCCTTATCGGCCTCTGCGCAATGGTCGAGGTGTGAGAATGGCTGATCGTCGAGGCGTGGCCGGTCGTTGCGGGTAGGAGGCGTGGGCATGGTCGGGCAGCGATTCTCCGCCGACCTGCAGGCCGGCCGGGGCGGCGGAGCCTTTGTCGTGGTGCCGGAGCAGGTGCTGATGGCGATGGGCGGCGGTCGCCGGTTCCGGGTGACCGGCCTGCTCAACGGCGTCCGGTTCGACAGCTCGACCATGGGAATGGGCGACGGGCGGGTGTGCCTTGGCGTGCACAAGGCGACCCGGGCGGCCGCCGGGGTTCAGATCGGCGACACCGTCGAGCTGGAGGTCGAGCGGGACGAGCGCCCCCGGCAGCTGGACCTTCCGGACGATCTGCGGGCCGGCTTGGCGGCCGATCCCGGGGTCGCGGCCGCGTTCGACGGCCTACCGTTCACCCATCGCCGGGAGTACGTCGAGTGGATCACCGGCGCCAAACGGGTGGCGACTCGGGCCCGGCGCCTGGCCCAGACCCTCGAGTGCCTACGACCCGACTCGCCGCCAGCCGGAACGCATTGAGCCTAGGCGAGCAGAGCGCGGACGGCGTCGGCGGAGGGGGCGTCGAGCGCGGCGGCGGCGGTCGCCGCGGCGTCCCGGCTGTCCAGGCAGCGGACCGCCTGCTTGATCAGCGGGACCGCCCGCGGGGTGACGCTGAGCTCGCGCACGCCGAGCCCGACGAGCACGGCGGCGGCCCGCTCGTCGGCGGCCAGCTCGCCGCACGCCGCGACGAGCGCGGCGCCGGCACCGCGGCACACGGCGTCGACGAGGTGCAGCACGCCGGGGTCGAGCGCGTCGCCGATGCTGGCGACGGCGCTGTTGCCGCGCTCGGCGGCCAGCGCGTACTGGGTGAGGTCGTTGGTGCCGATGCTGAAGAAGTCGACGTGCGGCGCGAAGGCGCGCGCCTTGGCGGCCGCGGCCGGCACCTCGACCATGATCCCCACGTGCAGCCCGGGCGGCTCGCCCCGGCCGGCGAGCTTGATCGCGTCATCGAGCATGCCGCGGGCCCGCAGCAGCTCGTCCAGGGTGCTGACCATCGGGAACATCACGCTCACCGGAACGTTGTGCGCGACCCGCACCATGGCGAGCAGCTGGTCGGCGAGCAGCTCGGGGCGGCCCAGCGCGAGCCGGATGCCGCGGACGCCGAGGAACGGGTTGGCCTCGGCCGGCATCGGCAGGTAGCCGAGCGGCTTGTCGCCGCCGACGTCGAGCGTGCGCAGGGTGATCCGCCGCCCGCCGAGCGCCTCGGCGATCTGCCGGTAGACGGCCTCCTGCTCGTCGACGCCGGGAGCCTGGGCGCGGCCGAGGAACAGGAACTCGGTGCGGACCAGCCCGGCGAGGTCGGCGCCGCACGCGGCGGCCACGGCGGCGTCCGCCACCGAGCCGAGGTTGGCGCCGACGAGGACCTGCACGCCATCGCGGGTCACCGCCGGCGAGGCCGCCGCCGCGACGGCCCGGCGCTGCCGGCGGGCGAGGTCGGCGGCGCGGGCCCGGAAGGCCGCCCGCACCTCGGCCGCCGGGTCGACCACCAGCTCACCGCGGGTGCCGTCCACGGCGAGCAGCGTGCCGTCGGGAATGCTGAGCACACCTGGGCCGGCCGCGACGACCGCCGGGATACCACGGGCCCGCAGCATGATCGCGGCGTGCGCCATCGGGCTGCCGAACGCCTGCACCACCGCCGCCACCCTGGACGGGTCCAGCTCGGCGGCCTCGGCCGGGGTGAGGTCGCCGGTCACCAGCACGCCGGCCGGTGTGGGGTGCCGGGTCGGGGCACCGAGCAGGGCGCGCAGCACCTGGTCGCCGACGGCCGTCACGTCGGCCGCCCTGGCCCGCAGGTACGGGTCGGGGATGGCGGCCAGTTCGGCGCTCACCCGGTGCACGGCCGCGGCCCAGGCCGGCGCGGCCGCCTGCCCGCCGTCCACCCGGGAACGCACATCGTCGAGCAGGTCGCCGTCGTCGAGCAGCAGCAGGTGCGCGTCGAAGATCGCCGCCTCGGCCTCGCCGAGCTCGCGGCCCGCGCGGGCCCGGACGCGCTGCACGTCGCGGCGGACGGCGGCGACGGCCTCCATCAGCCGGCGCCACTGCGTCTCCGGGTCGTGGGCCACCGAGTCGTCGGCCCAGGCGCTCTCGACGGCCACCGGCGCGAGGCGCATTGACCGCGCCGGGCCGATGCCGATGCCCGGCGACGCCGCGATCGGACCGCCGGCTCGGCCATCCTCCCTGGCCCCGTCACGAACACGGTCATCAACACGGTCACCAACACGGTCACCAACACGGTCACCAGCACCGCCAGGAGTGCCTTCGGTCGGCTCGTCGAAGCCGCGGGCGGCCAGCGCGGCCAGGTGGTCGAGGGCCTCGCGTGCCTGCCGGCCGCGGACCCGCACCTCGACCTCGTGACCGCGGAGCACGCCCAGCGTCGCCAGCTTGGACAGGCTCGACGCCGGCACCCACGCCGAGTCCGTGGTGCGGTTTCGCAGCCTGACCCTGGCGTCGAGCATGCGCACCGCCTGCACCACGCGCGCGGCGGGGCGGGCGTGCAGGCCGTGCGGGTTCGTCACGGTGAAGGCGCCGGCGAGCTCGTCCGGCTCCGCATCCGCGCCATCCGCCGTGGCGGCCGTGGCCGCGGTCTCGGGCGTGCCCGCGGCCAGGTGCGAGGTCTTGCCGGCGAGCGCCGCCGCGGCCTCGGCCGCCACCTCGGGCAGCGTGGCTGCGCCGGCGGCCGCCACCGCGGCCACGATCAGGCCCTCGACCAGTGGCGCCGGGCACAGCAGGACCCGATCGCGGGCCGCGTCGTCCATCAGCTCAAGGGCGAGCTCGGCGGAGAGCACCGCGCTGCCCAGGTCCATCAGGACCAGCACGCCGGCGCCGCGGTCGGCGGCCTTGATCGCGCGCATGATCTGGCCGGCGTCCGTGCCGAACGTCGTGTCGTCCAGGCCCGCGGCAATCTCGATGGGGACCCGCCGGCCGTGCAGCATCTCCTGGGCCAGCGCCACCGCGGCACGGGCCAGCGCCCGGCTGTGCGAGACCACCACGAGCCCGACCCGTCCTGCCGTGGACGCAGGCATGGGCGCTCAGCCCTCGGCCAGCGCGGTCGCCGCGGCCGTGATGAGCAGCGCAGCCGACGTCGCGCCGGGGTCCTGGTGGCCGACGCTGCGCTCCCCCAGGTAGCTCGCGCGGCCCTTGCGGGCGAGCATGGGGATGGTGGCGTCGCGGCCGGCCTCGGCGGCACGGGCCGCGGCGCGCAGCGCCGGCGCCAGCGGCTCACCCGCGGCGAGCGCGGCGTCCAGCGCGTCGGCGGCGGGGGCCAGCGCGTCGTACATGGTCTTGTCGCCGGCCTCGGCCTTGCCCCGGGCCACCACTCCCTCCAGCCCGGCGCGCAGTGCCTTGGCGAACGCCGGGCCGTCCAGCTCGGCCGTGTCGCCGGCCGCGGTCGCCATCCGCAGGAAGAACGTGCCGTACAGCGGTCCGCTCGCACCGCCGACGGTGCTCACCAGCGTCATGCCGACCCGCTTGAGCAGCGCGGCGGCGCTGGCCGGCTGCGCACCCTCCAGCGCACCGGCCAGCGCACCGTCCAGCGCCGCCACGGCGGCGGTCATGCCGCGGTCCATGTTGATTCCGTGGTCTGCGTCCCCGATGGCGGAGTCGAGCCCGGTGAGCAGGTCCCGGTTCGCCGCGACCAGCCAGGCGAACTCCCGGATCCACCGTGCCAGGGCGTCGAGGTCCACCGCGCTCACAGCCCCCACCGCAGGGCCGACGTGCGCACCGGCGCGTCCCACAGCCGCACCAGCTCGTCGTCCAGCTTGAGCAGTGTCACCGAGCAGCCGGCCATCTCCAGGCTGGTGATGTACGGGCCGACCAGCGACCGCGCCACCCGCACCCCCGCCTTGTCCAGGATGGTCGCGACCTCGTTGTACATCAGGTACAGCTCGATCAGCGGCGTGCCGCCCATTCCGTTGACGAACGCGAGCACGCCGTCGCCGCCGGCGAAGTCGAGGTCGGCGAGGATCGGGTCGACCAGGTACTCGGCGATCTGGCGGGCCGGTGCGAGCGGCACCCGCTGCCGGCCGGGCTCGCCGTGGATGCCGATGCCGATCTCCATCTCCGCCTCGGACAGCTCGAACGTGGGCCGGCCGGCGGCGGGCACCGCGCACGAGGTGAGCGCCATGCCCATGCTCCGCCCATTCGCGTTGACCCGCCGCGCGACCTCGGCGACATCGGCCAGGCCGCGGCCCTGCTCGGCAGCCGCGCCGGCGATCTTCTCCACCAGCACGGTGACGCCGACGCCCCGGCGGCCCGCGGTGTAGAGGCTGTCCTGCACGGCCACGTCGTCGTCGGTGACCACGGCGATCACGTCGACGCCGCCCTCGGCGGCGAGCTCGGCGGCCATCTCGAAGTTCATCACGTCGCCGGTGTAGTTCTTCACGATGTGCAGCACCCCGGCGCCGCCGTCGACGCGGGTCGTCGCCTCCAGCATCTGGTCCGGCACGGGCGAGGTGAACACCTCGCCGGCGCAGGCCGCGTCCAGCATGCCGGCGCCGACGAAGCCGCTGTGCAGCGGTTCGTGCCCGGACCCGCCGCCGGAGACCAGCCCCACCTTGCCCCGCACCGGGGCGTCGCCCCGGTAGACGATCTTGTGTTGCAGGTCGACCCGCAGCTGCGGGTGGGCGGCCGCCATGCCGCGCAGCGCCTCGGTGACCACGTCGGCCGGGTCGTTGATCAGCTTCTTCATGGGTGGCTCCCGCCAGGTGATACTGGTAATGGCTGTCGTTAAAGGCCCAACTTCACAGCAATGGTGGTACTTGGAGGCGCGCCTGGTCAGGCATTGGCGGGCACCGGAGCGGCCGCGTCAGCGGTGGCGGTGGTGACCACGCGGTCGGCGCGGGTGCGCGAGACAAGCGTGTAGACGGCGGCGGCCGCCACCCCGGCGGACAGCTCGGCGAGCAGGTAGACCGGGAGCTGGGTCCACTTCACCGACCCGCCGGCAAGCTGCTGGACGAGCATCGGGCCCAGGGTGCGGGCCGGGTTGATCGACGCCCCGGTGGCCGGCGCGACCGGGATGATCGCCGCGAACACCACCAGGCCGATCGCGAGCCCGGCGAACCCGGCCGCCGCGTTGCGGTGGATGACGCCGAACACAGTGAACACGAGGATGAACGTACCCACGAACTCGGCCACGAACGCCTGTCCGGCGCCCACGCCCTGGCCGAAGGCCGCGACGCCGAGCCCGACGTCGCTGGCCCGCATGCCGAGCACGCCGATGATGGCCGCCGCCCCGATGCTCGCGCCGACGAGCTGGGCGCCGAGGTAGGCCGGCACCCTGGACCACGGGAACTTGCCGGTGACCGCGAGGCCGACGGTGACGGCCGGGTTGATGTGGTTGCCGGAGATGTGCCCGAGCGCGTACACCGTGGCCACTACGGCCGTCGCGAAGGCGAACGAGATCACGCCGAGGTCGGCCATCGTGAACGGCGCGTTCCCGTTCACGATCAGGGTCGCCGGGACCGAGCCGACGCCGATGAACACCAGGAACGCGGTGCCGATCACCTCGGCGGTGAGCTGCTGAACCAACGATGGCTCGTCCATGGGCCCTCCTCGGGCTGGTGGGATGGCTGGCGGTGTCATCGAATGTCGTTCGACAATGTCGAATACATGGCGGAAGGTACGCTGCTGTGACCGGAGGCACAAGGGGCTGCAGCGATGGAAGGGGGCGGCTGGTGATCCAGGCGGTGGACCGCGCGCTGCGCATCCTCACCGTGCTGCAGAGCGCCCGTCGGATGAGCCTCGGCGAGATCGCTGCGCGGCTCGACCTCGCCCCGTCCACCGTGCACGGGATCATCCGCACGCTCGTCGCGCACGGCATGGTGCAGCAGGAGCGCGACTCGCAGCGGTACCGGCTCGGGCCGGCGACGCTGCGGCTCGGCAACGTCTACCTCGACACCCTGGAGCTGCGCTCGCGGGCGTCGAGCTGGGCTGAGGACCTCGCCCGCCGCACCGGCTGCGCCGTCCGCACCGGCGTGCTGCTGCTCGGTGACGTGGTCGTGGTCCACCACGAGCCGCGCCCGGACGGCAGCCGCCAGATGCCGGAGGTGGGGATCGTCATCCCCGCGCACGCATGCGCGCTCGGCAAGGCCATGCTCGCCTTCGACGCCGACGGCATGCACGACCCGGCGGCCCACCCGCTGCGCAGCATGACCGGCGAGACCATAACCGACCCGGCCCGGCTGCACGCCGAGCTCGACGCGGTGCGCCGCACCGGCATCGCCACCGAGGTCGAGGAGGCCGTGCTCGGCGAGTGCGGCCTGGCCGCACCGCTCGCCGACGCGAACGGAGAGGTTGCCGGCGCGTTCGGCCTGGTGGTGCCCGCCGCGGAATGGCCGCTGGATCCGGCCGCCGTCGACGCCCTGCGTGCCACCGCACGGGCGATCTCCCGCGAGCTCGGCGCGCTCGCCTGGCCCCCGGCCCCGCCCGCGGCGCTGCCGCCCCCCGCCACAGCCTGACCGCCGACGCCATGGTCACGGCGAGTCATCTTGGCGATCTTTCACGCAGTCGCCGATCCGGGTCCGCCGTCGCGGTGCGCCGCACCGGCCGGAGCCGGTTGCGGTGTGGCCGGTGCGGGTGCGGTCTGGGGTGGGTTCGGGGATGTTTCGTGTATGCCGAGGCGGGCGTGCAGGCGGCGTAGCGGTGCGGGGGCCCACCAGTTGTACCGGCCGGCCAGTGTCATGGTGGCGGGCACAAGCAGGAGCCGGACGATGGTGGCGTCGAGAGCGACGGCGAGGACCAGCCCCAGTCCGATGGCTTGGACGGGCACGAACCCGGCGAGGAGGAACCCGGCGAATACCACGCACAGCAGCAGCGCGGCGGAGGTGATGATCCGGCCGCTGCGCTGTAGACCGTCGGCGACCGCGTGTTCGTTGTTGCCGGTGGCCAGCCACCGTTCCCGGATGCGTGAGAGCAGGAACACCTCGTAGTCCACGGACAGGCCGAACGCGATGGCGGCGACCAGCACCGGCACGCTGACGTGGGTGGCCTCCAGGCGCGTGGTGCCGAACCAGCTCGCCAGGTGGCCCTGCTGGAACACCCACACCACGGCGCCGAGAGCGGCGCCGATGCTGAGCAGGTTCGTGGCCACGGCCTTGACCGGCAGCAGGATCGAGCCGGTGAACAGGAACAGCAGGATCAGCGTGCCCACCGAGATGATCATGACGGCGTAGGGCAGATGGCCGGTGATGGTGTTCTGGTAGTCGATGAGCATGGCCGTGTCGCCGGTGACCGCGACCTCGAACGGGGCGTCGATGGCGCGGATCGCCTCGACGGCGCCGCGGGCTGCGGTGCTGTGGGCGGGCTGGTCGATGCCGGCGCGGAGCACGGTGACCGGCCCGGACCGGGCGACCTCGACGCCGGTGATGTGCGGCACGGCGGCGATCCGGCCGCACAGGTCGGTCACGTCGGGGTTGTCGGTGGGTGCGGCGGCGGCGATGACGATGGGGTTGGGCCTGGCCAGTTCGGGAAAGTGGCGGGCTGTCGCGTCGTGGAGTTGGCGGGTCTGGGTGCTGGTGGGCAGCAGCCTCGCGTCGACCTGCGCCAGGCGCAGGTCGAGGACGGGCAGCGTAAGGACGGCCATGACCGCGGCGGCGGCGAGCAGGGTCAGTCCCGGTCGGTGTTGCACGGCGCGAGCGATGCGGGCGAACACGCCGCCGCTGGCCGGGGTGGGCCTGGTCGGCGTGATGCGGTGGCCGATCAGGGTCAGCAGCGCCGGGAGCAGGGTCAGCGCCGCCGCGACCACGACAACCACCACACCGACCCCGGCCAGACCCATCGAGCGTAGGAACGGCTCGGGGAAGACCAGCAGTCCGGCGAGCACGGCGGCGACGGTCAAGCCGGAGTACGCGACGGTCCGGCCGGCGGTGGCGCTGGTGCGCCCGACCGCGCGGCGGACGTCGGGATCGGTGGCGCGTTCCTCTTTGAAGCGGCTGACCATGAGCAGGCCGTAGTCGACGGCCAGGCCGACCGACAACATGGTGGCGACCTGGATCGCATACACCGACACGTCACCGACGAGGCTGAACGCATACAGAATGCCGAAGGTGCCGCCGACCCCGGCCACCGCGATGATCAGTGGCACGGCGGCGGCCAGCAGCCCGCCGAACACCACCAGCAACAGCAGCAGGACGACCGGGGTGGTGAACATCTCGGCGCGTTGCACGTCGGCCTGAGCCTGCGCGTTGAACTCGTCGTCGGTCAGCGGCCCACCGGCCACCGTCACGGTGCCGGTGTCGATGCGGCGCAGCCGGTCGGCCGCCGCCTGCGTGGCCACGTCGGCGTCTCGTCCCGGTTGCACCTGGATGCGGAGCAGCACCGCGGCGCCGGTGGCGGTCGACGGCACCGGATCGGCGACCGCCGCGACGCCCGGGATCGCGCGCAGGTCGGCGACCGCCGCCTCGACCGCGCTGTGCACGGCCGGGTCGGTGGCCGGGCGGCCGTGCACGATCGCGGTCAGCTCGATCGGCGCCGGCCCGGCCTGGCCCATGATGGTGTACCCGCGGTCTGATTCGCTGCCTGGGACGAGGCCGACGTCACTGACCAGCCGCTCGAACACGCCGATTCCGACCGTGAAGGACCCGGCGACGGCGGCCAGCCACAGCACGACGACCACGATCGGCCGGCGGATCGACCACCCGGTGACAGCAGCGAGCATGCGTTGATACTCGCCGCGATGACCGGTGCGGCGGAACGCCGACCAGAGGGAACCCGCCGGCTCATTCCTGAGAGTGAGCGGCGCCGGCGACCACCAACCCGGACTCGTAAGCCAGCACCACGGCCTGGACCCGATCCCGCAGCCCCAGCTTGGTCAGCAGGTTGCTGACATGGGTCTTCACGGTGTGCTCGGTGACGTGCAGCTCAGCGGCGATCTCCACGTTGGACAGCCCCCGCGCCAGGGCACGCAGGGTGTCGGTCTCGCGGGGGCTGAGCCCAGCCAGCCGCGCCGGCGTGGTCGACCCGGGGTGGCCGTGCGGGTCCGGGCGGCCGCCCCGGTCGGGCGCCGACCGGCCGACGATCTCGGCAATGAGCCGGCGGGTCACGGTCGGAGCGAGCAGCGCCTCCCCGGCGGCCACCACCCGGACGGCGTCGACCAGGTCCCGGCCGCGCATCGTTTTGAGCAGGAACCCGCTGGCGCCGGCACGGAGGGCGTCGTAGACGTGCTTGTCGAGGTCGTAGGTGGTGAGCATCAGCACCCGCGCCGGCGTTCGGGCGCAGATGGCGGCGGTGGCGGTGATGCCGTCCACGCCGGGCATCCGCACGTCCATCAGCACCACGTCCGGGTGCAGCGCCATGGCGGCGTTGATGGCATGGGCACCGTCGCCGGCCTCCCCGATCACGGTGATGTCGGGTTCGGCGTCGAGGATGACGGCGAACCCGTTACGGACGAGGGCCTGGTCGTCGACCACCAGAACCCGGATCGGCTCAGCCATCCCCGCTCCCGTCGACGGCCGATGTGGTGGGGATCGGCAGGATGGCGGTGATCCGGAACCCCGTCCCACCCGCACCCGGCCCGGTGTGCAGCTCACCACCGAAGGCGTGTACCCGCTCGCGCATGCCGACCAGCCCCCGACCGGACCTCGCGGAGGTCACTGCCGAGGTCACTGCCGAGGTCACTGCCGAGGTCATTGCCGACGACACTGCCGGGCCGCGCCCGTCGTCGCTGACCTCGACCCGCACCGCGGCCGGCTGCCAGTGCAGACCGACCCGGATCCGCCGGGCGTCGGCATGTCTGACCGTGTTGGTCACCGCCTCCTGCACCAGCCGGTAGACGGCCGCCGCGAAATCCGCCGGAACCGGCCGGCGCTCGCCGCGCTCGGCCAGATCGGCGTCGAGACCGGCCAGCCGGGCCCGGTCCATCAGCTCCGGTAGCTCGTCCAGACCGGGTTCCGGATGGCGCGTCGGGCCGTCGCCGCGCAGCACCCCCAGCGCCCGGTCGAGCTGGGTGAGCGCCTCCCGTCCCGTACCGGAGATCGTATCGAACGTCTTCGTCACCTGATCCATGCCGGCGGCGTGGACGAGGCCGGCTTCGGCCTGCACCACCATCAGGCTCACCGAGTGGGCGACGATGTCGTGGATCTCCCTCGCGATCCGCTCCCGCTCCCGAGCAGCGGTCGCCTCCTGCGCCTCGGCGAGCCGGCCGGTGCGTTCCTCCAGCATCGCGATCCGGTCCCGGCGGGCCCGCACCCCGACACCGAGGGCATAGGCGACGACGAACGGCATCGCGGCCAGGCCCACGGAGGCCGCCCCCTGGCCGAGCAGCAGCAGGACTGACACCAGCACCCCGGCCGCAGTGGTGATCATCACCAGCAGCCGCCACAGCGGCCCCGCCAGCGACGCCACCGTGTACGTGGCCACCAGCTGCCCATACGGCAGCGGAATGTCCCCCAGGCTGCCGGTGATCGCCAACCCGACCGTGCCCGCGCCGACCAATGCGGCCACGACCACCGGCCGGCTCCGCCGCCAGACCAGCGGCAGCGACGCCAGCGCCGCCAGCAGGAACAGCGGCCAACCGCCCTCGCGCGCCACCTTCACCGGCAACGCAACCGTGGCCAGATAGCACAGCACCGCGATCACCGCGTCGACCGCGAGCGCCGGCATCGCCTCGACGCGACCCCGCCACAACCCGACCCGGTCGATCACGGCACCGCCCTTCCCTGGTCCCGCGTGCCCTGTCCTGCACGCCAGTATCAGCCGCCCGCGCTCACGCGGCCTCACTCTCCCGACGGAGCACGCCCGGCCGGGCGCCCACGGCAGCGGGGCAAAGTTCGGCGCAGTGCACCGGGCACAGTGGAAGGAGCGGGACCGTTCCGGCTGGAGGCCGGCGCGGCGTTACGGCGTGGGTCACCGGCTTCAGGCGAGCCGTGCTGCGGTTGGATTCGGCGGTGGACCGGCGTTGCGGGTCTCGGGCGCGGCGCAGTGGCCACCACAGGAGGCGAGGGCTGCCATGACCTACATCGCGGTCAGCGGGCTGAGTCATGTTGGGCTGGTGCGCGAGAGCCACGAGGACAGCCTGGTGGTCGGCCCGTGGACACTGTGCAGCATTCCGACCGACAGCCCACAGACCCTGGTGTTCCCGCTCCAGACTCCGCTGGTGGTGGCGGTCGCAGACGGGCTGGGCGGGCACCCCGGCGGTGAGCTGGCCAGCGGGCTGGTGGTGCGCCTGTTGGCGCGGGCGGGTCCGTCGCTGAACGACGAGCAGGCGATCCGGGAGGCGTTGGACGACTGCAACCGGATGCTGTACCAGGCCGCCGCAGCCAACCCGGAGCTGACCACGATGGGCACCACGGTCGCTGGCGTCTCGGTCATCCCCGACCGGCTGTTCGCCTTCAACATCGGCGACAGCCGGATCTACCGCGTCGTCCCGGATGGGCTCGAGCAGGTCAGCGTCGACGATCGGCCATCGCAGCGTGGGCTGCCGTCCGGCATCGTCACCCAGACCCTCGGCGGGCATGACGAGTACGCCCCCATCGAGGCCCACCTGACCAGCTGGCCGATGCCGACCGACGAGACTGTGCTGATCTGCTCCGACGGCCTGACCGACGCCGTGCCCACCCCCAGGCTCGCCCAGATCCTGCGTGAACACCGGGACGGCCGGGCCACGTTCGAGCTGTGGAAGGCGGCGATCGAAGCCGGCGGCCCGGACAACATCACGCTCGCCCTGGTCCGGGTGGCCAGCCAGGACGAGCCACCCCCAGCCACCCCAGCCACCGAATGACTCCGGGCGGTCCAGAGCACGATCCGCCTTAACGGATGCCAGTTAGGCTCCGCGACCGTGCTGATGCGGTCAATTACGCAGGTGCTCACAACGGTTGGCTTGGCGGCCGCACTTCTTGCGGGCTGCCAGTCGGGCTCGGCTGTGTCGCCGTCCCCGGTGGTCACACCAGAGCCCCCCAGCCTGGAGACCGCCGCGCCGGAGACCAGGACGGCGGCCGGGATGGCGCCGGATACGGCCGGGCCGGGCACCGGGACGCCGGGCACCAGGACGCCGGGCACCACTACGGTGCCGAGCACGGCGGCGCCACGGACCACCACGTCGAAAGCCACCACGCCGGCTGGCTTCACCGTGGTGCTCGATCCGGGCCACAACGGCGGCAACGCCTCCCATCCCGAAGTGATCAACCAGCTGGTCCCGGCCGGCCGCGGCCGGACCAAGCCGTGCAACACGGTCGGCACGTCGACCGACGCTGGGTACGCCGAGCATGCCTTCACCTGGGACGTCGCGCTGCGGGTCCGCGAGCTGCTGACCGCGCGCGGGGTGCGGGTTGTGCTGACCAGAAGCAGCGACACCGGCGTCGGCCCCTGCGTCGACGAGCGAGCCGCGATCGGCAACGCGGCGGCCGCGGACGCCGTGGTGTCCATCCACGCCGACGGCGCGGCAGCGGATGCCCGCGGATTCCACGTCGCCTACTCCAGCCCGCCGCTGAACGCCGCCCAGGGCGAACCGGCACACTCGCTGGCCGCGGTAGTACGCGACGCGATGACCGGCGCGGGCTTCCCGACCGCAAACTACATCGGTTCCGGCGGGCTCGACGGCAGGGACGACCTTGCCGGACTGAACCTGTCCGAGCGTCCAGCAGTGCTCGTCGAATGTGCCAACATGCGCAACCCCGGCGAAGCGGCCACCGTGTCCTCCGCCGCCGGCCGGGCCCGATACGCGGCGGCCATCGCCGCCGGCATCCTGCGCTGGCTCGGCGCCTAGTGTCGTGTAACCGAAGTCTTGTACCCATCTCCGGCGCCCACAGCCCCTTCCCAGCCGAGCGCGACCGGGAGACCTCGCGGGCCATCGGGAGGAGCTGTTCTTGGCGGACGCGGGAGTCACCGGGCTTGATCCTCGCGTGGTCCATCCGGACCAGGACGCTGTTCGGGCCGATCGGCGGCCTGTGCAGCTCAAGGTGCCATCACTGTCGCGGCAGCCGATCTCCACGGCCAGCCGACCCCTTGCTCGATGACCACGGGGATCTGCAGCTCGTAGACCTCGCCGGGGTGATGGCTCCTCCCGGTCGTGCGGGTGGATGGGCGTGGGCGGGGAGCTGACCGGGTCCGTGCGTCGTGCGAGGCGCGCGATCCGAAAAGGAGCAGGGTAGGGCCGGCCGAGGACCGAGGCCCCCGGCCGGCCCGGTGGGCTGCCTCAGTCCGTGTCGATCTCGATCCGAACCGGCACGTGGTTGGTGAGGATGTCGTACACGGCCGACCGGGCCCTGGACTGCTCGACCAGCGCACGTAGCTTCTCGGCCGGCGCGTCGCCCTTGACCGTGAAACGGACGGTGATGTCCTGGTAGCCGTTGCGGACGTCGGGGTCGAGCCCCAGGATGCCGTTGAGGTCGATGTCGCCGGACACCGTCGAGCGGACCTCGGTGAGCCGTACGCCGCGTGCGGCGGCGATGTTGGCCAGGCCGGCGGTCAGGCAGGCAGCGAGCGCGTGCAGAACGAACTCCACCGGGGTGGGGCCGTTGTCCCGGCCGACCAGGACGGCGGGGTGGTCGGCGTTGAAGTGGAAGCTGCGCTCGTGGGTGCGCTCCTCGCCCACGCCGTAGTAGTCGTGGATGGTGCCGCGGCTGTGGGTGCCGCTGATCCACTCGTTGCGGGCGCGGAACTGGAACTTCGCGGCCTGCGGTGCGGCCTTCACCGCGTCCAGGGTGGCGAACAGGGTGGCCGTGTCGACGCCATTGCGGATAGCGCCGTCGAGGGTGGTGGTCATTTCGGTTCTCCTTGGGTGTTGCTGCGCGGGCGCGCAGGTCCGGTGGTGGTGCCGGTGCGGTGGTCCGCCGATCAGGCGGCGAGCTCGCGCGCACCCGGCGCGGGGCGCGCGGCCCAGAGGGCCGACTGCACGTCGATGGCCCTGGCGAGCCGCTTCTGCAGCTCGGCGAACCGGGGCACGGGCGGGTACCCCGACAGCGCGCAGGTCAGCTCGAAGACCTCGCGGAGGGCGTCGTCGCGCCGGCGCTGGTAATTGGCCATCGCCGTGGGCTCGTCGGCGTCACCGCGGAGGACCTCGTCGAGGGCGACCGCGAGCAGTTCGGCGTCGCGGTAGGCGTCGGTGAGGCCGTGGCCGGTCACCGGGTCGCGGTGGTACCCGGCGTCCCCGACGAGCGCCCATCCGGGGCCGTGGGCCCGCCGCAGCTGGTTCGGGTTGCGCATCGTGCCGCTGACGTCGGAGGTGCGCCGTCCGGTGCGCAGCCGGGCCGCCAGGTCGGGGGCGGTGCGCTCGAGCTCGGTGGTGAACGCGTCGGTGCGGGACGCCGCCCGGCGGCGGGCCGCCCTGGCGTCCTGGGACGGGGTGGTGACCCAGACGCAGGCCTCACCGTGGTGGGTCGGAAAGACCCCGACCAGGGCGCGGTCGGCGAGGAAGAGCTCGATGGCCGGCCACGGGATCCCGGCGAAGTAGGCGTACTGCGCGGCGCCCCCGTCGCCCCGGCTCTCGACGACCTCGGCCCCCACCGAGCGGGCCACCTTTGAGGCGAGACCGTCGGCCCCGACGACGAACCGGGCCTGCACCTCGACCGGGGCACCGGTGCGGTCGTGGCCGCGTACCCCGACGGCCCGCCCGGTGGCGTCGGTCGCGACGCCGGTGACCGTCGTCCCGGTCCGCAGCCGGGCGCCGGCGTGCGCGGCCGCCTCGGCGAGGAGCGCGTCCAGGATGTGGCGGCGGGGTGCGACGAGGAGGTCCACCCCGGCCCGGTCCTTGATCTGGTGGGTCACGGACGCGCCCGCGGCAGTGAACGTGACCTGCCGGATGGCCGGGGCTCCGCTGGACAGCACGGCCGGGAGCAGGCCCCAGCGGTGCAGCTGCACGACGCCGGTGCGGGCGATCTGGTGGGTCGACACGGTGTCGCTGGGGAAGACGGCCCGGTCGACGAGGACGACGTCGTGTCCGAGTCGGGCCAGCAGCATCGCGGTGGCGGCGCCGGCGGCGCGGGCGCCGACCACGACGACGTCGTGGCGGTGGCGGTGGATCGGCATTGCGGTCGCTCCAGGTCAGGGGCCTCGCGCTGACGGAGACCCCGTCGCCGCGCTGTCCAGGTCAGCGTCGGGGACGGCGCCCGGCACCACATCCGTGCGACGCACGGATCCCTGCACGGATCTCTGCACGGACGCCGGCTCCGTATCGCACGGCCCGATGCCGTTGGACACTGTTGAGATGGGCTCCCACGGCGATCGCACGGCTGAGCGGCTGGCCCGGGCTGGCGTCACCGAGCGGGAGGCCGAGGTGTTGTCGGCGGTCGCCGATCGGCTGCGGAACCGCGAGATCGCCGAGCGGCTGCATCTCTCGGTGCGGACCGTGGAAAGCCACATCGCGGCCCTGCTCCGCAAGCTCGGCGTCGACGACCGGGCGGCGCTGGTGGAGCTCGGTGCGCAGGCGCGGCGGACGGCGGCCGCCCGATCCGCCTTTCCCGTGCCGCTGACCAACCTCGTCGGCCGGGAGAGGGAGACGGACGAGCTCACGGCGGTGATCGACGGCCACCGCCTGGTGACGCTCGTCGGTCCGGGCGGGGTCGGCAAGACCCGGCTCGGGCTGCGCGTCGCCACGGTCGTCGCGACGGTCTACGGCGACCGGTTCCCGGACGGCGCCCGGCTCGCCGATCTGGCACCGGTGGGCCCGGAGCTGGTCGAGGACACGCTGGCCCGGGCGCTGGGCGTCGTCCCGCAGCCCGGGTGGCCACTCCGCGACGTCCTGCGCGAGGTTGCCGCCGGGATGCACTGCCTGCTCCTCGTGGACAACTGCGAGCACGTCGTCGCCGAGGCCGCCGAGATCGTCGCGGACCTGCTCACCGCGGGCAGCCGGCTGAGGGTGCTCGCCACCAGCCGCGAACCGCTTGGCGTCCCGGGCGAGCTCACCTACTGGGTGCGCTCGCTGCCGGTGCCGCCGCCAGACGACGCCGGCCGCGCCGCGACCGCCGGCAGCTACGACGCCGTTCGCCTGTTCGTCGACCGCGCGGCGGCGGCTGCGCCCGGCTTCGAGCTCACCGACGCCGTCGCCCCCGCCGTGTCGGCGCTGTGCGCGCGGCTCGACGGGCTGCCGCTGGCGATCGAGTTGGCCGCCTCCCGGGTGCGCAGCTTCGGGCCGGTCGGGCTCGTGGAGCACCTCGACCGTCGCTTCGAGCTGCTCTCGGCCGGTGTCCGGACCGTCCCGCCGCGGCACCGCACGCTGCGCGCCGCGATCGACTGGAGCTACGGGCTGCTGGACGACGAGGAGCGGACGCTGTTCGACCGGCTTGGAGTGTTCCCGGCCGACTTCGACCTCGCGGGGGCGCAGGCGGTGTCCGCGAGCGGGCACCCGGGCAACCCGGCCGTGATCACGGTGCTGCCCAGGTTGGTGGACAAGTCACTCGTGTCCAGCGGTGGCGGCGGCACACATCGCTACCGGCTCCTGGAGACGATCCGGGCATACGCCGCCGAACGCCTGGCCGACTCCGGCGCCGGACCCGCCGCCCGAGAGCAGCACGCCACCCACTACCTCGCCCTGGCAGAGCACGCCGCCGCGCAGCTTCGCAACGCGGAGCAGCGCACCGGGCTCGCCCGGCTGAGCGCGGAGCAGCCGAACCTGCGCGCCGCGCTGGCCCAGACAGTCGCCGCCGCCGACCGGGAGTCCGCGTGGCGGTGGATCGCCGCGCTGCAGCGGTTCTGGGACATCACCGGGCAGCGCCGCGAGGCCGACCAGTGGATCCGGGCGGCGCTGGCGCTCGGCGACCCGCCCGCCACCCCCGAGGCCGTCGCCGGCCTGGCCGCCGCCAGCTCGGTCCTGCAGGCGTCGGACTCGCGGGCGGCCTTTGACCTGGCCGAGCAGGCGGCGCGGCTCGCCGCCGGGCTCGACGACCTCAGCCGCGCCCGGGCCGCCCGCGCGGTCGCGATGGGGGCGATGTGGGTCCGGCCCGAGCTCATGTTGCCCGCGTTGCACGACGCGCTGGTCCGCTTCGGCGATCGCGATTCCTGGGAGCGCGCGCTGACCATGCGGTGCCTCGTGCAAGCCGGCAGCGACCTGACCGAGGCGCTGCGGTGGGGGCGGGCGAGCACGGCGCTGTTTCGCAAGGTCGGTGATGACATGTCCGCGGCCAACACCCTGTTCATCATGGCGCAGCAGTCGATCTACGCCGGACTCGCCGATGACGAGGTGCACCACTGGTTGAGCGAGAGCAGGATCCTCGCCGATGCGACCGGCAGCGAGGAGGACCAGGTACACGCGTCGATCGGCTTCGGGCAGCTGGCCTGGCTGCGCGGCGACCACGACGGTGCCGCCCGGCTGATGGAGACCTGCCTGCCGACGCTGCGCAGGCTCGGTGACCAGCGGTGCACCGGTCGCGCGCTCTACACGCTCGGGCAGCACGCGCGCGAACACGGGCAGCTCGCCCGCGCCGACGAGCTGCTGAGAGCCAGCGTCGAGGCGATCACGCTCGCCGGCCAGTCGATCGTCCTCGTGAACGCCCTCGAGGCCCTCGCCGCGGTCCGTTGCGCCCGCGGCGACCCCCGGCATGCCGCCCTGCTCCTCGGCGCCGCACAGGCTGCGCGGAATTCCGCGCCCGTGCACAGCCGCCCCGTTCAGCCACCGGAGGAGCACCTGCGGGGATCCCTGGTCCGTGCCCTCGGCCCGGCGGCCTTCGACGCCGCTCACCGCGAAGG
>DASXTS010000115.1:0-1505 GCA_036505275.1 Pseudonocardiaceae bacterium
ACCCGTCGACGTCATCACCGGTCCCGGCAACATCTGGGTCACCGCCGCCAAGCGGCTGCTGCGCGGCGCTGTCGGCATCGACGCTGAGGCGGGTCCGACCGAGATCGCGATCCTCGCCGATGACACGGCCGATCCGGTGCATGTCGCTGCCGATCTGATCAGCCAGGCCGAGCACGACCCGCTCGCGGCCAGCGTCCTGGTCACCGATTCGGAGTCGCTGGCGGCGGCGGTCGAGGCCGAACTCGCCCGCCAGGTCCCGGCCACCAAGCACGAGGCCCGGGTTCGCGAGGCGCTGACCGGCTCGCAGTCCGGTGTGGTGCTGGTGGACGACCTGGCGCAGGGCTTGCGGGTGGTCGACGCGTACGCGGCCGAGCACCTGGAGATCCAGACCCGGGACGCCCGCGACTGGGCCATGCGGGTGCGCAACGCGGGCGCCATCTTCGTCGGCGCCTGGTCGCCGGTGTCGCTCGGCGACTACGCGGCGGGCTCCAACCACGTGCTGCCCACGGGTGGTTGCGCCCGGCACTCGTCCGGGCTGTCGGTGCAGTCGTTCCTGCGCGGCATCCACGTCGTGGAGTACGACGAGGCGGCGCTGCGCGACGTCGCGCACCACGTCGTCACGCTGGCGAACGTGGAGGATCTGCCGGCCCACGGCCAGGCGGTCGCGGCCAGGTTCCGGCCATGACCGCAGATCTGCCCATCCGCGACGATCTGCGCGGCAAGAGCCCGTACGGCGCGCCGCAGCTGGACGTCGCGGTGCGGCTGAACACGAACGAGAACTCGTACCCGCTGCCCGATCCGGTGGTGGACGCGATCGGCAAGGCAGTGCAGGCAGAGTTGCGCGACCTCAACCGCTACCCGGACCGGGACGCGGTCGCGCTGCGCACCGACCTGGCCGGCTACCTCGGCCACGGCCTGACCGCGGCGAATATGTGGGCGGCCAACGGCTCCAACGAGGTCCAGCAACAGTTGTTGCAGGCGTTCGCGGGCCCGGGGCGCGCGGCGCTCGGCTTCGGCCCGTCGTACTCGATGCATCCACTCCTCGCATCCGGGACCGGCACCCGGTGGATCGGCGCGCTGCGCGACCCCGACTTCGGGCTGACTTCCGAGTCCGCGGTGGCCCAGCTGCGGCAGCATGACCCCGACCTGGTGTTCCTGTGCTCGCCGAACAACCCGACGGGCACCGCGCTCGACCCGGCCGTCGTCGAGGCGGTTCTGGCGACCACCAAGGGCATGGTCATCGTCGACGAGGCGTATGCCGAGTTCGCCCGGCCGGGAACGCCCAGCGCGCTCGCGCTGCTGCCGGAGCACCCGCGGTTGGTCGTGACGCGGACGATGAGCAAGGCGTTCGGTTTTGCCGGCGGGCGGCTGGGCTACTTCGCCGCCGGCGCCGGGGTGGTCGACGCGGTCCAGCTGGTACGCCTTCCCTACCACCTGTCGGCCCTGACTCAGGCCGCGGCTCGCGCCGCCCTGGCGCACCGGGACGCGCTGCTGGCCACGGTGGA
>DASXTS010000116.1:0-16896 GCA_036505275.1 Pseudonocardiaceae bacterium
GGCGAGCAGCAGTCGCTCATCACCGTGCTCCCGGTGCACGGCGTTTATTGGCCCGGGCTCGTGGTCTTTTGTTGGGTTGGGCGCAGGCGTCGCGCGGGAAATTGTGCGGGGTCGCTTCCCGGCCCAACGCCACGGCGACGCCCTGGTCGAGGTGCTGCGGCTGGCCGCCGACAGCGGCCAGCTGCCGTCGGAGGCCGGGGACAAGCCGCACCTGCTGGTCACCATTCCGCTGCAGAACCTGCGCGACGGGCTGGGCACCGCCTGCTGGACGGCGCCGGCCCACTCGACGCCGCCGCCGCACGGCGGCTCGCGTGCGATTGCAAGCTCGCGCCGGTGGCGTTGGGCGCCACTTCCGAACCATTGGACCTTGGGCGCAGCAGCCACACCGTCTCCACCGCCCAACCCGCGCGCTGATCGTCCGCGATGGTGGCTGCGCATTCCCCGGTGTGTTCTACCCGCCAACGTATGTTGATCCGTTGCGACGACCACGGCGAAATACCATGCACCTATGCCCAACCTAGCCACTCGACAAGGTGGGCGAAAACCGGACCCAGACGCCACAATCGCCCAGCACCGCAGTGAGCACCGGCGGAGGGTCAGAGCCAGCCACGGCGGTGGAAGTACACCCCCAACACAATCCCGACGACCGCCATCAGAATGAGCGCGGCCGGATAACCGTACTGCCAGTCGAGTTCGGGCATGTGGGCGAAGTTCATGCCGTAGACGCCGGCGATGACCGTCCAGGAGATGGCAATGGTGCCAAACGCGGTTATCTTCCGGACAAACCGGTTCAGCTCGGTGGACACCCGCGTCTCGAACAGGTCGAGGACCTCCTGGAGATACTCGCGTTCCAGGTCGGTGGTATTCTTCAGGTGACGATAGGTTTGGCGCAGCTCCGTGAGCACCTTCGGATCGAGTCGCGGAACGCCTGCCCCGCCCTCGACCTGGTCGGTGAGGTGCGTGTACAGCTCGTACGTCTGGGCGGCGTTCGTACCGATCGTCTGCAGGTCGTGACGCAGCGCGAATAAGTCGCCGAGCAGCGCCTCGGCGCGCACCGGATCCCGCTGCATGATCTTCAGTTCGAGATCGGCGATGCGCCCGGCAGCCCCGGCGACGAGTTCCTCCTGCGAGTGCAAGGCCTGCAGCCGGATTGCCGCACCGAGTTCATAGGCGGACCGCGGTCGCAACTCGAGCGTCTGCAGCCGCTCGCGGACGGCGCTGAGGTCATGCACCGCATTAGCCGGCGATAGCGCGGCGTGGCACGGACCGAGCACGGTGAACACGACAGATGGCCGGCTGAACAACTTCACCGGAACGAAGTGCAGCCGCCCATCGGCGCCACGGGCCAGCCCGTTCATCGCGGTGAAGAAGTGATCGGGGTACGCGTGCAGCGCCGGCACCGGAGAGCGTATGTGGCAGGCCTGCAGGTCCGCGGGACGGACCGTGAACAGCTCCGAGAGCAGCATCATCCCCGCCTCGTCCGTGTGCTCGGCATGGACCCAGAGGCCACCGTCGTCTCGAGCCGCGAACTCGTGCGCCGCTTCGGGCGATACGGGCTCCGGACCAGCCTCACCAACCCACCAAAGCTCCATGGCCGCCTCCCGCCGATACACCGTCGGCGACCATCCTGTCGTGCGACGCCGGCTCGCCCTGACATGACTGGTCCGACTCAGCCAGTTGTGGCCGTCGGCGTGCAGGTGTCGCTGCGGTGGCGGCCCCTGGCAGTGCGGTGTCTCGCGGGCGTCTCGCGGACCCGCAGGCGCCGAGGCACAGGGCTACGATCGATGTCATCGCCAGCAGGTCCGACCACCGGAGATCCCAATGGATATCGGAATATGGGCCCTGGTCGTGGTTGCCGCGCTGGCTTGTCCAATCATCGTGGGACTGAAGATGCGAGCCATAATGCGCAACAACGCAGGGCCGAGGACGCAAAGGAAACAACGGCGCGAACGCTGATGGGACCAACGTGTCCCGCTTCGTCGGACCTCCCTCCGGACCGAAAGCGGCCGAATGTGGGCCGGTCATGGTTTGAGGTTGAGGCGCCGGTTGACGCGCTGGGGAGCCGCGAACTGCTCCATCGCGGTGTCGAGGAGCCGGTTGAAGCCGGCCGGGTCCTCCAGCATGAGGAAGTGTCCGACGGCCGGTAGGCACATCGCCGTGACCCCGTGGCGGGCGAGTGATTCGACGTCGGTAGGCCACCGGTACGGGCTCAAGATGATCAGGGTTGATCGCCACGGCCGGTACGGCCGTCTGTCGGAGTCCCGCGATCGCGGCGCGTTCATTTGTCACCGCGTGCCTCATGGCGTCCAGGGCGATCTGTGGTGGTGCGGCTGCCATGTCGGCGACCCAGGCGACCAGGGCCGCATCCGCGCCGGGGGCGGAAAGGCCGCCGAAAAAGTTCCGGGTGGCGGCCGCGAAGTCGGTGCGGAACGGGCCACGAACGCCGCCGCCTCCTCGGCGACCGTCTCATCGGAGCCGGACTCGTCAAGGCTGCGGTAGGTGTCCACCCAGACCAGGCCGCCCACCCGCCGGGGCAGCCCACGGGCCGCCTCGATGATGACGTCGTCGCCCATTGAGTGGCCGACCAGCACCATGTCCGGCAGATCCAACTCGGTCGCCACGGCCAGGACGTCGTCGCCGAAGGCTGGCATCGTCCAGGTCCGCCGGCCGGTCCCGGACTCGCCGTGACCGGCCAGATCGATGGTCACCACCGTGAACCGACCGGCGAAGTGGTCGACCTGCCGCCGCCAGTACGTACGGTCACAGGACCAACCGTGGACGAAGACCACAGCCGGCGCGCCGTTGCCGTGGACCTCGTACCGCACCCGGACCCTGTCGGCGGAACGCACGTCGCTGACCGACCGACCAGACTCCGCTTCGATCGAGGGAGGGTGCGGCGGCGAACCCGGTATCGGCCTGGTCATGCGTCTCCCTTGTTGCCGTGCAGTCTGCCGCGATGCCACCCGACGATACGACCGGCGGCGACGTGGGGCGGATGGGTCGGGCTGGGGCTACAGTGCCTCCATCGTGTGACACCGATGATCGACATGGGAGGATCGCCATGCGGGTCCTGTTGGTTGCCCCTCCCGGAGCCGGCAAAGGGACCCAGGGTGCGGTCATCGCCGCCCACTTTGACATCCCCCACATCGCCACCGGCGACCTGCTCCGCGATCACGTCGCGCGGCAGACCGATCTCGGCCGCACCGTTCAGCAGTACCTGAACCGCGGGGAGCTCGCCTCGGACGACATCGTCCTGGAAATGGTCCGCGGCGCCGTTGTGGACGCCAAGGAGGGCGGCGGCGGATACGTCCTGGACGGTGTGCCCCGCAACATGGCCCAAGCTCGAGCGTTGTACGAGATCGCGCGGGGTCTGGACATGACGGCCAACGTCGCTTTGCACCTCAAGGCCGATGACGAGGAACTGACGCGCCGGCTGCTCGCACGGGCGGCCCTGGAGCATCGCTCCGACGACACCGAGGACGTGATCCGGCGGCGGCTGCAGATCTACCACGAGGTCACGCACCCGATCGTTGCGTGGTATGCCGAACGAGGCATCTTGGTGTCCGTGGATGCGATGGACCGCGCTGTGCGCGTCAGCCGTCAGATCCTCACCGCGCTCGAAGCCATGCGCCCACTGGTGGACCACGTCCCGGAGCACGCGCGCCGCCCGATTGATCTCACCGGTCTCGGCGCTGCATTCGGTCAGGTCTGATCGAGCCGGCAACGACCCTCTGGCCAACGTGCCTATTGTTGTCCGCATGGCGGACGAGAGTTATCCCACCACGGAAGAACAGGTCGAGACCGCGAACGCCTCCAGCCGGACACCGGTGGTGTTCATTCACGGGTTATGGCTGCTGCCGAGCAGCTGGGACCGCTGGGCGGCGGTCTTCGGAGAGGCCGGCTACGCGCCGCTGACCCCAGGGTGGCCGGATGATCCGAACACGGTCGAGGAGGCCAAGGCGCACCCGGAGGTGTTCGCGAACAAGACCATCGGGCAAGTGGCCGACCACTTCAGCGACGTGATCGGCCGGCTGACCAGGAAACCGGCGGTGATCGGGCACTCGTTCGGCGGGTTGCTGACCCAGATCGTCGCCGGCCGGGGCCTGTCGGCCGCGTCGGTCGCCATCGACCCGGCCCCGTTCCGTGGCGTCCTGCCCCTGCCGCTCTCGGCCCTGAAGTCCGCCTTTCCCGTGCTGGGCAACCCGCGCAACCGGCACCGCGCGGTGCCGTTGACCTACGACCAGTTCCGGTACGCGTTCGCCAACGCGGTGACCGAGGAGGAGGCGAAGCAGTTGTACGACAGCTTCGCGGTCCCCGCCGCCGGCGCGCCGCTGTTCCAGGCGGCGACGGCCAACCTCAACCCGTGGACCGAGGCCAAGGTCGACACCGCGAACCCGGGCCGGGGCCCGATGCTGATCATATCCGGGGAGCAGGACCACACCGTGCCGTGGGCGATCGCGAATGCCTCCTATAAGCAGCAGGCGGACAACCAGGGTGTCACCGAGATCGTCGAGATGCCCAACCGCGGCCATGCCCTGACCATCGACAGCGGCTGGCGCGAGGTCTGCGACACCGCCCTGGAGTTCATCAGGCGCTTCGTCAAGTAGCCATCGGCTGGGGCTCGGGCCGCTCCTGCGGGGGCGGCTCGTGCCTTGTCGCGGCCGTCTGGAACATGACGACCTTCACCGTGGCCGCGATCGGTATCGCCATGACCGCGCCGACGAGGCCGAGGACGGAGCCGCCAATAAGCGCGACCAACAGCACCGCGATTGCGGACAGGTCCATGGTGTTGCGCATCACCCGTGGCGCAATCAGATAGTTCTCCAGCTGCTGGTACGCGAGAAAGAAAAGCAGCACGATCACGGCGACCGGCCAGACGTCCACGGTGAACACCGCGACAACGACGCAGATCACGGCGCCGAGGGTGGCCCCGATCATCGGGATCAGGTCGGCGGCCGCCACCGTCACCGCCAGCGGCAGCGCGAACGGGACCCCGACGAGTTCCAGGCACAGGAAGGTCGACACGCCGGCGACCAGCGAGATGATGATGTTGCCGATCATGTACCCGCCGACCTTGTCCACCACCACGTCGACGATCTCCGCGACGCGTGGGCGCCACCGGGGCGGGAACCGCCGGACCAGCCCCCGCCGCAGGCGCGGCATGTCGGCCATGAAGTAGGTCGCCAGCGCCAGCACGGTGAGCGAGGACGCCAACGCGCCGAGGAAGCCCTGCACGAACCCGACGGCCCCACCGGCCAGCCGACCCGGAAGCTCGGCGGCCAGTGCGCTCAAGCGGTCCGTCAGCTGGTACCGGTCCGTGATCTCGCGCACCCCCTTCGACTCGTCCGACAGCCTGGCCAGGTACCCAGGGAGATCATCGACCAGGTTGCTGCCCTGCTCGACCACGGGAGGCACGATCGACCAGACGAAGACGGCGAACAGCGAAACGAGAACCAACAACACGATCGTGACGGCGAACGGGCGCCGCACACCCCGCGCGACCAGCCACCGCACCGCCGGGTCGAGGCTGATGGCGGCGAACAGCGCGATCAGGACCAGGACCAGGATGCCGCGCACGATGTACAGCCCGTAGGCGGCGAGCAGCACGATGATCGCGCCGGCTGTGCCGGCGGCCGCCCATCGGAACACCAGCCCCGGCGGCACCCGGTCGGCCATCGTTAGCGGCATCGAGAGCGGCGCCGCCGTCTCCTCGTCGACGCTTCGGACCGGCTCGCCACCAGGCCCAGCATCTTGGTCAACACGCGCCACAGCCCACGACGATGCCAGTCGATCAAACTGGTGTCCACGAACGTGCTCGGCGATCGCCGTGGCGGTGTGACCGACCGTGCCCGATGGGCCGCAGGTCGGCGCCCGACCAGGACGACGCGCACGCCAGCCAGAGCCACCGAGCCAACGCGACCCGGGCGTGCTCCGGCCACACCGGCGCGGTCCGGATGTCGAAAACCTGCCGGCTCCTTCGACGTGTGGTTGAGAGGTGATGGTCAAGGTGCCACCACCGCCACCACGGAGGAGCTTCCATGAGTGTCGAGGGACGGACCCGCTGGCTGGCCCTGATCGTCCTGTGCTGCGGAAACTTAATGATCGTCCTCGATGTGACGATCGTGGGGGTCGCGCTGCCGTCGATCAAAGCGGACCTCGGCTTCTCCGCTGATTCGCTGGCCTGGGTGGTGAACGCCTACCTGCTCACCTTCGGCGGCTTTCTGCTGCTGGGCGGGCGGCTCGGCGACCTGTTCGGCCACCGCCGGCTGTTCCTTGCCGGTATCGGGCTGTTCACCGCGGCCTCGCTCGGGTGTGGCCTGGCGAATTCGCCGGATGTGCTGGTCGGGGCACGCGCGGTGCAGGGACTGGGCGGCGCCATCGTGTCGGCGGTGGCCCTGTCGTTGATCACGACCATGTTCACCGAGGCCGGCGAGCGGGCCAAGGCCATGGGTGTCATCGGCTTCGTCTCCGCCGGCGGCGGAAGCATCGGCGTGCTGCTCGGCGGCGTGCTGACGAACGCGGCGACTTGGCACTGGATCTTCCTGGTCAATGTGCCGGTCGGTGTCGCCGTCTTGGCGCTGTGCGTCGGGCTGCTTCCCGCCAGCCGCACGCCGGCCAGCGGCGGGCGCCTGGACGTCGCCGGCGCCGTGACGATCACCGCCGCGCTGATGTGCGCCGTCTACGCGATCGCGAACGGCAACCAGGCAGGCTGGGGCTCCGGCCAGACGGTTGGCCTGCTCACCGGCGCCGCGGCGCTGCTGGCGCTGTTCCTCACGATCGAGTCCAGGGTGCGCTCGCCCTTGCTGCCGCTTGGCCTGTTCCTGCGGCGCAACCTGGCGACCTCGAACGTCGTCGGCGTGCTGTGGTCCGGCGCCATGTTCGCCTGGTTCTTCCTGTCCACTCTCTACCTGCAGCTCGTGCTCGGCTACCACCCGATGGCGGTCGGTCTGGCTTTCCTGCCGGCCAATCTGATCATGGCAGCGTTCTCGCTCGGCCTGTCGGCCAAACTCGTGATGCGCTTCGGTATCAAGGCAACGATGGCGTCCGGGCTGCTGCTGTCCGCGGTCGGGCTGGTGCTTTTCGCCCGCGCCCCGGTCGGCGGAACCTTCGCCATCGATGTGCTGCCGAGCATGCTGCTGCTCGGCGTCGGCGCCGGCATGGCGTTGAACCCGGTGCTGCTCGCGGCCATCGGCGACGTCGACGAGAGCGAGGCCGGCCTGGCTTCCGGGGCCGTGAACACCTCGTTCATGCTGGGCGGGGCGCTCGGACTGGCGATCCTGGCGAGCCTGGCGGCCTCCCGGACCGACGGCCTGCTCGCCTCGGGCGCCGGCACGGTCGTCGCCCTCAACAGCGGCTACCACGTCGCCTTCCTGGTCGGCGCCGCCTTCGCCGCGGCCGGCGCCCTGCTCGGCGCCGCCCTACTGCGCACCAGAACTCCCGCCGCCGCACCCGACATTGCGGAACTCGCCAACCGACCCTCCGCCGAGCCGGCGGTCGCGGCGGCCTGCGCGTAGCCGCGCGCGGCGGTACCCGTTGGATGCACGGCATCGCCAGGTCACGGGGAGTCCGTGGCCTGGCGATGCCGACCTGATTACCGGGCGCGGCCAAGGGTCCGCCGGCGCCACCACCGGGCACGGTGGGGTGCCTGCTCGTCGTTCGGCACCGCCCCGGTACCCGGTTCGGTCGCTGCCGGCCGAGTGGCGCGCCACTGCAGCACCACGTCGTCGGAGTTGACCGGGAAGAGCAGCACCGGCGGGCCGGACGGCGCCCGCACGCAGTCCACGATCCGCAGGTTGAGCTTGCTCACCATCTCGCGCACCTCCTGTTCGGTGCGCAGTCCCTGGACGCTTTGCGGCAGTAGCTCGATCTGTCTCCGCAACCGCAACGGCGTCGGCAGCAGCACCTCGGTCGACAGCCCCTCGCGGCGCAGGTACTGCTTCACCCACCACAGTTCGTCGTCGGGCTCACCGTGGCCGGAGATGGGCTTGCCGGCGCCGGGCAGGTTATCGAACGCACCGCGATCGGCAGCCTCACGGATCTGCTTGTCGATCCACGTCTCGAAGCCCATGCCCGCCGGTTTACGCTCGGTCACCTCTGAAGCCTACGTTCCGCCTCGCCGGAGGGCCATAAGGCGATTTGAAAAATGGCTGATGCACAGATTTCGAGACGGCTTCGAAGCCATACTGCAGCATCCTGTCCTCATATTCAGTCTTCGCGTCGACCAAGGATACTTCGTTCCTTGTCACCGCCACAAGCAGATTATGAAGGAGTTCGGCGTCTCTGAGCGCGGTATTTGCTCCGACGCCGCGCGTGGGCGGCATCGTATGAATTGCATCGCCCAACAGCGTGACGTTACCTACCGGCCAACCTCCGACAGGTTCTGCATAGCGAACTATGACCGGAAATGTTGCCTCGGCCTGCGCTTCGTGAACCACTCGTTGCAGGAGAGGATGCCAGTCCCGTACCCACGCTCTTGCAATCGTAAGCAATGCTTGAGGTTCGCATTGCTGAAATTCATCATCGGAAACCTGTACATCTGGGTGCACGGACCACATCAGGTAATCCTGGGGTTCCGTGAGGGAAGCCCAGGGGGCGAGTCTCGCGATCGCCGCGGTAAACGATTCGCGCTTCTGGAATCCCACGATAACCATGCCGAGGCGATCGGCGGTCTCTATTCCGACAAAGCCGTTGTAGAAATTCTCGGGAATCCACTCGAGAGAATTCGCGGTCAACGGCGTTCTGCCGTAGACGGATCTCCCCATGACAGTGAGATGAGCCTCCGGCAGCAGTTGTTGCCTGACCCCAGAATTGCTGCCATCCGCGCCAACCAGTAAATCACCGGTCGCCATGGTTCCGTCTGCGAACACCGCTCGAATCTTGCCTCCGTCGACTTGTTCATACCGCTCAAATGTCTTGTCAAAGTTTACAATATCGTCCAGTCCGGCCAGGAGCACTTCCCGCAACGTCAGTCTGTTTGCCGCCGTATATGGGGCAACTCCTGAAGGAGCGGCCGAAAGATCAGCAGGAGCGAGGGGTGCCGGTCGACCGAACCTCTCTGTCAACTGCTCGTCGTAACTGACCATTCGCCCAGTAATCGGTTGGCACGAGGTCTCGACGAACAACTGAAATAGACCTTCTGACAGGCAGTCCCGCAGTGCTCGAGCACCGTCTGAGTTGATCCCGACCCGATACCCCTGACGCCGAGATTTGGCCGACCTGTCTCTCTCATAAACGGCCACACTCACGCCGGATTTTCTCAGGCCCTGCGCGAGCGCCAACCCTCCGATGCCAGCCCCGATGACGAGGACATGTTCGCGTCTCCCAAGTCTCATGCGACATCACCGTTGAACAGCGGTGACCCCACGACGCGTTCGGTCAACGCGACCAGAGTCGCCAGCTCCCCGTCGTCGAGGCTGGACAGGGCCTCCGTCAGGGCGCGCCGCCGAAGAGCAAGCGAGCGTCCGAGCAGTGTCTGTGCTCGTGCAGTCAGGGAGAGACGGACGACGCGACGATCCCGACCGTCGTGCTCTCGCCGCACCAGGCCGAGACGGGCCAGGCGGTCTCCCATCTGGGTCGCCGTGCTCATCGACGTCGCGCCCAGCGCCTGGGCGAGCTCTTTCATGGTCACGCTGCCGCGGCGCTGGATGGTGTGGCATGTCGGGCCCACGGCCCCGGCAGCTGCCCCGTGAACGCGACACCAGTCCGGTCCTCACGCCAGCACGCCAGACTACTGTCACGTTCACGCGCTCCAGAGCACCGACGGGCTCTGGGCTGTTGGCAGCGGCTCAGATCAGCCAAACGAGTAGGCCGAGCAGAACGAGAAACGCCAGCACGCAGGACGTGCTGGAGATCCGGAGCACGGGTAGCCGGGCGCGGCGGGACCGGACGATCCGCCGGGGTATACCTCGGGTGGCGCCGTCGAGGCGTAGCCAGGCGTCGACCCACTGCGCGACCTCGCCGCGGAGGCCGCAGCCGCGGCGTGAGAACCTGCTCTCCGTCGGTGTCGGCCCAGGTCTGAGTCAGGTGCGGTGAGCCGTCGGACATCGTGGTGGCCACGAGGCACAGGCTGGGCTCCTGCAGCAGGGCGAGCAGATCGGCGGGTAGCTCCATCTCGGCGGTCCGCTTCCGTCCGGTAGGCGCCAGGCCGGCCGCCGCGGCTACTCGGCCGGCTCGTCGGCCCGAGGGCCGACGGGGCCGGTGGCCGGGCTGAGCCGCCGGCTGCCGGCCAGGGTCTGCCAGCTGGTGGCGTAGCTGATCGAGGTCGTCGGCACGATTCGGGGGTCGGGCAGGGCGCTGGTGGGGCGCGGCGTGTGGTGGAAGTCGGCCTGTACTCGGTCCGGCGTGACATCGATCAGGGTATAGCCGTGGCCGAGGCCGTCGAGATACCTGATCCACGGGTTCCGAGCGGCGAGCGCGCTGGTGATGCCCCGGGTCACCGTGACGGCGGCCTCGGCCGGCGTTCCGGCCGGCAGCGCGGCCCGGACCAGCTCGTAGAAGCCATCGCTCGTCACCGAGGGGCAGACGAACTCGACGCCCACCGGCATCGAGCCCGGGTCGGCGTGGTTGGCCGGGATGTCCATCGCCCAGGAGGAATGGATGTCGCCGGTGAGGACCACGACGTCGCCGGCAGATGCGGGCAGGGCGCCGAGGTGCGCGATCAGCGCCGCCTGGTCGGCCTGGTAACCATCCCACTGGTCGGAGTTCAGCAGGGTGAGCTGCGGCGGCAGGCCGAGCACCGCTCCGGGGAAGCGCACCGGGGCGAACACGACCTGGTTGCCGATCAGGTGCCACGGCCGTCCCTGGTCCGCGGTGCCGTCGCGAAGCCAACTCAGCTGTTCGGGTTCGAGCAGGTGCCGCGCCGGGTCGGCGAGCTGGGCATCCACCGCTGGGATGCCCGTCGGTATCAACCCGCCGCCGGTGCGCGTGAACGGCGGCACGTCGACCTGGGCGCTGCGATTCTGCCGGGTCTCCACGATGGACAGGTCGCCGAGCGGCCCGAAACCGAACCGCTTGAAGAACCGGATGCCGCGGTGCGGCACTGGACTCTCCCCCGGGCTCTCCCCCGGGCTCTGCTCCGGCAGCCGGAACGGCATCCACTCCAGGTACGCCTGGTAAGCCTGCCGGCGACGGGAGGAGAAGGCCCCCTCGACGCCGGGCGTGTGGTTCTCGGCGCCGCCGTCCCAGGCGTTGTTGGCCACCTCGTGGTCGTCGAAGATCGTTATCCAGGGGTGCTGGCGGTGCGCCAGCGCCAGGTCCGGGTCGGCCTTGTGCAGCGCGTGGCGCAGCCGGTAGCCGGTCAGGTCGATGGTCTCGGTGGCCGGCACGCCGTCGCGGGTGCCGGCAAGTTCGGGCGGGCCGTAGCGGTCGGCGCCGTTGCCGTACTCGTAGAGGTAGTCACCGACGTGCAGCACGAAGTCGAGGTCGTCGCGCTGGCCGAGCGCGCGGTACGCGGTGAAGTAGCCGCCCGTGTAGTTGCTGCACGACACCAGCGCGAACCGCAGCGCATGCAGCCGCGAGGGGTCGTCCGGCGCGGTCCGGGTGCGGCCGACGGCGCTGGTCTCGCCCTCCGCTCGGAACCGGTAGTAGTAACGGGTGTAGGGCTGCAGCCCGGTGACGTCGATCTTGATCGTGTGGTCGCTGTCCGGGCTGGTCCGCACCACGCCCTGGCGGACCCGGCGCCGGAACTCGGCGTCCCTGGCCACCTCCCAGAGCACCTGCACCGGCTGGCCGAGGCCGCTGCCCGGGGTGGCGACCGGGTCGTCGCGGTGGCGCCGCGGTGGCGTCGCTCTGGTCCAGATCACCACGGCGTCCGCGGTGGGATCGCCGCTGGCCACGCTGTAGCCGAAGATCCCGGCCGAGGCCGGTGCCGCGGCCGCCGCCGGGTCGAACACCCGGATCGGCACCGCCACCGCGGCCGCGGCCAGCGCGGCACCCTTCAGGACCGACCGCCGGGTTGGCGTCGCGACACCAGTCACGGGGCACACCGTCGACCCACCGAGGTCAACAAGGCAACCCCCGGTTCATGAACTTTTCCCGACGTGGAGTTCCTCCCCCGGTATGACCCACGCCACATCCCGGAATAGTTGCTGCTGCAACTAGGTTGGGCCGGATGTCACAGCACGTTCATTGGACGACTACCTCTTGGAGAACGCATGACCACCGCTACCGTCTACCCGATCACCGGTAGCTACACCCTCGACCCGGCCCACACCCGCATCGGCTTCGTCGCACGGCACGCGATGGTGACCAAGGTCCGCGGCTCGTTCAACGACTTCACCGGGACGGCGAACCTCGGCTCCCACGACCCGAGCACCTGGAGCACCGAGGTGACCGTGCAGGCCGCCAGCATCGACACCCGCAACGAGCAGCGCGACGCGCACCTGCGCAGCAACGACTTCCTGGCCATGCACGAGTTCCCGACGATCACGTTCGTATCCACCAACGTCGAGCAGGTGGACGACGCCGTCTACCGGGTGACCGGCGACCTCACCATCCGCGGCACCACCCGGCCGATCACGATCGACTTCAGCTACGAGGGCGCGGCCACCGACCCGTTCGGCAACGGCCGCATCGGCTTCGAGGGCTCGGTGACGATCAGCCGCAAGGACTTCGGCATCACCTGGAACGCCCCTCTGGAGGCTGGCGGCGTCCTGGTCGGCGACAAGGTCGTCCTCGAGTTCGAGGTCTCGGCGATCAGGAACGCCTGACCTCGTAAGTGGCAAATGGTGTTCGAACACCATTTGCCACTCACCACGGTCAGGCCTGCGCCACCCGATTCGTCTGGGCGGTACCGACACCGCCGCCCAGGCGGCGCAGCTTCAGACCGAGCCCGAACAGGACGGCGCCGAACACCACCGCGTAGGCCCCGATCAGCAGGACGAGGGCGAGCGCACCAGAGGCCGGCCAGGCCACCAGCAGAATCCCGAACAGCACCGACAGCGCGCCGCCGATCGCCAGCAGCCATTCTCCGGTCAGCTCCCGGCGCAGCCGGACCGCCGCGAAGATCTGCAGCAGGCCGGTGACGATCGCCCAGGCGGCGATCAAGGCGAGCAGGACCAGCGTCGTCACGTCGGGCCAGGCGAAGGTGACGACGCCGATCAGGATGCTGGCGACGCCCTGCAGCCCGAGCCAGAACCGCCGGCCCTCCGCGGCCGGACCGAACGCGGCCACCAGCGCGAACACCCCGTCCACCAGCGAGTACGCGCCGAACAGAATGATGAGCGCGAGCAGTGTGAGGGACGGCCAGATCAGCGCCATCAGGCCGAACAGCACGGCTACCGCGCCACGCAGTGCAACCATCCACCAGTACCGGGCAAGGCTGTCCAACATCTCGGATCTCCCTCCACGGGCGGGCCCGCCCACGCCAGGTGGCCCCCAAGGCAATCCTCCCGCCGGTGGCTGCCGGGTGGAAAGGTGTTGCCGTGACCTCTGCAGCGACGGCCGGTCTTCGATATGCCAGCGGCCCAGGGCGCTGGGTCCTCGCGGCCACCGTCCTCGGCTCGGCCATCGCTGCGATCGACGCCACCGTGGTCGGTATCGCGCTGCCGGCCATCGGCCGCGACTTCGGCACCGGCCTGGCCACCTTGCAGTGGGTGGTCACGGCCTACACCCTCACCCTGGCCGGCCTGCTGCTCATCGCGGGCGCCCTCGGCGACCGGTACGGGCGGCGGCGGGTATTCCTGATCGGTGTGGTGTGGTTCGCCCTCGCCTCCATCCTGTGCGGCGTCGCGCCGAGCGCCCCGGTTCTCATCGGCGCGCGGGCGTTGCAGGGCGTCGGCGCCGCGCTGCTGACCCCCGGCAGCCTGGCGATCCTCGAGGCATCGTTCGTCCCAGAGGATCGCGGCAAGGCGATCGGAGCCTGGTCCGGCCTCGGCGGCGTGGCCACCGCGATCGGCCCGTTCCTCGGTGGGTGGCTTGTCCAGGCGGCATCCTGGCGACTGATCTTCGCGATCAACCTGCCAATCGCGGCCCTCGTTGTCACGCTGGCTTGGCGGCATGTTCCCGAGTCCCACGACCCCGAGGCAACCGGGCGAGTCGACCTCGTCGGCGGGGTGCTCGTCACGCTCGGCCTGGTCGGGCTCACCTACGGGCTGATCGAGGGCCCGGCCAGCGGCTGGGGCAGCCCCGGGGTGCTGGCCGCCCTGATCGGCGGGATCGTCCTGCTCGCCGCATTCTTGGCCTGGGAGCGCCGCGCCCGCTCGCCGATGCTGCCGATGGACATGTTCGCCTCCACCCAGTTCACCGCGACCAACCTGGTGACCTTCGCGGTGTATGGCGCTCTCGGCGGAGCGCTCTTCCTGCTGCCCATCCAACTGCAGCAGGTGTCCGGCTACACGGCGCTGCAGGCCGGCATCTCGTTGCTGCCACTTACGGTCATCATGCTGGTGCTGTCGGCCCGCTCCGGTGCACTCGCCGCGCGCATCGGGCCACGGCTGCAGATGAGTGTCGGCCCGGTCCTGGTCGGCGCCGGCCTCGCGTTGTTCAGCCTGGTCGGTCCCGGCGGCGACTACCTGACCGAGGTCCTGCCGGCCGTGACCGTCCTCGGACTGGGCCTGGCGACCACGGTCGCTCCGCTCACCGCCACCGTGCTGGCCGCCGTTCCCGCCACGCACGCCGGAATGGCCTCCGCCGTCAACAACGACGTCGCCCGCGCCGCCGGGCTCATCGCCGTCGCCGTGCTGCCGGCCGCCGCCGGCATCACCGGCGCTGCCTACCTGCACCCCGCCGAGTTCTCGACGGGCTTCCACACGGCGTCCCTCATCTCCGGCGGACTCTGCGTCCTGGCCGGTGTGCTCGCCGCCGCCACCATCCGCAACCCGCACGCCGCGCCCACCGACCGCACCCACCGGCTGCATTGCGCCCTGGACGCTCCCCCAGCCCGCGCCACCACACCCGCTCAGGCCTGACCACCCGCCAGGCCGGTCACACCCTTATGACGACCTTGGCGCGCGCGTGCTCGACCTCGAGGTAGCGGATGGCCTCGGGTGCTTCGCTCAACGGGTACGTCCGGTCGATGACCGGGGCGATCTTTCCGGACTCTGCGAGTTCTCGGAGCGTGGCCAGGTTCTCCCTGCTCGGCGCTGCGGTGAGGATGAGCAGCCGGTGGCGGACGAAGCGGGACAGCACCATTCCGCGAATGATCAGACCCATCGGCCCGACCAGGCTGCCGCCGCTGGACACGCCGCCACCGGAAAGAACGAGGGTCCCTGTGGGTGTCAGCGCCCGCCGGCACCCGGTCAACGAGCGGTTGCCCACCAGATCGAACGCCACGTCGTACCGCCCTGCGTTGCGGGTGAAGTCGTCCCGGGTGTAGTCGATGACGTGGTCCGCACCGATCGACCGGACCAGGTCCACATTTCTCGTACCGCACACACCGGTCACCTCTGCGCCGAACGCCTTGGCGATCTGCACCGCGAACGTCCCGACGCCCCCCGAGGCGCCATTGATCAGGACCCGCTGTCCCGGTTGTACCCGCCCGAGGTCGCGCAGGCCCATGAGGGCGGTGTTGCCCGCCAGCGGCACCGCGGCCGCCTGCTCGAAGGTCAGGTTTGCCGGCTTCGGCTCGACGGCGTCGTCCGGGACACACACGTATTCGGCGAACGTGCCGTCGACTTCGCCGAATACCTCATCGCCGCGCCGGAACCGGTCGACGGCCGAACCAACGGCTGCCACCCGACCCGCGAAGTCCCTGCCTCGGATCTTCTTCTTGGGCCCGCCGAACCCGAGACTCATGCGCGCCAGGTACGGGTCACCCCGCATGAAGTGCCAGTCGTAGGCGTTGACCGAGGCCGCCTGAACCTGCACGAGCACCTCATTGGCGGCAGGCACCGGGGTGTCGATGTCCCTGAACTCGAGGACGTCGGATGAGCCGTACCGATCCTGCGCGATCGCCTTCATCGGGTCTCCCTCATACGAGCTCGGCCCGCAATGGCGGAGCCGGACCATCAGCACTGCCCACGACGGTAAGCCGGCGACCTCGGCGCCGGCATCGGGGACAGGCCTTAGGTGATGCCCGGATCTTCAGCCCTGATGACAGCGTTCGAGAAGGACGTGCACGACCGAGTCCGAGCCGGTCAGCTCGGTGCAGGCGTAGCCGACCGGGACATCGCCGAGGTGGTCGAAGAGCCGCTCGCCGCCACCGAGCAGGCTGTGGCGTTGAGTGGTGGCGGCCGGCCTGACCTCAGCGCAGGCCGTTGCGCTTGGCCACGGCGACCAACAGGTCCGGGTCGTCGGAGATGATGCCGTCCACGCCAAGGTCGATCACGCGCTGCATGGTGGGCTCGTCGTTGATCGTGTAGGGCACAACCTTGAGCCCGTACCGCGGCCCCTGCAGCTCCGGCACGGTCGGGCCGTGGAAGTACGCCGGGTCCTCCCGCAGGTACCAGTCCGGCGACGGCAAGTGCCCCTGGTTCGGTTCGTGTACCTGCCGTTCGACGACACGGTGGACGCGCCGATCTGCTTGACGAGCAGGCCGAGATCCTGGTGCTGCCACCAGTCCAGCCGCCCGGTCCACGGGCTGCGCACCGACGGGTCGCCGTACACGGCCTGCAGCGAGCACTCGTCGGCCAGCGATGCGCACTCCGCCGGGCCGTACTGCCAGACCAGGGCGACGGTCTCGATGTGCGGGTCGAGCTGTCGGGCCAGGTCGATGGTGCGCCAGTCGAAGGATTGGATGGTCACCCGGTCGGTGAAGCCGGCTTCCTCGATCGCCCCGACCAGCAGGCGGGTGAACGTCTCGTAGTCGGCGGTGTCCTGAACCAGCGGACTGATCTTGGTCTCGATGTTCATCCGGATGTCGTCGCGGCCGCTGGCACGCACCAGGTCGAACACCTCTTGCAGGGTGGGGATGCGCTGGCCGGGCACGGGCTGCTGGCGCGGGAAGGCCGGCAGCGTCTT
>DASXTS010000117.1:0-19191 GCA_036505275.1 Pseudonocardiaceae bacterium
TGAGCTGGCCGCCCTCGTCGATGCGTTCGGTTATGACTGGGCCGACCTGCAATGGTTCACCGTGAACGCCATGAAGTCGTCCTTCATCGGCTTCGACGAGCGCCTCGCCCTGATCAACGATGTGATCAAACCCGGGTACGCCGCCCTGCTGCAGTGATCAGCAGCGCCCAGCCCCGTTCGGCGACGATGTCACATCGTCCCAGTTCTACTGGGGAAATTCCACATCGTCGACGCGGAGACGGGACGACGGCGGGTACGGCGTCAGTTGATGTGCAGGCGGTCCGCGAAATCGTTGGTGAGCTGCTTCCAGGCGGCGACCTCGGCGTCGTACGGCGCGCTCGGTGCCAGCCTGGTCGGATCCGGGCGCAGCACGAAGGAGACCAGCCAGCCGAGGCTCTCCGACGGCACAAGCGCGCCGGCCACCGCGTCGTCGCCGGCCCACTCGGCGGCGTCGGTGATGAGCTCGACGGCCAGGTCGAGCTGGGTTGGGTCGACCGCCTCGGGGCCACCGCCGAGGTCGTCGGCCAGCCCGGTGAGCACATAGCTGTTGTCCGGGTGGACCTCGACCTTCAGGTCGCCGGCGGTCGCGGTGGACACCACGTCGTCCCAGGTGGAGACGCCGGCAAGGTCGTGGCCGGTGGCGCCCTCCTCGCCGGCGGCAAGGTACTTGGCCAGCGCACGGGGGGAGCGGAAGACCTCGATGGTGCCGTCCGAGCCGAGGAACAGCGGGGAGTCGTCCAGGTAGCAGCGCAGCGTGTAGTGCTCGCCGAGGCTGCTGATGATGCGGATCGGGTCGATGCCGACCTGACCCCAGAAGTCCAGCTCCTCGGCCTCCTCCCGGTCATCCGCCTCGTCGCCGGCCTCGTCCTTGGCCACGCCCTTGGCCTCGTCCTTGGCCACGCTCTTGGCCCCGCTCTTGGCCACGCTCTTGGCCACGTCGTCGCCGGCGGCCGCAGCGTCGGACCGGGCAACGGCCGGCAGGGGCTGCTCCTCGCCGGTGTCCGCGGCCGCCCGCGCATCCGCCAGCTCCCGCTCGGCGGTGGCCACCGCGGCCGGGTCCACGTCCGGCGTGGTGACCACCGCGTCGATGGCGTCCAGCACGTCGTCCCACCTCTCAGCCACCACGGTGGCCATCTCGGTCCACAGCCGCTCCCCGTCGCGCCCGACGAAGGCGACGGCCCCCTGGTCGACGAGCGCGAAGCCGTCCGACGCGTCCAGCACGTCCCGTACCACGTCCAGGCCGCACACCTCCGCCAGCGAGCGGACCATGGCCAGCACGTCGGCCAGGTCACCGACGGCCCAGGTGTCCGGGTCGCCGGCCACCAACTCTGGCACGCCGACCAGGTCGTAGCGCTGGGTCTCGTCGGGGGAGAGCTCCTCGGTGCTGAGCTGCGGGACGATATGCCACGCCGGGTGGTCGATCAGGTCGTGCTCGGTGGCGGTGCGCACGAACGCCGTCAGGTGCGCGGCGTCCGGGAAGACGTACAGGCTCTCGCCATGGCCGAGGAACGCCTCCCACTCCTCGCCGTCCTCCCGCCACCGCGGCGCCCACAGGGTGACCACGTCGCCCTCGGTCAACCCGAGTTGGACGGGGACGATGTCCTGCGCCATGAAACCCTGACCTCCCTCGACACATGCCGTACCCGGGCAGCCTAGGGCCAGGGCCACATCCACCCCCCAGCGGCCGGAGCCGACCCCCGTGCCTGTGGATAAGTCGTGAGTGGCAAATGGTGCTATCACGCCATCGCCACTCACAGGGGCGGCGGTCAGACGCCCATCGGATGCCAGACGGTCTTGAACTCAAGGAAGGCGCGCAGCCAGCGTAGGTCGGGTGGGCGGGTCCAGTCCGGCTCGGAGTCGGGGGGGCGGAGCACCCGCTTGACGGTGCCGGCGGCGGCGCGTTCCAGGTCGGTGCGGATCGCGGCCGGTGCGCCGGTCAGGTCGAGCGCGTTGACCTCGGCGTGCGCGGCGAGCCACGGCGCCAGCTCGGCGGTCCGGCCGGTGAGCACATTGACCACGCCGCCGGGCAGGTCGGAGGTGGCCAGCACCTCGGACAGCGTGACCGCGGGCAGGGGCCGGTCCTGCGCGGCCACCACCACGGCGGTGTTCCCGGCGCAGATCACCGGCGCCACCACCGAGACCAGGCCGAGCAGCGACGATGCCTGCGGCGCGAGCACGGCGACAACGCCGGTGGGCTCCGGCACGGTGAAGGAGAAGTACGGCCCGGCCACCGGGTTCGCGGCACCGAGCACGGTGGCGATCTTGTCGGTCCACCCCGCGTACCAGATCCAGCGGTCGATGGCGGCGTCCACCTCGGTCTCGGCTCGCCGGCCCTGCCCCCCCGCGGCCGCCGTCACCTCGGCGACGAACTGGGCCCGTCGTCCCTCCATCAGCTCGGCGACCCGGTACAGCACCTGGCCACGGTTGTACGCGGTGGCCGCCGACCAGCCGCGGAACGCCGAGCGGGCGGCCGCCACCGCGTCGCGGGCGTCCTTGCGGGATGCCTGCGCGGCATTGGCCAGAAAGCGGCCGCGGCTGTCATGCACCGGATAGGAGCGGCCGGACTCGGAGCGCGGGAACGCGCCGCCGATATACAGCTTGTATGTCTTGGGTACCGCGAGCCGTGCCTGGTCAGACATTGAGGTAGGCCTCCAGCCCGGTGCGGCCGCCCTCGCGTCCGAAGCCGGACTCGTTGTACCCGCCGAACGGCGCGCTCGGGTCGAAGCGGTTGAACGTGTTGGCCCACACCACGCCGGCGCGCATGCGCTGCGCCATCCAGAGGATTCTGGACCCCTTGTCGGTCCACACCCCGGCGGACAGGCCGTACGGCGTGTTGTTCGCCTTGGCGATCGCCTCGTCCGGGGTGCGGAACGTGAGCACTGAGAGCACCGGCCCGAAGATCTCCTCGCGGGCGATCCGCATGGCCTGGCTGACGTCGCTGAACACGGTCGGCGCGAAGAAGAAGCCCTTGTCCGGCAGGGGGCACGGGCTGGTCCACCGGTGCGCGCCCTCGGCATCGCCCGACTCGGTCAGCTCGACGATCTTCTCCAGCTGAGCCTTCGAGTTGATCGCGCCGACGTCGGTGTTCTTGTCCAGCGGGTCGCCGACCCGCAGGGTGGACACCCGCGCGTGGAGCTTGGAAAGCAGCTCGTCGACGATCGACTCCTGCACCAGCAGCCGGGATCCGGCGCAGCACACGTGGCCCTGGTTGAAGAAGATGCCGTTGACGATGCCCTCGACGGCCTGGTCCAGGGGCGCGTCGTCGAACACCACGTTGGCCGCCTTGCCGCCGAGCTCCAGGGTGAGCTTCTTGCCGCTGCCGGCGAGCGAGCGTTGGATCTGCTTGCCCACCTCGGTAGACCCGGTGAACGCCACCTTGTTCACCAGCGGGTGATTGACCAGCTCGGCGCCGACGTCGCCCGCACCCGGCAGGATGTTCACCACGCCGGGTGGCAGCTCGGCCTGCTGCACGATCTCGGCGAGTACCAGAGCGGTCAGCGGGGTTGTCTCGGCCGGCTTGAGCACCACGGTGTTGCCGCAGGCCAGCGCGGGCGCGATCTTCCATGAGGCCATCAGCAGCGGGAAGTTCCACGGGATCACCTGGCCGGCCACGCCGAGCGGCCGCGGGCCATTTCCATCGGGCCCAGGGCCGTACCCCGCATAGGGCAGCTTGTCCGCCCACCCAGCGTGGTGGAAGAAGTGCGCGGCCACCAGCGGCACGTCCACGTCACGGGACTCGCGGATCGGTTTGCCGTTGTCCAGCGACTCCAGTACGGCCAGCTCGCGGGCTCGCTCCTGCACCATCCGCGCGATCCGGTACAGGTACTTGGCCCGCTCCGCGCCCGGCATCTTGGACCAGGTCCGCTCGTACGCCCGCTTCGCCGCGCGCACCGCGGTGTCCACGTCGGCGGGCGAGGCGGTGGCAACCTCGGCGAGCACCTCCTCGGTCGCCGGGTTGATCGTCTTCAACGGCTCGCCGGCGCCGTCGACGAACCGGCCGTCCACGAACATCTGGTAGCTCGGCCGCAGCCGCGCGATGTCGCGGCTCTCGGGCGCGGGCGCGTACTCCCATGTGGTCATCAGTCCACCGTCACGTAGTTCTGGCCGGAGTAGTGGCCCTCCAGCTGCGTGCGTCGCTGCATCAGCAGGTCGTTGAGCAGGCTTGATGCGCCGAACCGGAACAGGTCCGGGGTCAGCCACTCCGGCCCGGCCACCTCGCGGACGGCGACCAGGTACCGGATGGCGTCCTTGGTGGTGCGGATGCCGCCGGCCGCCTTCACCCCGCGCCGATCGCCGGTCTGTGCGTGCCAGTCGCGCACGGCCTGCAGCATGATGTGGGTCACCGGCAGGGTCGCGGCCGGGCTCATCTTGCCGGTGGAGGTCTTGATGAAATCGCCGCCGGCCAGCAGGGCTAGCCAGGACGCGCGCAGCACGTTGTCGTAGGTGACCAGCTCGCCGGTCTCCAAGATCACCTTGAGGTGCGCGGTGTCGCAGGCGGCCTTGACCTCCACGATCTCGTCGTACACCCGCCGGTAGTGGCCGGCGAGAAACGCGCCACGGTCGATCACCATGTCCACCTCGGTGGCCCCGGCCCGCACCGCGGCCTCGGCGTCCGCGATCTTCACGGCGCGGGCGGCCCGGCCGCTGGGAAACGCGGTGGCCACGCTGGCGATCCCGATGCCCGTGCCGCGCAGGGCATCCACCGCGGTCGGAACCAGGTCGGGGTAGATGCACACCGCGGCCACGCTCGGCACGTCGGGCCGCTCCGGGTCCGGCCGGCGCGCCTTGGCACACAGCGAGCGCACCTTGCCGGGGGTGTCGGCCCCCTCCAGCGTGGTGAGGTCCACCATCCGGATGGCCGTGTCGATGGCCCACAGCTTCGACTGCTTCTTGATGCTGCGGGTCGCCAGCGTCGCGGCCCGCAGCTCCGCGCCCACCTGGTCCACGCCCGGGAGCCCGTGCATGAACCGCCGTAGCGACGCATCATCCCTCGTTGCGTCCGCCAGTTCGGCCGGCAGCTCGGCCGGCTCGGCCGGCGCGGCCGTCGTGGTGCTCACCTCGCCGAGTCTAGGTCCGCCGCCCGCCCACCCCGTCCACGCGAGGATGTGGAATTTCCCCAGTAGAGCTGGGGGAATGTCACATCGTCGCAATTCAGCCCTTGGCGCGGCGGCCGGCGGTCCAGACACCGACGACATGAACGGGGTCGGCGAGCACGGTGATGTCGTCGAGCGGGTCCGCGTCCACCGTGATGACGTCGGCGCGATAGCCGGCGACGAGCTGCCCGGCCAGCGGCGCCTGCGCGCCGAGGGTGAGCGGGCCGTTGGCGGTGGCGGCCTCGATGGCCTGCAGCGGACTCATGCCGGCGTCGACCATGAGCGCGAGTTCGCGGCCGTTGCGGCCCCACGAGTTCGGCAGCTGCATGCCGGACAACGCTATGTCCGTGCCCATGGCGATGGTGACGCCGCTGGTGTGGGCCAGCGCCAGCGCCGCGGCGTGCCGCTCGGCGATCGCCTCCAGCTTGACCATGGCGTACGGCGGCACGCTGCGCGAGGCCAGGATCTCCTCGATGATCGTCCTGGTCGGCACGAGCACGGTGCCGCTCTCCACCATCGCGGCGCAGACCTCATCGTCGAGGTACGTGCCGTGCTCGATGGTGCGGACCCCAGACTCGATTGCGGCCATGATCCCCGGCTTGCCGTGCCCGTGTGCCGCGACCACCCGCTCGGCCATGCCAGCCACCTCGACGATCGCGGCCAGCTCCGGCGCGGTGAACTGCTGGTGGATCGGGTGGTCGACCTCCGACATCACACCGCCGCTGACACATATCTTGATCACCCTCGCGTTCCGGCGGAGCTGCTCGCGCACCGCGCGGGCACACTCGGCCGGCCCGTCGCACAGCCGTAGCTCGGCGCCGGCGGCGGCCAGCTCGTGCATGGTCGCCAACGACTCGGAGTGCAGGTCGCCGTGGCCGCCGGTGGCGGACAGGATCGCTCCCGCGGCGTAGATCGCCGGCCCAGGCAGGGTGCCCTCCTCGACCGCCGCCGCCAGGTACACGCCGAGCCCGCCGACCTCCCGCACGGTGGTGATCCCGGCGTCCAGCGCCGCCCGCAGGTCGGCCGCGGCGCGGGCCGCGCGCAGCGCGATCGGCTGGTGCGCGAGCATCGTGAGGTCGAGCTGCCGCACGCCGAGGAAGTGGCCGTGGCAGTCCCACAGCCCGGGCAGCACCGCGGCTGCCGTGGTCACCGTCGCACTCGGGGTGTCCGGCGCCGCCGCCCGCGGGCCGGCGTACTCGATCACCTCGCCGTCCATCACCAGCACGCCATCCGGCACCGGCTCGCCCCGGCCGGGGATCAGCACGTCGGCCTCGATCCGTTCCACGGGTCGGACCGTAGCCCGGCGCGGAGTTCCGTCGCCGGTGGACCCACTCCTTCGTCGGGCCGTTTTTCACCGAGGAACGTCGACTGCTGGACGAGATCGACAACGACGACGGTAGTCCCTTCGTCGCCTGACGAGGACGCGGCCGGCCGGCGACGGTGTCAGGTGCCGAGGGTGCCGAGGGCGTCCACCTGGACCAGCCGTTGGAGTTCGTCGGCGAGCACCCCAGATCTGGCTGACCCCGGCCGTCGGTGAGCGTGAGCAGGTCATCTCGTTCTCGGTGAACGCTCGGTGCAACACCCGGGCCCGTTCGACGAGGTCCGCCACCGCCGTCGGCGCGTCCACGGCGACGACCGGGTCCTCGTCGGTGTCGGGCGGAACGCTCCACAGCGCAAACAGCCGCTGCTCCAATGCGGACAAATCGGGCACGATGCACTCAAAGGCTGACTGCCGAAGGACAACGGGCTCGCAACATTATGTTCGACCCAACATTATGATCGACGAGGTGCCGGGCTCCGCCGGGCGGCCCGCTCGCCTGCCCGACTGCGCCGGCCCGCGGTGGCCGTCGTCGATCGCCGAGGCCGCCGCCCTGCAGGACGAGCTGCGGCCACTGGTCGACACCGCCGGACCGGGGCCGCGGACGATCGCCACCGCGGCCGGCGTGGACGTCGCCTACCGGCCGGGCAGCGACCGGGTGACCGCAGCCGCCGTCGTGCTGGACGCCGGCACGCTGCACGCCGTCGAGGCGCGGACGGCCGAGGGTCGCGCGGGGTTTGCGTACCGGACGGGGTTTCTTGCGTTCCGCGAGCTGCCGGCCATTCTCACCGTGCTGCGCGCCCTGACCAGCACCCCGGACCTGCTGGTGTGCGACGGTGCCGGCCTCGCTCACCCGCGCAGGTTCGGGCTGGCCTGTCATCTCGGCGTGCTCGCTGACGTTCCCACGATCGGAGTGGCCAAGACCCCCAACGGGGCCTACCGGCCGCCGGCCGAGCCGCGCGGCTCGTGGACCGACCTGATCGACAGCGGCGACGTCGTCGGCCGTGCGCTGCGCACCCAGGACGGGGTCCGGCCGGTGTTCGTCTCGGTCGGCCATCGCATCGACCTGGACACCGCCTGCGCCCATGTGCTGGCTCTGAGCCGCCGGCACCGGCTGCCGGAGACCACCCGCCAGGCCGACCGCCTTGCTCGTGCGGCTGCGCTGCGGTAGGGATCGTCGGCATGCGGATATTGCGCACACCGGAGCAGCGCTTCGCCGACGTCAAGGGCTTCGACTACCCGGTCGGATACGGCGAGGTGCAGGACGGCGACGGCAGCACGCTGCGGATGGCGTACGTCAGCGCGGGGCCGGCGGATGGCCAGCCGGTGTTGCTGCTGCACGGCGAGCCAAGCTGGTCCTTCTTGTACCGCAAGGTGATCCCGCCGCTGGCCGCGGCCGGGCTGCGCGCGGTGGCGGTGGACCTGGTGGGGTTCGGCCGGTCCGACAAGCCGTCCGAAATCGCAGACCACAGCTACGCCAGGCACGTGGAGTGGATCCGCGCGCTGGTGTTCGACGTGCTGGACCTGCGCGAGGTGACGCTGGTCGGGCAGGACTGGGGCGGGATGATCGGGCTGCGGTTGGTGGCCGAGCATGGCGACCGGTTCGCCAGGGTGGTGGCCGCGAACACCGGGCTGGTGACCGGCGACCAGGAGATGCCGCAGGTGTGGCACCGGTTCAAGGAGGCGATGCGCACGGCGCCGACCCTGGACGTGGGCCGCGCGGTGCAGAACGGCTGCCTTCGGCCCATGCCGGACGACGTCAAAGCCGCGTACGACGCGCCGTTCCCGGACGAGACGTTCAAGGCCGGCCCGCGGGCCATGCCGGGGCTTGTGCCGATCACGCCGGACGATCCGGCGACCCAGGCCAACCGCGCGGCCTGGGCGGCGCTCTCCGGGTGGCGCAAGCCGTTCCTGGTGGCCTTCAGCGACTCGGACCCGATCACCGGGCAGATGGCGCCGGTGCTGGCCAGGATGGTGCCCGGCGCGGACGGCAGCCAGCACCCGACGATCACCGGGGCCGGCCACTTCCTGCAGGAGGACGCCGGCGAGGTGCTCGGCGCGGAGATCGTCCGCTTCGTCCGAACCCACTGAGGCACTTATCGACGGCACCCGCTGAGGGTCAACGCACAAGACCGGAGCGTCCGCGGCGGCCCGCCCGGTGCGATGCACCCTGTGCCCATCGAGTGGCGAGGCGATAGCTCGACCTAGCGAGCCCTGACCGGCGGGGGCTGCGCGACCTGGCCGGCACGGGTCAACTTGTGCCAGGGGAGCCGGGCCCCGGCCACCGCCGTGACCACGGACTGGATCACGACCAGGTACATCAGCTGCCGGTAGACGAACTGCTGCAGCGGTAGGGACCACAGCGACCCGAGGCGCTCGCCGTCCAGCCGGAACGCCACCACCGCCGGCACCAGCTGCAGCAGCAGGAAGGCCGACCAGGTGACCAACGCCAGCATCGGGTCGAACAGCGCGGTGTACACCGCGGCGACGTCCACGACCGGGGCGAGCATGGGCAGCAGCACCTGGAACAGCAGCAGGTAGGGCAACCCGCGCCGGCCGAGGCGCCCGCCGCCGGCCCGCTCCACGACCGCGTGCCGGTGCTTGTACATCGCCTGCAGGGTGCCGTAGCACCAGCGGTAACGCTGCTTCCAGAGCTGGCCGAGGTCGGCCGGGGCCTCGGTCCACGCCCGGGCCCGCGTCGCGTACACCACCCGCCAGTGCGCCCGCAACAGCGCCATGGTCAGGTCGGTGTCCTCGGCGAGCGTGTCGCCCGGCACCCCGCCGGCGTCCGCGATCGCCTGCCGGCGGAAGGCGCCGACCGCGCCCGGCACGGTGGGCATGCACTCCAGCACGTCGTACATCCGCCGGTCGAGGTTGAAGCCCATCACGTACTCGATGTGCTGCCAGCGCCCGAGCAGGCCGTGCCGGTTGCCGACCTTGGCGTTGCCGGATACCGCGCCGATGGATGCGTCAGCGAATGGTCGCACCAGTTCGGTGACGGTGCCTGGCTCCACCACCGTGTCGCCGTCGACCAGCACGACCAGCTCGGTGCGGGCCGCGCTCAGGCCGTTGGCCATCGCGGCCGCCTTGCCCTGGTTGTCCTGCCGGATGAGCCACACGTGGGGTGAGCGCAGCCGGCGCACCTCCTCGGCCGTGCCGTCGCTTGAGCCGTCGTCGACGACTATCACGTACAGCGGCCGGTGCCGGCTGGCCAGGATCGAGCGAACGGTGGCCGCGATGCAGGCGCGCTCGTTGTACGCCGGCACGATCACCGTCACCGGTGGCGGCCCGTCGCGGGCGGCCGGCGGGCGCCACCGCCGCCGCCTCGTGCGCCGGTGCAGCAGCGCGGCGGCCAGCACGATCACCGCCCGGAGCAGGGCCAGCACGGTGGCGACGATCAGCAGCCAGGGCAGCACCGTGCCGAGCAGCGTGGCGAACTGCGCGGCGGCGATCGAGGCGAAGCCGAGCACCCGCTGGCCGGTGCCGGCCGGCGAGCTGGTGTCGGCGGCGCCGAGCGCGCCGGAGACGGTGGCAAACCGCCAGCCGTCCGCCCGCAGCTTGGGGATCAGCCGGTCCACCGCGGCCACCGTCTGGGCGCGGTCGCCGCCGCCGTCGTGCAGCAGCACGATCGCGCCGTGCTGGTCGGGCGGCGTGGCGCCGGCGACGATCGCGTCCACCCCTGGCCGCTGCCAGTCCTTGGTGTTCAGGTCGGCGAGCACCACGAGGTAGCCGAGCACGGCGGCGCGCTGGATGGCCCGCCAGCCGGCGCCGTCCACCGCGTCCGGGGTGGAGGAGTACGGCGGACGCAGCAGCGCGGTCTGCCGGCCGGCCGCGCCGGCCAGCACGACCTGGTTCTGCCGCACCTCCCAGCCGGCCCGGCCGGGGGAGGAGGTGCCAAGGTCGGCGTGCGTCGTGGTGTGGTTGCCGACCTCATGGCCATCCGCCACCACCGAGCGCAGCAGCAGCGGGTGGCTGGCCGCGCCGGCGCCGGTGACGAAGAACGTGGCCGGCACGCCGTGCCGGCGCAGCACGTCCAGGATCTGCGGGGTCCACCGCGGGTCGGGGCCGTCGTCGAAGGTCAGCGCGATCGTCTTGTCCGGCAGGTGGCTGGCCCGCGGCGTGCCGCCGCGGGCGTCGATCACCGGCCCGCCGGTGGTCACCGACTCCGGCGGGGCGCCGGCGACCGGCGGCCGGGTGTCCGGGCTGGGGTCGCGGCCGTGACCGAGCACCAAGCCGTCCACGGCCAGCCCGCCGGCGGTCAGCAGGATCGCGCTGGCCAGCAGCACCCAGTGGGCACGCGGTGGCGGCGTGCGGGTGAGCCGGTGCCTGGCCACGCTCAGTTGTGCCCGGGCGGCGTGGTCGGAATCTTGCTCTGCCCCGGCGGCCCGGTCGGTGGCTCGGCCGGCCGGGACGACCGGCGCCCCGGCGTGCTGGACGCCGGCGCCGGTTGTGCGGACGGCGCGGTCGTCTGGCTCGGCGCCGTGGCGGTGCGCGGCTGGCTGGTACTGGACACCTGGTCATCGGTGGTCGCCGGGGCTGGTGGCGGCTCACCGTCGGTGGGCTGCGTGCCGTTGGCCGCCGCATCCGTGCCGAGCCCCGGCGGCAGCGGCAGCTCGGCCGCGGGTGGTAGCGGCGCGCCGAACACGGCCAGCAGCAGCAGCGCGAGGTAGCCGACGGTGACGGTCGCGGCGGCGGCGGCGATCATGCGCAGCGCGCGGCCGCGGCGGCCCGACGGGTCGACGAACACCGGCCTGGCAGAGTCGAGTTCGGGCACGGCTACACCTCGGGGTGGCGAAGTCGCCGGACACCCTACCGGTGTGCAAACGGTGACCTCGTTGGGGCCAGGTGCCGCGGTTGACCGGTCAGGCCGGCGTCGGCTGGTCGTCGTCGCGGGCCCCGAACACGGGCAGTTCCTCGATCAGCCCGTCGACGTTCCCGTCGCCGGCCCACTGCCAGGCCCGCATCTGGCTCCGGGACCGCCGGCTGATCAGCCCGCGGAGTAGCTCGTACGGCTCGACGGTGAGTTCGGTACGTGGCGGGCCGTCGCCGCCGCTCCATTCCCGGTCGCCGGCCCGGATCAGCAGCGTGCCCTGGCCGCCGAATCCCTTTATCCGGCCCTTGGCCACCGCGCCGGCCACTGCGTGCACGTCCTCCGCGGGCGGCCGGCCGAGGCCGAACGTCTCCCGCAGGTCGCACTCGTGGGTGACCAAGTCGAACACCGTGACCGGCCGCACCGACCGGTCGGCCAGCCCGGCCTCGACCGCCGGCCCGGCCTCGTCCCACTCGGCCAGCAGCTCATCCACCGTGCGACCCTCCCGCGCTGTGACCTGTGCGGCGGTCCAATGCTCCTGCGGCGCGCCGTGCAGGTTTCCGGCGACGACGTCGGTGGCCACCCCGACCAGGTGGGCCACCACCTGGCGGCCGGTCCAGCGCGGGGTGCCGGCGACCCGAGTGCCGAGCTGCTCGTCGGTCAGCGATCTGGCCAGTTCGGACACCCGGAGGCGGGACTTGCGATACAGCGCATCGAACATCGGCTCGGCTCCTGGCGAACGGCTACGGTACCGCGACATGGATGTGCTGGTCGTCGATCATCCTCTCGCCGCCGCCCGGCTGACCACAATGCGCGACGCCCGCAGCGACAACGCCACCTTCCGGGCCGCGCTGCGTGAGCTGACCCTGATGCTGATCTACGAGGCGACCCGCGGCGCCGCGGTGGTTGACGAGCCGATCCACACCCCGGTGGCGCGCACCGTGGGCCGCCGGCTGGCCAACCCGCCACTGCTGGTGCCGGTGCTGCGGGCCGGGCTGGGGATGGCCGATCAGGCGCACGCCCTGATCCCGGAGGCGCAGATGGGTTTCGTCGGGCTGGCCCGCGACGAGAAGACCCTGCAGCCGACGCCGTACATGGAATCGCTACCGGACTCGCTGGCCGGTCGGCCGGTGTTCGTGCTGGACCCGATGCTGGCCACGGGCGGCTCGATGGCGCACACCATCCGGTTGCTGACCGACCGCCGGGCCACCGACGTCACCGCGATCTGCGCGCTCGCCGCGCCGGAGGGCATCCGCCACCTCGAGGCATGCCGGCTGCCGGTGCGCGTGGTGACCGCGGCCGTGGACCAGCGGCTCAACGACTCCGGCTTCATCGTGCCCGGCCTCGGCGACGCCGGGGACCGCCAGTTCGGCGCGGTCTGAGGCCCGATGGTCCGCGAGATGGCGACCACCCCGCCCTCCGGCCTGGTGGATCTGGTGACGCTGGCGCTGGCCGTGGTCTCGGTCAGTCTGCTGGCGTACGTGCTGCTCGCCGACCCACCACCGGCCACCGCGTTGCGGATTGCTGCGGGAGATCGTCGAGCAGATCCGGATGGCGGTCCGCGGGCACAACCAGCCGATGGCGCCCAGCGACTGGCCTACGGCTCCTCGTCGCGGTCAGAACGACACGTCTGGGTCGGCAGGCCTGGTATCGCCGTGATACCATCGCTCGAATGGCGATGACTTTGCGGTTGACCGACGAGGAGAACCGCCGGCTCGACGAGCTGGCGGCCGCCGAGGGGCGATCGAAGCAGGACATCGTGCGGCTGGCCGTCGCCGAGCGCTGGGCGCGGCACCGCAGGGAGCAGCGGCTGACCGAGGCGCTGGACCGCGCGCTGCCCAGATACCAGGGCCTGCTGGACCGGCTGGGTACGGCCTGAGCCCAGTCTGAGCACTGCCACGTGACGAACTACCTGGACGGCGCCGACCTGCTGATGATCGCCACTACGGTCGGCGCCGGCGATCTCGTCGTGCGTGACGCCGGTCTGCTTGACACTGCTGCGTACCGGCCCCGCGCCACCATGCTCGGGGCCGAGGCGTACCCGACGCTGTGGCTGAAGGCCGCCGCGCTGCTGGACTCCATCGTGCGCACCCGGCCGCTGGAGGAGGGCAACTGGCGGCTGGGCTGGCTGGCCGTGGTCACGTTCTGCGATCTCAACGGCTGGTGGGTGGACGCCGACGACGACGCGGCGCTCGACGTCATCCGCCGGATCAGCCGCGGCGAGGTCGAGGTGCCCGAGGTGGCGCACTGGCTGGAGACCTGGGGCAAGCGCGCCGACTGACCCGATGCCTCCGCCGGACTCAGCCGGACTCAGCCGCACTCAGCCGGACTCAGCCGGACTCAGCCGGACTCAGCCGGCGAGCAGGGCGCGGACCGCGGTGCGCAGCGTGGCCAGCCGCGTGCGGGCCCGCTCCTTCGCCGCCGGCAGCGCCGCCGGGTCGGCCACCGGCGCCACTACCTCCAGGTACGCCTTGAGCTTGGGCTCGGTGCCGGACGGGCGGACCACCACGCGCATGCCCGCACCGGAGAGCCGCACGCCGTCGGTGCGCGGGAGCAGGTCCTCTGCGCGCACCGGCTGACCGTCCACAGTGGACGGCAGGCCGGCCCGCACCCTGGCCATGGCGGCGCCGGCCGATCCGGCCAGCGGCACGGTCACCGGCTCCGTGAGGTGCACCCCGTGTTGAACGGCGATGGCGTCCAGGTCGTCCAGCAGGGTGCGGCCGGCGGCCTCGAGGGTGGCGGCGAGATCGCAGGCCAGCACGGCCGCTGAGATGCCGTCCTTGTCGCGCACCACATCGGGGTCGACGCACAGCCCGAGCGCCTCTTCGTAGCCGAAGACCAAGCCGGTGCCCTTGCCGTCGCCAGCCCGCACTATCCACTTGAAGCCGGTGAGCGTTTCGTCGTAGCGCGCTCCGTACTCCTTCGCGATCGCGCCGAGCAGCGACGAGGACACGATCGTGGTGGCGACCAGCGGTTCGGGGTGGGTCGTCCGATCCAGGGTGGTGAGCACGTGCCGGCCGAGCAGCACACCGGTCTCGTCGCCGCTGAGCATCCGCCAGCCGCCTTCCGTGGTTGGCACGCCCAGCGCGCAGCGGTCCGCGTCCGGGTCCAGCGCGATGGCCAGGTCCGCGCCGATGTCGGCGGCGAGCGCGAGCAGCCGGTCGACGGCGCCCGGCTCCTCCGGGTTGGGGAAGGGCACGGTGGGAAAGTCGGGGTCGGGCTCTCGCTGGTCCGGCACGTCGTGGACGTCGGCGAAGCCCGCCCGGTGCAGCGCGGCCCGCAGGGTCAGTCCACCGACGCCGTGCAGAGGCGTCGTGACGATCTTCAGCGCCTTGGCGGTGCCGGTGGCCCTGGCCGCCGCGCTGTCCACATAGGACTTCACGAGGTCGTCCCCGAGCGTCGTCCACGTGTCCTTCGTCGGTACGGCCACGGCCGGTGGCGCTGCGGCTATCTCGGCCTCGATCTGTACGTCCGCCGGCGGTACGAGCTGCGCGCCGTCGTCCAGGTACACCTTGTACCCATTGTCCCGCGGCGGGTTGTGCGACGCCGTGATCTGCACGCCGGCCACCGCGTGCAGCCGGCGCACCGCGTACGCGGTGATTGGCGTCGGCAGCGGCTCGGGCAGCACCCGCACGTCGAAGCCGGCGGCCGCCAGCACCCCGGCCGCCGCCGCGCAGAACTCCGCCGAGCGGTGCCGGGCATCCCGGCCGACCACCACCGTCCCCCCGCCGTGGCCGTTGGCGTTGAGCCAGGATGCCAGCCCAGCCGTGGTCCGCAGCACCACCGCTGTGTTCATCCCGTTCGGTCCGGCCCGCACCACCCCGCGTAGCCCCGCGGTGCCGAAGCCCAGCGGCCCGGCCATCCGCTCCGCCAGCTCCACGGCGGCCTGCTGGTTGCCCGCCATCGCGTCAGCCAGCACCCGCTGCAGCTGCGCCCGGTCTCCGGCGTCCGGGTCGTCAGCGATCCACCGGAACGCCGCGTCCCGAAGTACCGGCGTGAGTCCCGCCACGACCCGCGACCCTAGCCGACGTGCCCCGGTTCGCCGGTGTACCAGCGCGGCAGGTATCAGGCGCCGGCCACGAGGTCGCGCAGAAGCTGGCCCATGCGGGTGGCCGCGGCCCGGCCGGCCGCGAGGACCTCGCGATGGTCGAGGGGCTGGCCGGTGATGCCGGCGGCCAGGTTGGTGACCAGCGAGAGGCCGAAGACCTCGGCCCCGCCGGCGCGCGCGGCGATGGCCTCCAGGACCGTGGACATGCCGACCAGGTCGGCGCCCAAGGTGCGCAGCATGCGGATCTCGGCGGGGGTCTCGAAGTGCGGGCCGTTCAGGCCGGCGTAGACGCCCTCGGTGAGCGTCGGGTCGATCCCGGTGGCGACTGCGCGCAGCCGCGGCGAGTAGAGGTCGGTCAGGTCGACGAAGGCCGGGCCGACCAGCGGCGACCTGCCGGTGAGATTGAGGTGGTCGCTGATCAGGACCGGCTGGCCGACCTGGATGCCCTCGCGCAGGCCGCCGGCAGCGTTGGTGAGCACGATGATGCGCGCGCCGGACGCGATTGCGGTCCGCACGCCGTGCACCACCGCCGCGACGCCGTGGCCTTCGTAGCCGTGCGTGCGGCCGAGCATCACCAGCACCCGGCGGCCGTTGACCCGCACGGAGCGGATGCTGCCGCCGTGGCCCGCGACAGCCGGCGGGGTGAAGCCGGGCAGCTCGGCCATGGCCACCTCGGCGGACGGTTCGCCGATGACGTCGGCCGCCGGCCGCCACCCGGAACCCAGCACCACGGCGATCTCGTGACTGCCGGTTCTGGTGGCACGGCGCAGCGCGTCGGCCGCCTGCGCAACCGTCTCGTCGGTCATGGCCGTGCAGCGTATGGGTCGTGAGTGGTAAATGGTGTGCCAGCACCACTGACCACTCACGAGGGAGCGAAGCTCCCCACCACCGCCGAGTACAAGGCGTCGGCGGCCTTCTGCTGGTCGGACGGCACGATGACCTTGATCACCCAGAGATCCGTGGCCGTGGGCCGGAGGTAGACCAGGGTGGTGCGCAGCAGTTCGCCGCCGGTGCCGCCCGAGCCACGCTGCACCGTGCGAAAGCTGGTCTCGAACGGCCCCTCCCTCGCACCGTCCGCGGGCGGCCCCGCCGGGTTGACCGGCTGCGCGACCAGGTCGTCGACCGGCCTGGCCATGCTGGCCCTCAGGTCGGCCAGGTAGCTCTTGACGGACCCGGCCGGGTAGTAGCCCGGTAGGTGGTCCACAGCAATGGCGCGGTTGCCCTCGGGCGAAACGAACATCGCAATGATCGGCGTGTCCTCGTCGCCCAGCGGCGGCCGGTAGGTGGCCCAGCCGTCGGGCACGCCGATGGTGAAGGTGGCGATCAGGGGCTCGGTGGACCCCGGCCGGTCATTGGTGACCGAGATCCGCTGCACTCGCAGGGCGTCGCGGCCCTCGCCGCGCTGGCTCGCTGCGCCGCCTCGGCCTCCTGGGCCTGCTGTGCCTGCTGTGCCGCCGGCGGACAGCTGCGGCAGCAGTGGTGCGCCGGCCGCCCACCGGGACAGCCCGAAGCCACCGGCCGCGCCGCCAGCGAAGATCAGCACCACACCCAGCGCCAGCGCGACCGTAGCGACCCAGGAGCGCCGCCGACGCGCCGCCAACCCCCCGGCGCCCGGGTACGGCCCGGAGACCCGCACACGGGCGGCTCCGGCGGACCTGCCGGCCCCTGCTACGCCGCCGGCCACGCCGCCGGCGACGCCGTCGGCGACACCGCTGGCCTGACCGCTGGCCAGACCGCGGGAGCCGCCACGCCCGGCGCCGCCACCAATCCCGACCCCGCCGCCAACCCCAACCCCAACCCCACTGCCGCCAATGGGCCGCGGTGCGAACGGCAGCGGCCCGGGATCTGCCGCCAGCGGCGCGTTGAGGTCGGTGCGACCGGTGGCGTCGGCCGCCGCGGCAATCGGCAGGCCGACCGTGGACTCGGCCGGCAACGGCAGCACCGTGGTCTCCGATGCGTCGTGCAGTACCCGGCCGTCGGCCGGCAGCAGCGGACGCAGCAGGCGGCAGACCTCGGCCAGCGGCATCCGCCGGGTCGGGTCCTTGACCATCAGGCCGCTGATCACCGGCGCCAGCGGGCCGTCGGCCGGCCGGGGCACCTCGCCGTTGACCACGGCAGCCACGGTGGACAGGGCGTCCCCCGCGTCATAGGGCGGGCGGCCATGCACCGCGGCGAAGAGCGTCGCGCCGAGGCCCCACAGGTCCGCGGCCGGACCGACCACGCCACCCGAGGCGGCCTCCGGCGCGATGAACGCCGGCGAGCCGAGCGTCATGCCGGTCACCGTCATCCGCGCATCGGCGACGTTGCGCGCGATGCCGAAGTCGGTGAGCTTGATCCGGCCGTCGTCCGGGCCGGCGCCGATGAGCACGTTGCCCGGTTTGACGTCACGGTGTGTTATGCCGGCGTCGTGCGCCGCGTGCAGCGCACTGGCCACCGCGTAGCCGACCTGCGCCGCGCCGGCGACGTCCAGCGGGCCACGCTCGGAGATCACCTTGGCGAGGCTGTCGGCCGGCAGCAGCTCCATCACCACGAACGGCTCGCCGTCCTCGCGAACCACGTCGAACAGCGTCACCACGTTGGGGTGCGAGAGCACCGCGATGGCGCGTGCCTCGCGCAGGGTGCGTTCGCGCAGTGCCTCGGCCTCGGCGCGCGGCATGCCCGGTGGCGGCGGCACCTCCTTGACCGCGACCCGGCGCCGCAGCACCTCGTCGTAGGCGGCCCACACCGTGCCGGTCGCACCGCGGCCGAGCACCTCCTCCAGCCGGTACCTGCCCGCCAGGTAGCGCGGTCCGGAAGTGCTCACCGGCACATTGTCCACTCGGGCGTCGATCTGGGTCCGGCTGTGGTGCGATAGGCGCATGGGCGAGCCAAAGCGGGCCGAGTCCGGGTTCGAGCTGCGGCCGGTGTACCGGCCCGACGATGTGGCGCCGGGGCTGGCCGAGCGGCTCGGGGAGCCGGGCGAGTTCCCGTTCACCCGCGGCGTGTACCCGACGATGTACACCCAGCGGCCGTGGACCATGCGCCAGTACGCCGGGTTCGGCACGGCCACCGAGTCCAACGCGCGCTACCACCAGCTGCTGCGCGCCGGGCAGACCGGCCTGTCCGTGGCGTTCGACCTGCCCACCCAGATGGGTTTCGACTCCGACGAGCCGGTGGCCTCCGGCGAGGTCGGCAAGGTGGGCGTGGCGATCGACTCCATCGAGGACATGCGGACGCTCTTCGACGGCATACCGCTGGACGAGGTGTCCACCTCGATGACGATCAACTCGCCGGCCGCGGTACTGCTGCTGCTCTACCAGCTCGTGGCCGAACATGCCGGGATCGACCCGGCCAAGCTCACCGGCACCATCCAGAACGACGTGCTCAAGGAGTACATCGCCCGCGGCACGTACATCTATCCGCCGGCCCAGTCGCTGCGGCTGATCACCGACATCTTCCGGTACTGCAAGACCGAGCTGCCGCGCTGGAACACGATCTCGATCTCCGGCTATCACATGGCCGAGGCCGGCGCCACGCCCGCCCAGGAGATCGCGTTCACGCTGGCCGACGGCATCGAGTACGTCCGGGCGGCGCGCCGCGCGGGGTTGGCCGTCGACGACTTCGCGCCGCGGCTGGCGTTCTTCTTCGTGGCCAGGACCGGCCTGCTGGAGGAGGTGGCCAAGTTCCGCGCCGCGCGGCGGATCTGGGCGCGGATCATGCGGAACGAGTTCGTGTGCAGCGACTGGGTGCCCCCGAGCACGGCGGCGAGCGCCTGGACGGTGACCCGCACCAGGTTCACCTCCGGCTGTTGCGCGGTGAGCTGGACGCCGGCGGTCTGGGTGTGGAAGCGCAGCATCTGCGACCTTGGCGAAACCGCCTCGAACTCGTTCCGCATGATCCGCGCCCAGATCCGCCGCGCGGCGCGGAACTTGGCCACCTCCTC
>DASXTS010000118.1:0-1912 GCA_036505275.1 Pseudonocardiaceae bacterium
CCCCTCATGCGGTGAGCGGACGAGGTGGTGGGCGTGCCCGACGCAGTCGGTGAAGCGAGCGAACCCACGTGCCGCGAGGGCATCGGTCAGCTCGGCGAGGACGCGTATCGGAGCGCCGGGGTCGTGGAAGATCGTCGTTCCCACCTGGACCGCGGACGCACCGGCGAGCACGAGCTCGAGCGCATCCAGGCCGGTTTTGATCCCACCCACACCAATGATCGGTACGTCGGGCAGCGCGGCGTGCAGCTGCCAGATGCAACGCACCGCGACCGGCCGTATCGCCGGACCGGACAGGCCACCGGTCAGGCCGGCGAGGGCCGGACGCATCGAGTCGACGTCGATGACCATTCCGAGCAGCGTGTTGATGGCGGACAGACCGTCGGCGCCGGCCGCAACGCACGCACGTCCGATGGACACGACGTCCGTAACGTCGGGCGAGAGCTTCGCGAAGACGGGGACACGACCGGGAAGCTCCGCACGGACGGCTTCGACCACGGCACCAGCCGCGACCGGATCGCAGGCGAAAACCTGGCCGCGGTCCTCCACGTTGGGGCAGGAGATGTTGACCTCGACGAGGGCTATCGCGCCATCCTTCGCACCTTCCGTGCCGGAACGGCTGATCTCGTCGCCGAGCCGTCCGGCGATCTTCGCGTACTCTTCGACGCTGCCACCGGCGATAGACACCACCGCCCGGGCGCCGCGGTCACGAAGCCAGCGGAGATCGGACGCGCACAATTGGTCGATTCCCTGTCCTTGCAAGCCGATGGAGTTGAGCATCCCGGACGGTGTCTCGGCCATTCGCGGGGTCGCGCGTCCGGCGCGCGGCGCCAACATGATCGACTTGGTGACCACGGCCCCGAGCTCATCGACTGGGAAGAACTGGTCCAGCTCCCGGCCCGCTGCCGCGCAACCCGAGGCGGTCATCACCGGGTTCGGCAGCTCGACGCCGGCGAGGCTGGTGGTCATGTCGACGACCGCGCCAGACGACCCGCTGTCGTAGGTGTGCTCTGGATGGCCGGTAGGCCTCCCGCCGTTGGCGTCGCCGCGGCGGCGGTGATCGGCGCCGTGGCCGGATCGGATCTCGGTCATTCTCAGGCTCCAAGCCCCATGGCCCCGACGCAATCGGCGGGGACTGTGCCGACGTCGGACCAGCGGACCAGGGATCCGTCGAAGACCGGACCGTCGGTGCACGACCGCGTCATCCGGGTCCGCCCGTCCGGCCAGACAACGGGCAGGACGCAGGTCATGCAAACGCCGATGCCGCAGGCCATCGATTCCTCCACGGCGCAGTAGGCCCGTACGCCAGCCGCTGTGGCGATCTCGGTGACGGCGTGCAGCATCCCCATCGGTCCGCAGGCGTAGACCGTCTCGGCGGCATTGGCGGTCAGGAGCCCTGGTAGCGCGTCGGAGACCAAGCCCTGGCGGCCGGCTGACCCGTCGTCGGTCATGACCGTTACCGAAGCCGCGAATGCCTTCGCCTGGTCGACGCCGAAGAGCCGATCCTTGGTGGCCGCACCGAGGACGAAGTGCACGGGATGGCCACGCGCCTGCAGCCGGTCCGACAACGCGAAAAGGGGCGCGCTGCCGTAACCGCCGCCGGCGAGGACACAAGCCGAACGCACGAGGTCAGGCGCGGCAGCTGATCGACCGGCCGCCGAGGCCGTAGCAGGCGGAGGCGCTCCAAGGGGGGCGGCAGCTGACCCACCGACCGCCGAACCCGTGGCAGGTGTGGGCGCTGCAGGAGCGTGCGCAGGAAGGGCGGGGTCGATCCCGGGAAGCGGGAAGGGCCGGCCGAGCGGAGTGACGACATCGAGGACGGCACCGACCGCTTGCCGGACCAGCCAGCGGGTGCCCTTGCCATGCCCCGCGATGACGAGCTGCATCACGTCACCATCGGCGCGGTGGATCGAGA
>DASXTS010000119.1:0-3658 GCA_036505275.1 Pseudonocardiaceae bacterium
GGGCCGTGGCTGGAGGGCAAGGACTTCGACCACGACTACCTGCTCGGCAAGTCCTACACCCGGGTGTTCGACTTCGTCGCCGGCGACGGTATGAGCGTGCTCGGCGGCAACTGCGTCGGCGGCGGCAGCGTGGTGTACTTCGCGGCGCTGCCCCGCGCGCCCCGGTTCATCTTCGAGCGCCACGGCAGCATCGGCCGGCGGATGTGGCCGGCGAGCATCAACCGGGACACCCTCGACCCGTGGTACGACCGGGTGGCCGAGTCCATCCCGGCCAGCACCCAGGACTGGACCGACGTCAGTTACCCCGGCGGGCTGTGGGCCGCGGCGTGCAACAACGCCGGCCACACCGCGAACCCGGTCCCGGTCGGCATCGACACCACCAAGTGCACCAACTGCAACTGGATGATGGCCGGCTGCCGGTTCGACGCGAAGCGGTCGCTGCTGTTCAACTACCTGCCGGCGGCGCTCGCGCACGGCGCGCAGATCCGGCCGCTGCACGAGGTGCAGTACCTCACCAGGACCCATGACGGCGGCTACCAGGTGCATTACAACGTCGTCGACGATGCGGACTACCGGGTGCAGGTCGGCAACGGCGTGATCGAGGCCAAGATTGTCGTCCTGGCCGCCGGCGCCGGCGCCACCCCGGTGATCCTGCAGCGCTCCGAGGAGCATCTCGGCACGATGCCGCCCGCGGTCGGCCGCTACTTCTCCGGCAACGGCGAGCGGCTCTACACGGTCGCGATGAACGAGGACCGGGTTCGCGACGTGCTCGGCCTGTCCCGGCATGTGGACGGTCGTGAGGTCGCCTACGAGGCGTTCCAGATCGGCAAGGGCCCAACCGTGGCCTGCTGGGACTACCTGGACGGCGCGCGGCCGGAGTACGAGCGGTTCTCGCTCGAGCAGTTGTACTTCCCGCCGGGCCTCGGCACGATCCTCGCCCAGGCGCCCGGCGTGACCGGCGCACCGGGCAGCCCGACCTGGTTCGGCGTCGAGAAGAAGAAGTTCGTCGAGCAGTGGAAGTCCTGGTTGATCATCTTCCAGATGACCGAGGACGACAACGAGGGCGTTTTCGGCACGCCGCCGCCCACCGGCAACGCGTTCCGGATCTCCCAGCAGATGCTCGGCCGCGGGTCGCTGCGCTACAACCCGACGCCGAACACGCTGCGCGGCTGGCGGCTTGCCGACGAGGCGTGCCGGGACATCCTGGAGCGCGACGGCCTGTCCATCGGGGCGCCATGGACCAACGATGTGGTCGGCGCCTACACGGTGCACCCGCTGGCGTCCTGCCGCATCGGTGCCGATCCGCAGACGTCCGCCCTGGATGAGCGGCATGAGCTGCGCAACCACCCCGGCATCTTCGTCACCGACGGCTCCGCCGTGCCCTGCGGCCTGACGGTCAACCCGGCCATGACCATCGCCGCGCTCGCCGAGCGAGCCATGCCCGGCATCGTGCACGCCGCCCAGCACCGCGGCATCGACGTCACCTACGGCGCGCCGTCCCCGCTCGGAGAGACCAACGGCCGCCGCGGCGTGACCAGGCAGCTGACCCGCCGTCCGTGAGTGGCAAATGGTGTTCCAACACCATTTGCCACTCACGACTTATCCGCAGGAGGCGGCGATGGCGCTCATCCTTCGTGCCACGCTGCGCGCTGCGCCGCAGCAGGTCCGGGTCGTGTCACCGGTGCGGCCCGGCGCGGCGCGCGGTCTGGTGCGGCGGGTGTACGCGCAGGTCATCCGCGAGTTCGGCGTGCTGGGTCCGCCGATCGCGCTGCATTCGCCAGCGCCGGCCGTGCTGGCCGCGGCCTGGATGATGCTGCGCGAGTCGCTGCTGGCGACCGGGCTGGTCGACCGCGCCACCAAGGAGGGCGTCGCCGCCGCGGTGTCGCTGGGCAACATCTGCCCGTACTGCGTACAGGTGCATTCGGCGACCATGTACGGGCTGGTCCGCGGGCCGGACGCGGTGGCAATTGCGGACGACCGAGTCGACGACATCGGCGACCCCGCGGTCCGCGCAATCGCCGGTTGGGCCAAAGCCAGCGGCAACCGCGAGCCGGCCGCCCGGCACCGGCCGCCGCTCGACCGGCTCGACGAGCTGGCCGAACTGATCGCTGTGGCGGTCACCTTCCAGCACTACAACCGCATGGTCAACGTGTTCCTGGTGGACTCCCCGTTCCCGCCGGGGGTGCCGCCTTCCGCGCGTGCGACCGTCCTGCGCGTCTTCGGCCGGCTGATGCGGCGGGCCGCCGGCAAGACCATCCGCCCGGGCCGCTCGCTGGACCTGCTGCCGCCCGCCCGACTGCCCGGCGACCTGCCCTGGGCGGCCGGCCGTGGCGCCCTTGCCGAGGCGTTCGCCCGCTCGGCGGCCGCGGTGGACGCCGCCGGCAACCGCAGTGTGCCGCCGTCAGTGCGCTCCTTGGTGCTGTCCTCGCTCGATCGGTGGCGTGGCCAACCGATCGGCATCAGCCGCGCCTGGGTGGAGGATCTGGTAGCCGGCCTTGCCGCCGCCGACCGCGCAGCCGGCCGCCTCGCGCTGCTCACCGCCATGGCGTCCTACCAGGTCGACGAGTCCCTCGTGCGGGAGGTTCGGCGCGCCCTGCCGGACGACCGGTCCCTCGTCGAGCTGGTCTCCTGGGCCAGCCTCGCCGCCGCCCGCCGGGTCGGCCGCTGGCTCTGGGACGACGCCACCGCGCATTTGGCGAGGATGTGACATTGTGACGGCTCTACGGGGGAGATTCCACATCCTCGACGGGGCGGGCGGCGTCGACGGGGCGGGTTCTGGCCTCGAGGACGCGGGCGCGGCCCTCTCGGAAGAAGGCGGCGACGTCGGCGAGCTGGGCGACGGGGCGGGCGGCGCCAAAGGGGAAGTTCCAGAACTCGCCGGTCAGGGGCTGCCACGGTCCGACGTAGGCGTACGGCTCCGGTAGGAGGGTGTCGCCGGGGGAGACGCCGTAGTTCACCTCGTCCACCGTGATGCCGACGTCGAAGTGTTCCGGCCACAGCACTCGCGCGGCGTCCGGGGCGAACTCGCGCAAGCCAGCCTCGCCGCGGCCGAAGGCGTCGGCCAGCACGGCGGCCGCCGAGGCGTCCACGTGCAGCTTGTCGTCCGCGCCGAGCGGCGGACCGCCGGAGTACACGTCGCGCAGCGCGCTCGCGGCCACGCCGGCCGCGGCGGCCAGCTCGGCGCACGTCCGCCCGTCAATCGGCAGCCGGTCGCCGCCCGGCTCGCCGCCGCCCCCGACCACTAGGAAGGCGCCGGCCACCCGTAGGTCGGGCTCGCCGACGGTGCCGAAGCCGCCGGGAGTCACCCGCAGCCGGATGCTCGCGGACCTGCGGTACTGCGGGCCGGCCAGCACCAGCTCAGCCACGGCGTGCAGCGCCAGTCGCGTGCGAACCAGAACCTCTTCGTCCACCATTGCCTCCCTAAAACAGCACCTGAACCAGCGAATGTCGTGTAACGCCGCCGCGTGTACCGGGACTAAGTGGTCTGCGCCGTAAGTTCGTCGTGGGTTACATGGGCCGCCAGGCTGTGGGGTCGGCCAGATAGAGACCGCAGGCGCAGTCGAGTGCTTCTTCGGCGGTACCGACTGGGGAGCCGCTGGGCAGGATGGAGTCTTCGTAGCGGCCGGTGCTGGCCAGGTAGATCGCGAATCCCCATTGG
>DASXTS010000120.1:0-8110 GCA_036505275.1 Pseudonocardiaceae bacterium
TGGTGACCTCGTCGAACGGGTCCTCGCCGCGGAAGACGCGGTTGGCCTTCTCCCGGTCGAACTCGCCGACCCACTTGCCGATGATGAGCGTGGCGACCGCGTTGCCGGCGAAGTTGGTGACGGCCCGTGCCTCGGACATGAACCGGTCGATCCCGACGATGAGCCCGACGCCGTCCACCAGGTCGGGGCGGTGCGACTGCAGGCCGCCGGCCAGGGTGGCCAGACCCGCACCGGTGACCCCCGGCGGCACCCTTGGATGCGATCACCATGAAGACCAGCAAGGAGATCTGCTCGGCGATGCCGAGCGGGGTGCCCAACGCCGACGCGATGAACAGCGACGCCATGGTCAGGTAGATCGCCGTGCCGTCGAGGTTGAAGGAGTACCCGGTCGGCACGGTGATGCCCACGACCGGCCGGGACACGCCCAGGTGTTCCATCTTGGCCACCAGCCGGGGCAGCGCGGACTCCGACGACGACGTGGACACGATGAGCAGGAACTCGCGACCCAGGTACCGCAGCAGCGAGAAGATGCTCACTCCGGTGGTCACCCGCAGCAGCAGGCCGAGCAGCACCACGACGAAGATCAAGCAGGTGAGGTAGAAGCCGGCCATGATCTGGGCAAGGCTGGCCAGCGCTCCCCAGCCGGTGGCACCGACGACGGCCGCGATGGCGCCGAACGCACCGATCGGTGCCAGCCACATGATCATGGACAGGACCCGGAAGACCAGCCGTTCGAAATGCTTGACGGCGCCCAGGATCGCCTCGCCGGAGCGGCCCAGACCCTGCACCGCGAACCCGACCACCAGCGCGACCAGCAAGGTCTGCAGGACCACGCCGCTGGTCAGGGCCGACACCAGGGTGGTCGGGATCATGCTGAGCAGGAAGTCGACCGTGCCGCCGCTGCCGTGCGCGCTGGTGGCTGCGCTGGCGCCGGCCTTTTTGGCCGCGTCGGTGAGATGCAGGCCGGCGCCGGGGTGCAGCAGGTTGCCAACCACCAGGCCGATGCCGAGGGCGACCGTGGACATCACCACGAAGTAGCCGAGCGCAAGGCCACCGACCTTTCCGACCTTGGCGGCCTGCCGGATCGACCCGACGCCGAGCACGATCGTGCAGAAGATCACTGGGCTGATCATCATCTTGATCAGCGAAACGAACGCCGTGCCGACCGGCTTGAGCGTTACCGCGAAGTGCGGCGCCAACAGGCCGACGGCGACGCCGGCGACCACGGCGGCGATGACCGCGAGGTAGAGGTAGTGGGTACGGTCGCGTTTCTTGGGTGGCGCGGTGGGCGCGAGCGTGCTGGACACACAAACTCCTTGCTGGGAAGCGGGGGACGTTGCGAGATGTCTGCCCGACGGGGCAACCTGCGCAAGGAGAAGAGTGGCTGACCGGGGAAGGCAGGTCACCGTTTCGTTCATTGCGTACACCCGAATCGGAGAAACCACCGTGGTGTCGCGTTTGCTCAGCCCCCGCACCTGGAGCCTGGCGCGCCAGCTGTTCGCGCTGCAGGTGGTCGTGATCGCCGTGGTCGTCGCCGGCGGGGTTGTCGCCGCCTACGTCCAGTCGAGGCGGGCGACCATGGACGCCGCCACCGCGCGGGTCATCGCCGTCGCGGGCAGCGTCGCCGCCGCTCCCACGGTGCTGCAGGCGCTGTCGGAGCTGGACCCCGCGGCCGTGTTGCAGCCGTACGCCGAGAAGGTTCGCCGCGACACGGCTACCGACTTCGTCGTCGTGATGAGCCCGGCCGGTGTCCGGTACACCCATCCCAATCCTCGGGAGATCGGCGGTTTGTTCCTCGGCCACACCGACCGGGCACTGCGCGGGGAGACGTTCACCGAGACCTACACCGGCACCCTTGGTCCGTCAGTTCGCGCGGTGGCACCGGTCCTGGATGGTGGGACGGTCCGCGCGCTGGTCGCGGTGGGTATCACGCTGACGGCGGTCGACCGTGGACTTCGTCAGCAGGTGCCCACGCTGGTCCTGGCGGGACTGGCGGCCATCGGGCTGGCGGGCGCCGGTTCGTGGCTGGTCAGCCGCCGGCTGCGCCGCCAGACCCACAACATGGGTCCTGCGGAGTTGAGTCGGATGTACGAGTTCTACGACGCGGTGTTGCACGCCGTCCACGAGGGGCTGCTTCTCCTCGACCGCAAGGGGGTCGTGCAACTGGCCAACGACGAGGCGCGGCTGTTGCTCGCGTTACCGGATGATGCGGTCGGCCGGCCGGTCGACGCCGTGGGCCTGCCGCCCGCGTTGGGGCAGGCGTTGGCTGCCGGCCAGGAGCGAAGCGACGAGATCCACCTGACCGGCGACCGGACGTTGGTGATCAATCAGGCTCGCGCGTACCGGGACGGCCACGACCTCGGCACGGTGGTGACCGTGCGTGATCACACCGACCTGCGGGCACTGAGCGGCGAGCTCGACTCCGTTCGCGGCCTCGCGGAATCGCTACGCTCCCAGGCGCACGAAGCCGCGAACCGGCTCCACACCCTCGTCTCGCTGATCGAGCTGGGCCATACCGGCCAGGCGCTGGAGTTCGCGACGACCGAGCTTGCCCTCGCGCAGCGGCTCACCGACCGCGTGGTCAGCGCCGACGTCGAGCCGGTGCTCGCGGCTCTGTTGCTCGGCAAGGCGGCGGAGGCCAGCGAGCGCGGCATAGAACTCCTCCTGGCCGACAACATCTCGGTACCGGCCGGGGTGATCGACGGGCGGGACCTGATCACGATCATGGGTAACCTCATCGACAACGCGATCGACGCGGCGGCAGCGGCCCCACCACCCCGAAGGATCCACGTGGACGCGAGAGTCCAGCCCACGCCGGTCGACGGTCACAGCCGTCAACTGGTGTTGCGCGTGGCTGACAGTGGCACCGGCATCGACCCCGCCGATATACAGCTGGCCTTCCGCCGCGGCTGGTCCACCAAGACCGATGAAAGACTCATCGGCCGCGGCCTCGGTCTGGCGCTGGTGGGCCAGACTGTGCACCGCCACGGCGGCAGCATCGACGTCTCCCGGGACCGGGGCGCGGTGTTCACCGTGCGTTTGCCGCTCCAACCGGCCGCCGGCGCCGGTGTCGGGCTCGAAGGGCATGGTGCGGGGTCGCCATGATCCGAGTGCTGGTGGTCGAAGACGAACCGATCGCCGCCGCAGCGCATGCCGCGTATGTGGCCCGCGTCCCCGGTTTCGTGGTCAACGGGAAGGCCGGCACCGCCGCCGACGCGCTGCGCATGCTCGCCACCACTCCCACCGACCTGGTCCTGCTGGACATGAATCTCCCCGACATGCATGGGCTGTCCATCGTCCGAGCGATGCGGGCCGCCGGCCACACCGCCGACGTCATCGCTGTGACATCGGCGCGTGACCTCGCCGTCGTGCGGGCCGCGGTCTCCCAGGGCGTCGTGCAATACCTGCTCAAACCGTTCCTGTTCGCCGCGTTGCGGGACAAGCTCGAGCGCTACCAGTCCTACCGCGACCACCTGGCCGCCCAACACCCGGTGACCGCCCAACACGAGGTCGACCGCCTCCTCACCACCCTGCACGGAGGTAGCCAGGCCACTCTTCCGAAGGGCCTCAGCCGCGAGTCTCTCGACTCGGTCTCGGCCCTGCTGAGAGCGGCCGGGGCAGCCACCGGCATGTCGGCCGCCGAAGTCGCTGAGGCAATCGGCGCCTCCCGGGTCACCGCCCGGCGCTACCTGGAGTACCTGGCTGACGTCGGACTGGCTCGCCGTCACCCGCGCTACCGCGGCTCCGGGCGTCCCGAGGTGGAGTTCCGATGGGTGGGTTCCGGACCCGGCTCGGCGCCACCACCCGGCTGAGCGGCGGCCCGGGTTCCGCAGGTTCAGCTAGTCCGCCGGCCAGCGGACGAGGCAGCCGGCGAGCAGGGTGGCCAGCATCTCGCGCAAAGCGGTCCCGAAGTCCAGCCGCAGCGCCGCCATGTGCGGGTCCTGGTAGACGCACAGCATCGCTTCGGAGGGCTGGGCCAGCGGCCAGATGCCGGTCGTAGCGGCCAGCGCCCCAGCGGCGAAGTAGGTGGCCCCCTCGACGCTGAGTTCGCCCAATCGGGCGTGGACGAGTTCGGCGAAGCGGGTGCTGTTGGCGATCGCGGCGAGCTTGTAGCGGCGGGCGATCTCGGGCGAGATGTTGCGTTCCAGCACCGCGGCGGAGACGCTGATCAGTTCGCAGAACAGCCGATCGTCAACAAGGGACGCGGTGATGGTGGCGGCGATCTGCTCGGCCCGCACGGCCGGCGGCGCCGCCGCGTCGACCTCGCCCGGCAAGGCCGCGGCAAGCCGGTCGAGCCAGTCCCGCCAAGCGGTGTCGAGCAGTTCGAGCAGGACGGCCTCACGGCTCTCGAAGTAGCGCAGTACGTTGGACTTCGCCAGCCCGACCCGGCGGCTGAGCTCGTTGAGGGCGATCTCCGCGACCGGCATTTCGGCCACCATCTGCGCCGCGACCCGCAAAATAGCATGCCGGCGCACCCGGCGTTGCTCGTCGCTGCGGGCGCGCTGGAACTCCTTCGCCGTGGCCACCGCAACAGTTTACAGACCGCCGGTCCCTTGTTAAAGAACCGGCGGTCTGTTAGCTTCGGAATAACAGACCGCCGGTCTGCAACCCGAGGAGGAGCCATGTACACCGTTCCGGACCAGACCGGCAGGCTTGCCGTCGTCACCGGCGCAAACTCCGGTACCGGCAAGAAGGCGGCCACGCGGCTCGCCGGCGCTGGCGCCCGGGTGATCCTGGCCGTTCGTACGCTCGCCAAGGGCGAGGCCGCCCGCGCGGAGATCCTCGCCGCGCACCCGTGCGCCGACCTGCACGTCCGCCGCGTCGACCTCGCCGACCTCGACAGCGTGCGCGAGTTCGCCGACCGGCTCGCCACCGACGGTGTGCCGCTCGACCTGCTGCTCAACAACGCCGGCGTGATGACGCCGCCGACGAGGATGACCACCGCTGACGGCTTCGAGCTCCAATTCGGCAGCAACTACCTCGGCCCGTTCGCGCTGACCATGCGGCTGCTGCCGCTGCTGCTCGCCGCCGACGCGCCACGGGTCGCCACCATGAGCAGCGGTATGGCGAATCTGGCACGGATCCATTTCGACGACCTGAACTGGGCCCGCCGCTACCGCCCGGCGCGGGCCTACGCGCAGTCCAAGCTGGCCGATCTGTACCTGGCCCGGCACCTGGCCGCCGTCGCCGAGGAGCGCGGCTGGCACCTGATGAGCAACGCCGCCCATCCCGGCTACACCCGGACCAACCTGCAGACCGCCGGCGCCAGTCTCGGCAGGGACAAGCCGCGGCCGGCCTGGATGACCGCGCTGCCGATCCTGCCCTCGCAGGCGCCGGAACAGGGCGCCGAGCCGCTGCTCTACGCAGCAACCAGCCCCGACGCGGTCAACGGCGGCTACTACGGCCCGAGCGGGTTCATGGAGCTGGTCGGCCCGACCAAGGTCGCCAAGCTGAACCGCCGTATGCGCGACGCCGCCGCGGCAGCCCGGCTGTGGACCATCGCCGAGGGCCTGACCGGCACCGGGCTGCCGGATCGCACGGCGAATCGGCGTTAAGGCGGATTCCACCTCAGCCGGAGGGTGGGCGCGGTCCGAGTGCCTCGCGGACAACTCCGCAGGGCAGCACCGTGCGGGCAATCCTCGCAACCCTCGGTACGCGGGGGTACGCCTTCGTCGGCCGCACGACTTCATGCGAGCGCTGCTTGTTGCGCCGGGCCATGGCCGCCGGCGGACTCAAGACGGCACGCAAGGCAGACCGCGCCGGGCTGGTGGAAGGATTGCCGGCGCGCTGAGCGCTGGCTGGAGGGAGCACCTCGCTATGGCTGACAAGGCGGTCGCCGCATCGCCGGCGGCCGGACGACTCGTGGTGAGCGACGTCAACCCGCGCTACTTCACCGTGCGGTCGGGCCGGGCGGCGGTCTACTTGACCGGATCGCATCTCAACAACAACTTCCATGACGGCATGGGTCCCGGCGCGGACTGCCCCGAGGTCCCTGAGGAGAGCGACTTTGGTGCGTACCTGGACTTTCTCGTCGACCATGGGCACAACTTCATCCGGCTGTGGCGGTGGGAGCTGGTCAAGTCGCAGGTCGGAGGCGGCAACTTCCACGCCTGCATGACGCCGCAGCCGTGGTCGCGGTCCGGCCCGGGAATGGCCAGAGACGGCAAGCCCAAGTTCGACCTGTCGGCGTTCGACGAGGCGTACTTCCGCCGGCTGCGGCATCGGGTGGCCGCTGCCGGTGAGCGGGGCATCTACACCTCGGTCATGCTGTTCGAGGGCTTCAGCCTGCATCTCACGCCGCCGCCGGACAACGTCGAGGGCCACCCGTTCCACGCGGCCAACAACGTCAACGGCATCAGCATCACCTCGATCGTCGACTACCAGGTGCTGCCGCTGCACCCGGACATTCAGGCATTGCAGGAGGCCTACCTCCGCAGGGTGGTGGACACGGTCCACGACCTGCCCAATGTCCTCTACGAGGTCGCGAACGAGTCGTCCGGAGACACTGCCGACTCGGTGCGGCTGCCGGACGGGTCCGTGATCGAGACGCCGATCGGCGATACCACCCAGTGGCAGTACTGGGTGATCGACTATGTCAAGCGGTACGAGCGGCAGCGTGGATACGACGCGCATCCGGTCGGGATGACCATGCAGTATCCGGTCCCCGACCAGACCAAGGTCAACGAGCCGTTGTTCCGAAGCCCGGCGGACTGGATCTCACCCGGCTTCGACGACACTCCGATGCCCAGCAACAGCCGCTGGCTCACCGACCCGCCGGCCGGTGACGGCGCGAAGGTCATCATCTCCGACACCGACCACTACTCGCCTTTCAGGAGTGACGCGCCGTGGGCGTGGAAGTCGTTCCTGCGGGGTCTGCACCCGATCCTGTATGACTTCGGCATCTTCAACCTCAGGGAGCCGCTCGACCCCTCGGTGGGGCTCCCGCCGTACGAGGCCTACGAACCGGCGCGGCACGCGATGGGCGACACGCTGCGCTACGCGCGGCGGGTCAACCTGATCGAGATGGAGCCCCGCGGCGAGCTGAGCTCGACCGGCTACGCGCTGGCCAATCCGGGTGAGGAGTACCTCGTTCTCCAGCCGGGTGGGGCCGGCGACCCGTTCACCGTGGCGGTGGCCGCCGGCAGCTACGCCGCGGAGTGGTACAGCGTTACCAGCCGGGAGACGGTCGAGGCGGGCACGCTGGCGGTCGGCAGCGAGTCGCCGGTCAGCTTCCGAGCTCCATTCGAGACCCCGGGTCCGGCCGTGCTGTACCTGAGGAGGGTGTCGTAGCCCGCGGTCGCGGACGGGGCGACTCGGCCGCAGAGGGCGACTGCATTGCCGACGGCGACCCGGTCGGCGACCTTGTCGCCGTGGGCTGTCTGGGCGCCGGGGTCATGGTCACCCATGGGGAAGGACGGCGTGGTCACCGGTGCCGGTGCGTTGGGCGCCGGTGGATGTACTTCTGGGCGCCGGCGCGGATGGAGGCGCCTTCGTCCTGGGTGAGCTTGCGCCGGACCTTCCCGGGCGAACCGAGGACCAGCGCGCCGCTGGGGATGGTGGCGTTCTCGGGGATGAGGGTGCCGGCGCCGATCAGGCTTCCGTCGCCGATGGTGGCTCCGTTCATCACCATCGCGCCCATGCCGACCAGGACGTTGTCGCCAATGTGGCAGCCGTGCAGGATTGCCCGGTGACCGACAGTGACTCCGGTACCGATGACGAGGGGGTAGCCGGGGTCGGCGTGCAGGACGCACCCGTCCTGGATATTCGTGTCCTCGCCGATAGTGATCGACTCGGTGTCGGCTCTGACCACCGCGGAGTACCACAGGCCGACGTTCCGACCGATGGTGACGTCACCGACGACGGTGGCGTTGGGCGCGACCCACGCGGTGGGGTGGATCTGGGGGCTCTTGCCGTCGAAGTCGGAGATCATAGCTTCTCCTCGGGGTTCCGGGGGGTTCCGGGGGAGGGCCGTACACCGTTGGTCGAGCACCTCCAGGACGTGCCGGTATCCAGGGTCGTTGAAACGGCGTCACCAGCCGTAGCCGTTCAACACCGTCTCGATTCGCGGCACATAGCGTTCTGGCCCGAAATGCCGGACGTTCACCAGCAG
>DASXTS010000121.1:0-6304 GCA_036505275.1 Pseudonocardiaceae bacterium
GCCGCTCGACAGCAACCGCATCGGCCGAGACGACGGATGCGACGGATGCGACGGATGCGGCGGATGCGGCAGCCGCGGCATCGCGGCGGGCCAGGTACTCGTCGATACCACCGGGCAGCGAGGTGATCCGGCCGTCGCCGAGCAGCGCCACCACGGTGTCGCACACCCGCTCGACCAGGTAGCGGTCGTGCGAGACCACGACGAGGGTGCCGGCCCACGAGTCGAGCAGCCGTTCGAGCTGCTGCAGGGTGTCGATGTCGAGGTCGTTGGTCGGTTCGTCGAGCAGCAGCACATTGGGCTCGGTCATCAGCAGCCGGGTCAGCGCAAGCCGCCGTCGCTCGCCGCCGGAGAGCTCGGACACCGGCGTGCGCTGCCGCGCCGGCGAGAACCCGAGCCGCTCGGCAAGCTGCGACGCGGACAGCTCGTGCCGGCCGAGCACGACGCGGCGGGCCACCTCCTCCACCGCCTCCAGCACCCGTGCGTCCTCGGGCAGCGCGGCGTGCAGCTCCTGCGGGAGGTGCGCTAGACGCACCGTCTGGCCACGCACCAGCCGCCCGGACGACGGCGGCAGCTCGCCGGCCAGCAGCCGCAGCAGGGTGGTCTTGCCCGAACCGTTGACCCCGACCACGCCGACCCGCTCGCCCGGCCCGATACGCCAGGTCACGCCGTCCAGCATCGTCCTGGTGCCGGCCGACACGCTGACGTCCTCCAGCTCCAGCACGGTCCGGCCGAGCCGGCGGCGGGCGAAGGCGGTGAGCTGCACAGTGTCCCGCGGCGGCGGCACGTCGGCGATGAGCGCCTCGGCCGCCTCGATCCTGAACCTCGGCTTGGAGGTGCGGGCCGGCGCGCCCCGGCGTAGCCACGCCAGCTCGACCCTGGCCAGGTTGCGCCGGGTCGCCTCGGCCGCCTCGGCCTGCCTGGCCCGCTCGGCGCGGGCGTACACCCAGTCCGCGTAGCCGCCCTCGTACTGCTCGATCCGGCCGTCAACCACCTCCCAGATGCGGCCGCACACGGTATCGAGGAACCAGCGGTCGTGGGTGACCACGACCACCGCGCAGCGGCGGGCCAGCAGGTGCTCGGCGAGCCACCGCACGCCCTCGACGTCGAGGTGGTTGGTCGGCTCGTCCAGCACCACCAGGTCCAGCTCGCCGACCAGCGCCGCGGCCAGCGTGACCCGTCGCCGCTCGCCGCCGGACAGCCGCGCCACCGGGGTGTCCAGGCCAATGGCGCCAAGGCCGAGCCCGTCGAGCACGGAACGCACCCGCGGATCGGCGGCCCACTCGTGCTCAGGGCCGTGCGCCCACCGGGCAAGCGCCACCTCGCGCACAGTCGCGCCCGACGGCGGCGGTTCGTCCCGCTGGGTCACCACGGCCGTCCGCAGTGACCCGGCGTGGCTCACCCGCCCCTCGTCGGGCGGCTCGATCCCGGCGAGGACCTCGAGCAGGGTGGTCTTGCCGCTGCCGTTGAGGCCGAGCACGCCGATCCGGTCGCCGGCGTGCACCCCGAGCGAGACCCCGGCGAGCAGCGGCCGCACGCCGTACGACTTGCCGACCGCCTCCAGGTTGACCAGGTTCGCCGGCGGGGTCACGCGTGGGCGCCTTCAAACGGGTCATAGGGCGGTGTCGGCGGCTTGGCCGAGTCGTCGACGATCCTCGCGCCGGGCACCGGGCCGTGTGCCACCCGAACCGTGCGGCACACCCCCGCGCCGGCCAACTCAGCCGCGACCCGCACCGCGGCGTCGCCGTCCGAGCACAGGAACGCGCAGGTGGGTCCGGATCCGGACACCATGCCGACCAGCGCACCGGCGGACACCCCGGCACGCAGTGTTCGGCGAAGTGCCGGCCGCAACGATATGGCCGCGACCTGCAGGTCGTTGCCGAGCAGCAGCGCGAGCTGCCGCGGGTCGCCGGAGGCCAGCGCCTCCAGCACCGGCTCGACCGCGCCGACCCGCTGCGGGGAGCTGTTGGCCCGCAACCGATCCAGCTCGTCGTACACGTCCGGCGTGTTCAGGCCCCGATGATCCAGCGCGATCACCCAGTGGTAGGTGTGCCTGGCCAGCACCGGGATGATCCGCTCGCCGCGGCCCGTACCCAGCGCGGTGCCACCGTGCAGCACGAACGGCACATCGCTGCCCAGCCCGGCGGCCAGCTCGGTCAGCTCATCGCGGCCCAGCTCCAGCCGCCACAGGGCGGACAGCCCGACCAGCGCCGCCGCCGCGTCCGCGCTGCCACCGGCCATCCCCCCGGCGACCGGGATGCCCTTGTGGATCACCACCCGCACCTTCGGCTCGCGGCCGGCGTGCTTGGCCAGCAGCCGCACCGCGCGCCACGCCAGGTTGTCCACCCCGTCCGGCACTACCCCGGCGCCCTCGCCGTGGGCTTCCACACCAGGGTTGTCCGATACCGCGACGGTCACCTCGTCGCACAGGTTCAGCGCCTGGTACACCGTCACGATGTCGTGGTAGCCATCCGGGCGTGCATCACGCACGGCCAGGTGCAGGTTCACCTTGGCCGGAACCCGCACCGTGACCGGCGGCGGCACCACGGATAGCACGATGGACGAGCCTACGCGTTCACCGTCCTGGTCCCCTGCCACGCGCCGGCAGGAGTCCCGCCCCGAAAGCGCGATACGCGATGCCTCGGCTACGGACCAAGGAGCCGGATCAGGGGCGGGCGGCGGCGATGCGGGCGAACGCGGCGACGTCGAGCTGTTCGCCGCGGGTGGACGGGTCGATGTCGGCGGCGCGGAGGGCGGCCTCGGCGGCCTGCGGGGAGCCGGCCCAGGATGCCAGTGCGGTGCGGAGTGTCTTGCGGCGCTGGGCGAATGCGGCGTCCACGACCGCGAACGTGGCGTCCCGGCCAGCCGCACCAACCGCGCCCGCGCCGGACTCACCGGGGGGCGGGCGCCGGGTGAAGGCGACGAGGCCGGAGTCCACATTAGGCACCGGCCAGAAGACGGTGCGCGGGACGGGGCCGGCCTGGCGCATCGAGGCGTACCAGGCGGCCTTGACGCTGGGCACGCCGTAGGTACGGGACCCCGGCGCCGCGGCGAGACGGTCGGCGACCTCGGCCTGCACCATGACCAGGCCGTGTGCCACCGACGGGAGCTCGGCGAGCAGGTGCAACAGGACGGGCACGGCGACGTTGTAGGGCAGGTTGGCGACCAGCGCCGTTGGCAACGGGCCGGGCAGGTCGGCGGCTTGCAGCCGAAGGGCATCGGCGGTCACGACGGACAGCCGCGAAGCAAGCGCAGGGGCACGCGAGACCACGGTGGCGGGCAGCCGAGCGGCCAGCACCGGGTCGATCTCGACTGCGGTGACGTACTGTGCGGCGTCGAGCAGGCCCAGGGTGAGTGAGCCAAGGCCGGGGCCAACCTCCAGCGCCACGTCGTCCTGGCGCAACCCGGCGGCGGCGACGATGCGGCGCACCGTGTTCGGGTCGTGCACGAAGTTCTGACCGAGCCTCTTGGTCGGCCGTACGCCAAGCTCGGCGGCCAGACGCCGAACGTCCGCCGGGCCCAACAACCGGGCACCGGCGGACGTCCGTCTTTCCACGGGACGCGAATCTACGTGGGTAAGCCCAGCTGGCGCGCGCAGGACGGCCATGCGCCGTACCCACCGCGGTCGTCCCGCACCCTGGTCGCGACGGCGATCTGCTGCTCGCGGGTGGCCTGGTGCGGGTAGGCGGCGTATTCGGTGCCGCCGTAGGCGCGCCAGGTGGACAGGTCGAACTGCAGGCCGCCGTAATAGCCGTTGCCGGTATTGATCGCCCAATTGCCGCCGGACTCGCACTGCGCCAGCCGGTCCCACACCGCGCCGTCGGAGACAGGCGGATTGACTGGGCGCTTGGTGCCGACGGCGATCTTGCGCGCCAGCGGCTGCTTGGTGATCTCGACGGAGACCTGCTCGCGGTTGGTGACCTTGCCGTTGGTGGTGGTGATCTTGAACACCAGGATCCGCGCGCCGGGAGTGCCCTCGTCGAGCACCTTCTCCTCACCGATCGGCAGGTTCGGGTCGTCCATCTTCTCGACCGGCGGGGCGATGGCCTCGGTCTCGTTCACCTGGCTGAACCGCACCCTGGTGATCTCGACGGCCATACCGGCGGTCAGGGCGGTGGCCGCCTCGGGCGCCACCATGTCGGCGCTTTCCAAGGTGAGGCCAAGGTCGGCGAGCAGCTCTGCCACGGTCACCGCGGTCGAGGACAGCTCGACCGGCGGCTCCCCGCCGTCGGTGAGGATGACCCGCTTCGGGCTGCGCACGTCCAGCGCCATGCCGTCGATCGGGATGCGGCGCGAACGGTCCGCGGACACCTCGACGCCATCACCATGCAGGCGGAGCTGGCGCAGCGCCTCCTCGACGGTGAGCGCCGTCGTCCACACCAAGCGCTCCTGGCCGTCCAGCCGGATGGTGAGCAGCCGGCCCCGGCGCACCACGATCTGGCTGCCGTCGTCGATCCGGGTGTCGGCGGCGGGGGCGACGGTGTCGTGCTCGCCGACCGTCACGTTGGCCGCCTGCAGCGCGGCGCCGACGGTCGCCGCGAACGTGTGCAGCATGCGGCCTTCGCCGTCGACCGCGATGGTGATCGATTTGTCCACTACGACGGCAGCCGCGCCGCCGCAGGTGAGGAGCACGAGGGTGGCAGCTACCGCTGCCCTGACGATCGTGTGTCTGGCCACCTGTCGTCCAGTCGTCGCGCATCCGGGCAGGGGCGGGCGCGGTGTGGCCAGGCGACCGTTCGCCACCCGGCCACCGCGAGCCGTGCCAGCCCCGACTGGCCGCGGTGCGCCCGGGATGTCCCCATCCCGGCGGTCCGTGCCGCCGTGACCGGAGGCTGGTCCTGGTCGGGCGACACGGTCACGGGACCGTAACGGCCGGCGCGTCGATAGGCCAGCCGGGTGAGCCGAACGCCGGCGTCGGCACGCCGAAACGCCCGCTCTGGTCGCCTAGCGGTCGAAACGGGTGATGGGAATGGGTGAATCCGCGAACCGAAACACCCGTTCGGCGTTTGCCGCCGTCGCCTCGGCGAGCGCCGTCACGTCGTCGCCGCGGACCTCGGCGAGCCCCCGAATCGTGTACGGGATGCAGTACGGCTCGTTCGGGCGGCCGCGGAACGGGTGCGGCGCGAGGAACGGGGCATCGGTCTCCACCAGCAGCAACTCGGCCGGCACCTGGGCGGCCGCAGCCCGCAGCTCGCGCGCGTTCTGGAACGTCACCGTGCCGGCGAAGGACATCAGGTACCCGGCGTCGGCGCAGCGGCGGGCCACGACCTCGTCGCCGGAGAAGCAGTGGAAGATCACCGTGTCCGGTGCGTCCTCTTCGTCGAGAATGCGCAGCACGTCATCGTGCGCATCCCGGTCGTGGATCATCAGCGGCTTGCCCAGCCGCTTGGCCAGGTCGATGTGCCAGCGGAACGCCGCCTCCTGGGCGTCGTGCGGCGCATACTCCCAGTAGTGGTCCAGGCCGGTCTCGCCGACCGCCACCACCCGCGGCCGAGCGGCCAGGGCCGCCAACTCGGCCCGGTCGTCATCGGTGAACCGGGCCGTTCTCGTCGGATGCAACGCCACGGCGGCGAACAGCCGCTCGTCCCAGTGCGCGGCCTCGGCAACCCACCGCGCGGCGTCCATGTCGTCGGACACCGTGACGACGGATACGACGCCGGCCGCGGTGGCCCGGTCCAGCGCCCCCCGTACCTCCTCCGGCGTCCGGAAACCGCACGCGTCCAGGTGGGTGTGCGCGTCCACCACGGGCACGGCCAACGGCTCGGGCACCGGCGGTGGCTCGCCCTGGCGCCTCACCAAACGGTTTCCAGGACCGGCTGCTCTTGACGTTTTCGGTCACACGTAACCAGCGGAATTCCGAGAGTGATCGCCGTGGCACCGATGGTCCGATCGAACGGATCCGCGTTGCACAGCGGGCCCGCGCTCACTCGACCCAGTCTTTCCAGACCTCGGGCGAGGACTCCTCGAAGTCCTCAAATGACACGTCGCGCACCTTGCCGGCTAACGCCCCGTATCCGTTTCGGCGGCCCTTCTTTTCGGACACCACCGAGACGCGCACGCGCTGACCTGGCACGAGGTTCCTCAACTCGGACAAGGGAACGACAACACCGTCCTCGGTCACGACAGTTTCGTGCTCGTCCTTGCTCGTCACGGTCACAATGCTCCGCTGGTCTCCCCAACCGCGCACACATGTTACAACAAGTCAACCTTCGATCGGGGACCATTCCGGACCCGTGTCGGCCAGCTTCGGGTCGAGCTTGGCGAACAGCGGCGTCGGCTTGTCCAGGGGACGGCCGACCTCGATGGG
>DASXTS010000122.1:0-2322 GCA_036505275.1 Pseudonocardiaceae bacterium
ACGGTGCCGTTGCGCACGTACTGGTTGGCCGCGAACGGCAGGCTGGCGCCGGTCGTGGCGTCGACCATGCCCAGGCCGTATCCCGGGTTGCTCGAGCCGTTGAGCGCGGTGAACCCGCCGCCGATGGCGACCCTGGTGCCCTGGGGGTTGATCGCGAGGGCGGCAACGGTGCCGCCGGTGGCCTGCGGCGCCCAGTCCAGGAGGGCGCCGTTGGAGGCGGTGAATGCGGCGAGGTACTGCCGGTCGGTGTTGCCGACGCCGAGGAACGAGCCCCCGGCGTACACGGTCGTGTTGGTGGCCACCACCGCAGCCACGTCGTAGTTGACCGGAGGCGCGAAGTTCGCGACCAGGGCGCCGGTGCTCGCGTTGAACGCCGCGATCCGTCGGCGGGACTGGCCGTTGACCGTGGTGAACTCGCCACCGACGTAGATGCGGGTCTTGTCCGGCGACACCGCGATGGAGCGCACCTGGGCGTTGAACGTCGGCGCGAACGAGCTGAGCTGACCCGTCGTGACGTCGAAGGCCAGGATGTTGGCGCGCGGGACGGTGTTCTGGCCCGCGGGCGAGCCCGCGGGGCGGGCGTTGGAGAAGCTGCCGCCGACGTAGACGGTGTTGCCGACCATGGCCTGCGTCCACACGACGCCGTTGATCTGTGGTGCCGGGAGCGCGTCGTTGGAGACGGTGACCGGGGTGGCGGGGTCGTTGGGGTTCTGCGGCGCGGTGTCCGCCGTGGCCGTCGGATGTGCCAGGACCGAGAGGCCGGTGAGCAGGAGCGAGCCGCCGAGAAGCGCTCCGACGTGACGCAGGGCGAGGCGACGCCCCGATCGGGAGACGGGTCGAACAGGCTTCACAGGGATCATCTCCACGTACAGCGAGCTGAGGAGGTCGGGTCGGTCATCTGACGGACCCTTCGAACGCAACGGTGGGCGCCTTGCCCGTGTAGCTCACCTCGACCCGCACGTCGCCGCGCTGGTCGTTCGGGACCGCGAAGACATACGTCCCGGTCCGGGTGCTTCCGGCCGCAAGACCGCCGCGCAACCGCTCGCCCATGGTGTCGAACTCGGAGGCGGGCGTCCGGTCGCTGCCGTAGGACAGGAACACCACCACGCCGTCGAGGGAGATCCGGCCGGTGGCACCGTTGTCTGCCACCACGGTCACCTCGAGGGCCGGGCCCGCGATCTCGCCGGGGGCGTTGGCCACGCCCTTGACGGCGTGGATGCCGGCGAGACGCACCGTCAGGCCGGTCCCGAAGTCACCCGTCGACTGCAGGGGCACCGGCTTCAGGGTGCGGACCTCGCCCACCGGCACGGTCTGGCCGCTGCCGACGGTGCTCGGCGTACCCAGGGTCGGAGAGGGCACCGGAGGCACGCTGGTGGACGGGCTGGACGACGACGAGTGGGAACCGGACGGCGAGGGGGGCGATGCGGAGGCCGCGCCGCCGCCGTCACCCCGGGTGGAGAGCACCACGACCGCGGCGACCAGAAGCGCGATCGCGGCCAGCGAGATCCACACCCCGCGTCCGCGGCCTACGGCTGCCTGGATCGCCATGTCAGTACGCACCACGGGAGCTGAGCACCGCACCGGCCGTGCGCAACACGATGAACGCGTCGTCGCGCATCCGCCAGTTGTCGGTGTAGTGCAGGTCGAGCCGCACCCCCTCGTCCCACGGCAGGTCCGAGCGACCGCTGACCTGCCACAGTCCGGTGATGCCCGGCTTGACCGCCAGCCGGCGCCGCGTGGTCTCGTCGTACGCCGCCGCCTCGTCGGGCAGCGCCGGCCGCGGTCCGATGATCGACATGTCACCGAGGACGACGTTGATCAGCTGCGGCAGCTCGTCGAGCGATGAGCGCCGCAGGAACTTCCCGACCCTGGTCATGCGCGGGTCGGCGGGCATCTTGAACAGCAGACCGTCGGCCTCGTTGCCGTCGACGAGCTCCGCCCGCATCCGCTCGGCACCGTCGAACATCGTGCGCAGCTTGTACATCGTGAACAGTCGGCCGTGGCGGCCGACCCGGGCCTGCCGGAACAGGGCCGGGCCCGGTGACTCGAGCCGGATCAGCAGCGCCAGGATCGCCAGCAGCGGCGCCACGGCCACCAGGAGGACCGCCCCGAAGAGCCGGTCGGCGCCGGCCTTGAGCCGTCGGACCACCCGCGTCGGCCGGCTCGGGGCGACGTACACGAGCGTGGCTCCGGCGTACGACGTGACGCTCACGCGGTGCGGCGCCACGTCGTCGAGGCCGCCGAGCAGGGCCAGCCGCACCTGCCTCTGCTCGAGCTGCCAGGAGGCGTGCCGCACCCGGGCCGGGGTTGCTGCCGCGCCCG
>DASXTS010000123.1:0-7171 GCA_036505275.1 Pseudonocardiaceae bacterium
CACGGTGGGTACCTCCCTTCCGGATGCCTTGCTGTTGCTGTTGCTGAGGTTGTGCTTCGGCTGGATAAGGCGAGGATGTGACATCTCCCCGGTCTAGATGGGGAAATGTCACATCGTCGCCATAATGGTGCGGCGGCTGGCGAGAGGCCTCAGACGCCGGCCTTGCCGCCCTGGGGGGTGACGGCGAACCAGACGCCGCCGACGCCCTGGCCGTTGGTGTCGCACGGCTTGGTGTCCTTGGCGTAGCGGTACACCGGCCAGCCGGCGACGGTGACCTGCAGGCTGCCGTCGGCCCGCTTGACGGTGCCGACCAGGGACCGGTCGACGCCGTCCACCTGGACATCGGCGGTCGGGGTGATCACCGGAGGCCAGGCGGCCGCGCAGTCGCCGGCGCAGTTGGACTTGGACGGCTTCGCGGTGTCCTTGTCGAAGCGGTAGAGCGTCATGCCCTCACGGTCGGTGAGGATCAGGCCGAGCTTGCCGACCTTCATGGCGACGATCGAGAAGGCCGGCGCGGCCTGGCCCTGCTGGCCGCCCGCGAGAGCCTTCTTGCCCTGCGGGGTGGCGGCGAACCAGCTGCCGCCGGCGCCCTGGCCCTTGATGTCGCCAGGGTTGGTGTCCTTGACGTAGCGGTACAGCGGCCAGCCGGCGACGGTGACCTGCTGGCTGCCGTCGGCCCTCGCTACGGTGCCGACCACCGCGCGGTCGACGCCGTCGAGGGTGACCTCAGGCGACGAGGTGGTCAGTGGCAGCCAGACGGAGGCACAGTCGCCCTCGCAGTTGGACTTCGGCGGCTTGGCCGTGTCCTTGTCGAACCGGTAGAGAGTCAGGCCGTTGCCGTCGGTGAGGATTGTGCCGAGCTCGGCGTTGCCGGTGGCTACCAGCGACGCCACGGCCCGGTTGGCCTCGGTGGCTTCGGTGGCTTCGGTGGCCGCGGTGGCTTCGGTGGCCGCGGCCGGTGAGGCCTCGCCGTCGATCGAGCCACCGCGCGAGCAGCCGGCGGCGATGCCGAGCAGCAGCGCCGCGGCCACCACGGTGATGATCCTTGCGGTCCGCATGATGGGGGGTTCCCTCCCGTAACCGGATGTCCTTGTTGTCGGCCGGTACGGAAGCGTTGGCCCAGAGAGTTCAATGGCTGTGGTCGCCGTCACACCCGGATGGCGGTTGATTCGGCTTTGTGTAACTCACCCTCATCGGCGGTCAGTCGCTTCGGGAGGTAGGCGGCGCCGGGGCCGCCGGCTGCCGCGACGTCCTGCGGGTTGGAGATGGCGCAGCGGCGCAGGGAGAGGCAGCCGCAACCGATGCAGGAGTCGAGGCCGTCGCGTAGCGCCATGAGGGCGGTGATCTGGTCGTCCAACCGCCGGCGCCAGCCTCGGGACAGCCGGGTCCAGTCGGCCTTGGTCGGCGTGCGGCCCTCGGGCAGTTGAGCCAACGAGGCGCGGATCTCGTCCAGACTCAGGCCGACGTTGCGCGCGGCGCGGATGAAGGCCAGCCGGCGCAGCACGTGCCGCTGGTAGCGGCGCTGCCCGCCCGACGTCCGTGCCGCGTCGATGAGCCCGAGCCGCTCGTAGTACCGGAGCGCGGACGCCGCGACACCGCTGCGGCTGGCGACCTCGCCGACGGTGAGCAGGTCGGTGGAGAGCATGGCCGCCGGTCCACCTCCTCCTTGACTTGAAGCTGACTTCAACTCCCAGTATGGGCTACATGTCATCGGTAGCAGTCATCACCGGCGCGTCCTTCGGCTTCGGGCGCGCCCTCGCAACGGCGTTGGCCCGCCAAGGCTGGACACTCGTGCTGGACGCGCGGCGGCCGGCGCCGCTGCGCGAGGTCGAATCGTCGCTGGGTGACGGTGTCATCGCGCTGCCAGGCGATATCGCCGAACCGGATCACCGGGCCGAGCTGGCCGCCGAGGTGCGCCGGCTCGGCCGGCTCGACCTGCTGGTGAACAACGCCAGCACGCTCGGCCCGAGCCCGCTGCCACCGCTGGCCGGCTATCCGTTGGACGAGCTCGCGGCCGTCTACCGGGTGAACGTGTTCGCCCCGCTGGCGCTCACCCAGGCCGTGCTGCCGCTGCTGCGGGCGTCCGGCGGCGCGATCGTCAACATCAGCTCGGATGCCGCTGTGGAGGCCTACCCCGGCTGGGGCGGCTACGGCTCGGCCAAGGCCGCGCTGGACCAGCTCTCCGCGGTGCTCGGTGCGGAGGAGCCGGACCTGCGCGTGTACGCCTTCGACCCAGGTGACATGCGCACCGATATGCATCAGCAGGCCTTCCCCGGCGAGGACATCTCGGACCGGCCGGAGCCCGAGACCGTGCTGCCGGCCCTGCTGCGGCTGCTGGACAGCAGGCCGCCCAGCGGCCGCTACCGGGCGGGCGACCTCGCCCCGGGCAACGAAACCGTCGAACCCGAAGCTGCGGTGACGCGGTGACGATGACGACCGGGGTAACCACGCGCGGGCTGCCGCCGGCGCTGACCCGGTTCGAGCTGCCCGCGGCGCTGGCCGCGACCGAGCCACCGGAGGCCCGCGGACTGGGCCGCGACGGCGTGCGGCTGCTGGTGGCCACCCCGGACGCGGTATGGCACAGCCACTTCGCCGAGCTGCCGCGGTACCTGAAGCCCGGCGACCTCCTGGTGGTGAACACCTCGGCCACCCAGCCCGCCGCCGTGGACGGCCGGCTCCGCGACGGCGCGCGGCGCGTCACCGTGCACTTCTCGACCGCCCTGGACGACGGCTCCTGGCTGGTCGAGCTGCGCCCGCGAGAGCGGGCCACCGGGCCGGTGCGGGACGCGGTCGCCGGCCAGCGGGTCGACCTGCCGGGAGGCGCCACGCTGACCCTGCTCGCCGGGTACCCGGGCGGCGGCCCCGGCAGCGACCGCCTGTGGCGCGCCTCCGTCAGCACCGATGTCCGGCACCTGCTCACCACCAACGGCCGGCCGATCGCATACGGCTACGTCACGAAGCGCTGGCCACTGCCGGCGTACCAGACGGTCTTCGCCAGGACGACGGACGACGCCGATGGCTCCGCGGAAATGCCGAGCGCAGGCCGGCCGTTCAGCACCGGGCTGGTCACCGAGCTGGTCACCACGGGCGTCGCGGTAGTCCCGGTGACCCTGCACACCGGGGTGTCGTCGCTGGAGAAGCACGAGCCGCCGCTGCCAGAGCGCTTCCGGGTGCCGGCGTCCACCGCGCGGCTGGTGAACGCCACTCGCGCCGGCGGCGGGCGGGTGGTCGCGGTCGGCACCACCGTGACCCGCGCGCTGGAGACGGTGGCCGACGAGGACGGCACCGTCCGTGCCGGCGACGGCTGGACCGAACTCGTGCTCGGGCCGGACCGGCCGGCCAGGACCGTCGACGGTCTTGTCACCGGCTGGCACGAGCCCGGCGCGTCGCACCTGCTGCTGCTGGAGGCCGTGGCCGGCGCGCGGCTGGTCGGCGAGGCATACCGTGAGGCGATCCGCGAGCGTTACCTGTGGCACGAGTTCGGCGACAGCAGCCTGCTGCTGCCGGACCGGCCGGAACGGAGGCAGACGTGAGCTTCACCCCGGCGGAACGCAACTACCTGGGCAGCCAGCGGCTCGGGCGGCTGGCCACGGTCGACCGCAACGGGTCGCCCCAGAACAACCCGGTCGGGTTCGAGTACAACCCCAAGACCGGCACCATTGACATCCACGGCCGCAACCTCGGCGCCACCCGCAAATTCCGCAACGTCGCCGCCAGCGGCCGGGTTGCCTTCGTGGTTGACGACATCGCATCGCTACAACCGTGGCGGGTCCGCGGTATCGAGATCCGCGGCCGGGCCGAGGCGCTGGTCGAGCAGGAGCCGAGCCGGGACTACTTCAGCCCGGAGGTCATCCGCATCCACCCAGAACAGATCTTCAGCTGGGGCATCGAGCCGGACGCCGGCGGCCTGAGCCGGCGGGTCGTCCGCGCCGAAGCCGGAAGCGCTCAATAACAGATAGACGCGGGTAATAGCCTCTCGCCATGGCCCTCAGGATGGCCCAGCGGCGCGATCTGGCATTGCTGGTCGCCGGCATGGGCCTGTCGGCAATCGGGACGCATGTCACGTTCATCGCATTGCCATTCCATCTGCGGCACGGCGGGCCGTACGTTATTTCGGCCCTGATGATGGCCTCACTGATACCGGTCGCATTGGGCGGACCGGTCGCCGGCTGGCTGGTCGACCGCTTTCCAAACCGGCGGATGACGGTCTGGACCCAGCTCGTCGCGGCCGGCGCGGCGATCGGGCTGGTGTTCGCGCTCGACACGCTGCCGCTGGTGCTGCTGCTGCTCTTTGTCATCGGCTCGACGGCCGCGGTGACCTCGCCGGCGGTGTCCGCCCTGCTGCCACGGCTGACCGGGGAGGACGAGGCCACCCGCGGTTATTCGTGGCTGGCCACCGCCCGCTCGATCGGCACGCTGGCCGGGCTCGGGCTGGGCGGGGCGCTTGCCTCCGGCCCCGGCGTCCGGGTCGCGCTCGTGGTGGACGCGGTGAGCTTCCTCGTGCTGGCCGCGGCGCTGCGGGCCGTCGGCGCCGAGCGCGACCCACGGCGGGAAGCGAGCGACGCCACCCAGAAGGGCGCGCAGCAGCGCGGATTCGCCTCGGCCATGGCCGGCCTGCGGTGGCTGCGCGACGACCGGGTGCTGTTCGCCGCCATCGTCGGCTTCGGCGTCGCTGTGCTGCTGGCAGTGCTGATCAACGTCGCCGACGTCTACTTCGTCACCGAGGTGCTGCGCGCCGGTGGCCTGGCCTACGGCGTGATCGCCGCTTCGTGGGCGGTCGGGATGATCGCTGGCGCGCGGCTGGCCGGGACACTGCGCACCGACCGCTCGCTGGCCGCCGGCCTGTTCGGGTGCGGTGTCGCGATCGGCGCCGTGCTGCTCGTGCCGGCGGCGTTCCCGTCTGTGCCGGTCACCGTCGCGTGCTGGCTCATCGGCGGCGCCTGCAATGCCGTGCAGAACGTGGCCATCCAGGGCCTGGTGCGTTCTCGGGTCCCAGACGAGCTGCGCGGCCGTGCGTTCGCCGGCATGAACTCGGCCGTCGTGACGGCCAATGTGCTCGGCACGTTCGCCGGCGGCCCGGCCACCGCGACCCTCGGACCCCGACTGGTGTTCGTCACCGCCGGCATCGGCACGGCCATCTCCGCGGCCATCGCGCTGGCCGTCGTCCTGCCCAGGCTCGGCGCCGGCACAGCCGCCACACCAGCCGCCACACCAGCCGCCACACCAGCCGTCACTGTTTCCGTCAGGCCGGCGGCGACGCGCGACCCTGTTCCGGCCGCGCCGATGGACCCGCCCGGCGCCGTGGTGCGAGCCCCGATCCGACCTCGACAAGAAAATCTTGGACGGCATGTCGATCCGGCCGGACCCCGTTCGACGCGTCAGTAGCGCCGGGCCAGCAGCCCGGTGCTAGCCCACAACAACCGAGGAGATACCAACCATGCGATTCATGGTCATCGTGAAGGCCAGCGAGGAGAGCGAAGCCGGCGTGCTGCCGACCGAGGAGATCCTCACCGCCATGACCAAGTTCAACGAGGAGCTGGCGAAGGCCGGCGTACTGCTGGCCGGTGAGGGCCTGCACGCCAGCTCGAAGGGTGCCAGGGTGCGGTTCTCCGGCGGCAAGACCACCGTCATCGATGGGCCGTTCGCCGAGACGAAGGAGCTGGTCGCCGGCTTCTGGCTGCTGCAGGCGAGGTCGCGGGACGAGGTCGTCGAGTGGATCAAGCGCGCACCGATGGGCGATGACGCCGAGGTGGAGATCCGCCAGATCTTCGAGGCCGACGACTTCGGCGAGCAGTTCACCCCGGAGGCGCGTGCGACCCAGGACCGTCTCCGCGAGCAGCTCGCCGCCCAGCAGAGCTGAGGCGAGCCGCATACCGCACCACCTGTGACAGCTTCAACCGGTTTGCGGACCACCGGGGGAAGCTGCTCTGATTGGGCGCCGTGGGGGCCGCACAGGCACACGGCGCCATCGAGGCCGTCTGGCGCATCGAATCGGCGAGGCTGATCGCCGGCCTCGCGCGCATGATGCGCGATGTCGGCCTCGCCGAGGAGCTGGCCCAGGACGCCCTGGTGGCGGCCCTCGAGCAATGGCCGGAGTCGGGCGTCCCGCGCAACCCGGGCGCCTGGCTCATGGCCATCGCCAAGCGGCGCGCCGTCGACCTGATCCGACGCCGGGAGCGGTTCGACCGCAAGATCGAGGAGCTCGGACGCGAGCTGGAGATCGACGGCGACACCGCGGAGGCCGACTTCGACGCCGCGGTCGACACCGACCGGATCGACGACGACCTGCTGCGGCTGGTATTCACCGCGTGCCACCCGGTGCTGTCGCCGGAGGCGCGGGTCGCACTCACGCTGCGCCTGCTCGGTGGCCTGACCACGGACGAGATCGCACGGGCCTTCCTGGTGCCCGAGTCCACCGTCGCGCAGCGCATCGTCCGGGCCAAGCGGACCCTCGCCGAAGCTGGCGTGCCATTCGAGGTGCCGGAGAGCCAGGACCGGGCAGCCCGGCTGTCCTCGGTGCTCGAGGTGATCTACCTGATCTTCAACGAGGGCTATTCGGCAACCGCCGGCGACGACTGGATGCGCCCCGCGTTGTGCGAGGACGCCTTGCGGCTCGGCCGCATCCTGGCGGAGCTGATGCCCAAGGAACCCGAGGTGCACGGCCTGGTCGCCCTGATGGAGATCCAGGCGTCCCGCTCGGCCGCGCGGATCGGGCCGGGCGGCGAGCCGGTCCTGTTGCTCGAGCAGAACCGCGCGCGTTGGAACCAGCTGCTCATCCGCCGCGGGCTCAAGGCACTCGACCGGGCCGACGCGCTTGGCGGCACCCGCGGCCCGTACGCGCTGCAGGCGGCGATAGCCGCGTGCCACGCGCGGGCCCACACCGCCGAAGAGACCGACTGGTTGCAGATCGCCGCCCTGTACGCGGCGCTGGCCCGGCTCATCCCGTCCCCGGTGGTCGAGCTGAACCGGGCCGTCGCGCTCGGCATGGCGCTCGGCCCCGCCCCCGCGCTCGATCTGGTCGACACCCTGACCGCGGAGCTGTCCGGTGACCCGAACCAGTCGCGGCGCTCCGAGCACGCCTTCTACCAGTCGATGGAGGAGTTGGCGCCGGTCTTCGAGCGATACGGGATCCGGTTGAACCTGGAGGCTCATCCGTACGACTTCGCCGAGC
>DASXTS010000124.1:0-7145 GCA_036505275.1 Pseudonocardiaceae bacterium
CCGGATCATCTTCCTCGGGGTGCAGATCGACGACGCGTCCGCCAACGACGTGATGGCGCAGCTGATCTGCCTGGAGGGCACGGACCCGGACCGCGACATCATCATGTACATCAACTCGCCAGGCGGTTCGTTCACCTCGCTGATGGCGATCTACGACACCATGCAGTACGTCCGCCCGGACATCTCCACATTCTGCCTGGGCCAGGCCGCCTCGGCCGCCGCCGTGCTGCTGGCGGCCGGCACGCCCGGCAAGCGCTTCGCGCTGCCGAACACCAGGGTGCTCGTGCACCAGCCGGCGACCGAGGGCTTCTACGGCCAGGTGTCCGACCTGGAGATCCAGGCCAACGAGATCTCCCGGATGCGTACGCTTCTTGAGACGACACTGTCACGCCACACCGGGCAGACTCCAGAGCAGGTCAGGTCGGACATCGAGCGGGACAAGATTTTCACCGCCGAGGAGGCCAAGACCTACGGGATCATCGACGACATCATTCCGAGCCGCAAGCTGTCTGCGGTCAAGTCCTGACGGGGTGAAGGCGCCGACACGCCGGGGAAACCCGGCGTGTCGGCGGTAATTGCCTCGCCAAGGGGGAGACTTGAGCCTCCACTTGCCGGGGTTGGGCAGGTACGGTCAACACAGGCACGCCGACCGGCGCGCCGGAGGGGACAAGGGTTCGGCATGGCGCGCATCGGCGACGGCGGTGACCTGCTGAAGTGTTCCTTCTGCGGGAAGAGTCAGAAACAGGTCAAGAAGCTCATCGCCGGCCCCGGGGTCTACATCTGCGACGAATGCATCGACCTTTGCAACGAGATCATCGAGGAGGAACTGGCCGAGGCCGGCGACGTCAAGCTCGACGAGTTGCCGAAGCCGGCCGAGATCCACGAGTTCCTCGACCAGTACGTGATCGGGCAGGATGACGCCAAGCGCACCCTGTCGGTCGCGGTCTACAACCACTACAAGCGGATCCAGGCGGGCGACAAGGGCCGGGACGAGGACGTCGAACTGGCGAAGTCCAACATCCTCATGCTGGGTCCGACCGGCTGTGGCAAGACGTACCTGGCGCAGACCCTGGCCAAGCTGCTCAACGTGCCGTTTGCGATCGCCGACGCCACCGCGCTCACCGAGGCCGGCTACGTCGGCGAGGACGTCGAGAACATCCTGCTCAAGCTCATCCAGGCCGCCGACTACGACGTCAAGCGGGCCGAGGCCGGCATCATCTACATCGACGAGGTCGACAAGATCGCCCGCAAGTCGGAGAACCCGTCGATCACCCGCGACGTCTCCGGCGAGGGCGTGCAACAGGCGCTGCTGAAGATCCTGGAGGGGACCACGGCATCGGTGCCGCCGCAAGGCGGGCGCAAGCACCCGCACCAGGAGTTCATCCAGATCGACACGACGAATGTGCTGTTCATCGTGGCCGGCGCGTTCGCCGGGCTGGAGCGGATCATCTCCGATCGGATCGGCAAGCGCGGGCTCGGTTTCGGCGCCGAGATCCGGTCCAAGCACGAGGTCGACACGACCGACTTCTTCTCCGACGTGATGCCGGAGGACCTGATCAAGTTCGGGCTCATCCCGGAGTTCATCGGCCGGCTGCCGGTGGTGGCCTCGGTGACCAACCTCGACAAGGAATCGCTGGTCAAGATCCTCACCGAGCCGCGCAACGCGCTGTCGCGGCAGTACCAGCGGCTGTTCGAGATGGACGGCGTCGAGCTGGAGTTCACCGTCGGCGCCCTGGACGCCATCGCCGACCAGGCCATCCTGCGCGGCACCGGCGCTCGTGGCCTGCGCGCCATCATGGAGGAGGTCCTGCTGCAGGTGATGTACGACATCCCGAGCCGCAGCGATGTGGCCAAGGTCGTGATCACCGAGCAGACCGTCAAGGAGAACGTCAACCCCACCATCGTGACGAGGGCGCCGTCGCGCCGCGAACGCCGCGAAAAGTCGGCCTGAGGCGTCCCAGGAGCCGACCGGCCGTCAGACCGCGCCGTGGTCGTTCAGTGCCGCAATCTCGCCCGGCGGGTAGTCGAGCCAGCGCAGGACGGCGTCGGTGTGCTCGCGCGTTCGAGCGGCCGGGCCATGCTCACCCGGCGGTCACCCGGTGATCCGGTCGGCGCGGGTGTAGACGTTCATGGAGCTGCCGCGCAGGAAACCGACCAGGGTGATGCCGAGCTCCTCGGCCAGCTCCGCGGCGAGCGAGGACGGCGCGGAGACCGCGGCCAGCACCGGCACGCCGGCCATCGCCGCCTTCTGGGTGAGCTCGAAGGATGCCCGGCCGGACACCACGAGCACGGTGCCTACCGCCGGCAGTCCGTCGGCCAGCAGAGCGGCGCCGAGCACCTTGTCGACGGCGTTGTGCCGCCCGACGTCCTCGCGCACCCAGAGCGGTGCGCCTGCGGTGGTGAACAGGCCGGCGGCATGCAGCCCGCCGGTGGAGTCGAACACCCGCTGCGCGGCGCGCAGCCGCGCCGGCAGCTCGGCGAGCACGGCGGCGTCCACCCGGCAGCCGTCCAACCCCGGCTCGTACCGCGACCGCAGCCGCACGTCGTCCAGCGCTGCCTTGCCGCATACGCCGCACGCCGCGGTGGTGAGGAACGCCCGGCCGGCCGGCGGCGTCACCCCCGTACCCAATTCGACGTCAAGCACGTTGTACGTGTTATGCCCTTCCTCGTCCAGCGACTCGCAGTACCGGGCGGTGCGCACGTCGTCACGGCCCGCGATGGCACCCTCGGTGAGCAGGAAGCCGTGCGCGAGCTCGACGTCGTTGCCGGGCGTGCGCATGGTGACGGTCAGCGGTTGGCCGCCGACCCGCAGCTCCAGCGGTTCCTCGACGGCAAGGCTGTCCGGCCGTTGCACCTGGTGCATCCGGTGCGCCCCGCGGTCGGCGCCGTCTGGGCGTTCCAGCCGCAGCCGCAGCACCGGCCTGCGCACCGTCACCCGACCCACAAACCGCACGGTACGCCGGGTGCCGGCCGCGGCGCGCCGTGATCCCCCGAAGTGCCGGCCCGGTTGGTGTATCTGCCCCGCGGGTCGACACTCTCCATGATCCAAGGCCAACCGAGGAGGCGGTCGTGGGCGAGACGGGTGAGCTGGCCGAGGCGCTTCGGCGCATCCGCTCGCAATGGGAGGCCGCCACGGCCGACGGTGCCGCGGCGTGCGGCCTGCCGGCCGCGGCCGGCGCCTTCCAGCGAATGTGGCTGGCCTGGTCGGCCGAGCTCGCCACCCTCGCCGCGGTGCTGGACGACCTGGACGGGGGGCGGCGGTGACCATCAGGTACGACGGCCAGATGACCACCCTCCTGCATCGCCTCGGCGAGGCGTTGACGCTGGTAAGCCCGTTCAAGCTGGTGGCGGTGAGCCGTCAGGTGTTACACGAGATCGGTGGCCCGCCGCCGGGCGACCCACCGGCGCTGCGCGGGCTGGCAGACGCCTTCCGGACGGCGGCCGCCGCGACCGAGCCACTCGCTGCCGAGGTCCGGACCGCCGTGCGCCCGCCCGCCGCGGAGCGGGTTGACGCCGGAGCTCGGGTGATTGCCAGCTCCGCGGAGCAGGTCGTCGATGCGACCGCTTCCGCAGTGTCCCGCACGCCGCCCGCGTTCCAGGCTGCTGCTCGGGCACTCGACACCCTCGCCGACCTGATCACCGAGCAGCGGCGGACCCATGCCGAGCTGCACCAGCGGCTGAGCGGGGCGGCGCGCGACGCGAGCCATCTGGGCGGCGTACCGGCGCCGGACCCGACGGCCCTGGACGACCTGGTGCACATCATCCGCGGCTGCATCGCCGTGTACACCGACGCCACCGAGGCGGCCGGCCGGGCCGCCGCGGTGTTCGCCGACGTGGCCGGCGGCGCGCGGGCCGGGGCGGCCGTGTCCGGCGGGCTGCATCCGGCGGACGCCGTCGTGCTGGCCGCACAGGGCGTGACCGCCGGCGGTTACGACGACGGCGTGCTGACCGTCGGCCAGCTGCGCCGGGCCGGTGAACGGCTCGGCGCGCTGCCGGCGCCGGACGCCGCCACGGTGCGCGCCCTGGTCGACGGTGCCCGCTCGGGCACCGAGCGCGCCTACCTGCTCAAGGCTGTCGCCGCCGGCCACGACCTGGCCGGGCTGGCCGCCTTCGCCGCCGCCATCCGCGGCCGGGACGAGCCGTGGCTGCACAACCACCTGAGCCTGATCGACCGTGCCGGCCCCGGCGCGCAGGACCGCTTTGGCGCCGACGTGGACCAGTTCGACCCGTACACCTGCGGCACGACCTGCGTCATCGTCGCGCGCGCCGAGGCCGACCCTTGCTACGCACTGACCCTGACCGGCGGGCTGGAGCCGCCGTACGACCAGGCCGACCGCGAGGAGTTCGACCGCAGGCTGACCGCGGAGCAGCGCCTCGTGCACGACGCGACCAACACGCTCTGGCCGCAGGCGCTCGGCACCTTCCCGGCCAGCCTGGCCCGCTGGCTCAACCAGCACATCTGCGGCCCGCGCTACTACTGGCACCTGGTCGACGACACCGACCGGCGCGGCATCAGCGACGCGCTGTGCGAGGTGGTCACCGCCGTGGACGGCGGTCACCCCGTACCCATCCTGGTCGGCGGCCCCGTTCCGCGGCACTACGTGCTGGTCGTCGGACACTCCTGCGACGATCTGCTGATCTTCGAGCCGACCTCGGGCGACACCGTGCGGGTGCCGGCCGTCGATTTCGTCGCCGGCACCCTTGCCGAGCACACCGGCTTCGAGCACGTCCAAGCGATCATCGCGCCCCGCCCGTAGCGGATGTCGCTTCCCGGGTCGGGCGCTGCCGCGGTCGAGGATGTGGAATTTCCCCAGTAGAACGGGGACGATGTCACATCGTCGCAGTAGCCAAGCCCGCGTCTCAGCGGAATGCGGCGATGATCTTGGCCATCCGGTCCAGTGGCTCGGGGTCGGTGAGGTCGACCAGCCGCACCACGACCTCGGCGGCGCCGGCGTCGGCGAGTTCGCGGAATCGCCCGATGTGGTCGGACACCGTGCCGGCATGCACCGCGGCGGCGTACCGCCCAGCATCCTGGCGCCGCGGCCGAAGGCGCTCGACCAGCGCGGCGACCTCGGCGTCGGAGGAGCCGACGAGCGCCGTGGACAGATGCGTCAACTCCACCGCGGCCGGGTCCCGGCCCACCTCGACGCAGTGCCGCCGCAGCACGGCGAGCTTGCGTGCCACCGTGGCCACCTCGCCGAACACATTGGCCGCGTCCGCGTACCTGGCCGCCAGCCGCAGGGTCCGCCGCTCGCCACCGCCGCCGAGGATGATCGGCACGTGCTCCTGCAGCGGCCGCGGGTAGCACGCCGTGTCGGGCAGGTCGAGCACTGCGCCGCGGAACGCGGGGCCGCCGCGGCCCCACAGCAGCGGCAGCACCTGGAGGGCGTCCTCCAGCAGCGCGTAGCGCCGCCCGACCGGCGGGAACGCCCAGCCGTACGCCGCATGCTCGGCGGCGAACCAGGCCAGTCCGAGGCCGCACACCGCGCGGCCGCCGCTCAGCACGTCGAGCGTGGCGATGATCTTGCCGAGATGTCCGACATTGCGGTAGGTGATGCCGGTGACCAGCGTTCCGAGCCGAACCCGCGAGGTGCACGCCGCCAGGTAGGCCAGCGTGGTGTACGACTCGAGGAAGTCCTCCCAGGCGCGGCCGACCTGGGGGATCTGCCGGAAGTGGTCCATGACGTAGATCGCGTCGAAGCCGGCTGCCTCGGCGGCCACCGCGATCTCCCGCACGGCAGGGGCGGCCGCTGCCGCGCCGCCGGGAAAGCCGAACGAGCCGATGTGCAGCCCGAAGCGCAACCCAGCCGGCTGCGCATCGTCGAGCTGGCGCCGCGCCGCGGCCGGCGCCGAGATGAACGCCGCCGGCACCACCCGAACCGGCCGCGGGGTGAGCACCGCGTCGAAACCCTCGCCGTCCACCGCCGCCCGCACCGAGGCGAACGACCGCAGTTGCGCTGACAGCACCTCGTTCGGGATGCGTTTGGGCCGTCCGCGGTTGCGGGCCCGGCACTCACCGGCCGGGGTATCGAACACCACCGCCACGCACGGCAGCCCGTGGCGCCGGGCCAGCGCCAACCACCCGACCCGCCGCGTGGTGTCCAGCCCCAAGGTGTCGATCACCGTGGTCAGCCCGCGGGCCACCCGCGCCCGTACCACCTCGTCGAGCAGCGCCAAGGCATCCGTGCTCGCCGTGATGTCGTCCTCGCCGCTGCCCACCAGCGCACGGAACTGGTCGCTGGACACCACCTCGTTCGGCTGGAAATGGGCCGCCGCCCAACTGGTCTTGCCCGAGGCGCCCGGCCCGACCAGCACCACCACGCATGGCGACGGCAGGTGCAGCGGGTCGGCCGGATCCACACTGTTCAGTCTGCCGGTGGGCGGCGACGCCCGCGACGATGTGGAATTTCCCCACTCTATGTGGGGCGATGTCACATCGTCGCAGTTACCGGCGTGGCACCCATCGGAGGCGGGCGCGGATCAGTGGTTGCGCAGGGCGTTCACCAGCTCGGAGCGGCGCATTGACGAGCGGCCCTTGATGCCGATCTCGGCCGCCTTCTTGCGGAGCTGGTCCACGGTCCAGTCGTCATAGGAGCCCGACCTGCCGCCCTTGGCGCCGACCTTGGACAGGCCCTCGGCGGCCGAGGCGTTGGCGATCCTGGCCGACTTCTCCTTGGACTCGCCTTTCTTGCGCAGCTTCCGATAGGTCTTCTCGTCCTTGATGCTCGAGTTGGGCATGTTGGTGCACCTCCCTTCGAGCAGGAGGTTTGCCGCGTTCGGCGCTGGTTCAAACACGATCGCGGCGCTTCGTAGACTTGCATGTGTGACCGGAACGAGCACCCGCCCAACCGAGCAGCGCACCACCCTCCCGCCGCAGTGGAACCCGGCGGAGGTAGAGATGGCGCTGTACCAGCGATGGGTGGACGCCGGTCATTTCGTCGCCGACGCCAGCAGCGATCGGCCGCCGTTCTGCATCGTGCTGCCGCCGCCCAACGTCACCGGCGACCTGCACATGGGCCACGCGCTGGACCACACGCTGATGGACATTCTGATCCGCCGCCGGCGGATGCAGGGTTACGAGGCGCTGTGGCTGCCCGGCATGGATCACGCCGGCATCGCCACCCAGAACGTGGTGGAGAAGCAGC
>DASXTS010000125.1:0-9435 GCA_036505275.1 Pseudonocardiaceae bacterium
GAGCACGCCGTCGAGCATGTCCCCTACCCCGCATGGGTATCGAACAGATCCCGGGCGACGGCTACCAGGTCGCTAGAGGATGCGTGCCACACCTGGCACGCGGCCGATGAGCTGCCATGCGAGTGCGAACGAGGCCGCGACACCGCCAGTGACCACGATCAGGGCCTTGACCTCGGCGGGCAGCGGCAGCGGCCGCAAGGCGACGGCCAGCCCGATCAGCACCGCGGTTTGCAGGATGAACGCCCCGTAGGCGCTGCGTCGGACGCTTGGGCCGGCCCACCGAAGCGGCCGGTCGAGGTGCCTGCGTGCCTCGGCGAGCAGCCACACCGGTCCGAACACGGTGAGGATGCTCTCGATCGCGGCGAACCCGAGCGCGAGCCAGCCCCAACCGCCGAACATGTTGTCGACCTTGTCCAGGGCGCCGGCGGTCAGCATGAGGGCAGCCATGGCACCGACGGCCGCCAGCGTGAGGGTTCTGCTCGTTCTCCACAGCCGGTCGGGCACGCCGGTGAGCCAACCGTGCCGGGAGGCGGCGATGCCGAGCACGAACAGGGCCGCGCAGCCGGGCCACTCCCAGCGGTTGAGGTCGGTGAAGCCGCTGTCACCGCCATACGGGTACACCTGTCGGACCAGGAACGACGCCGGGGTCACCGCCGCGGCGATCAGCAGCAGGCGCCGCGCCGTGATCCGGCCAGGCCCGCGGCCGGTCGCCTGCCGCCGCGTCCGAGTCCACACCACATAGACCAAGGGAGAAGATCAGCAGCACGCCGACGAACCACAGCGGGCCGGTGTCCAGCACTCGCTCGGCCCCGAGGAACTCGTACCAGTACGAGCGCGGCGCCGCTCCGAGGGGGTGTTCCAGCGCATACATGACCGCTGGCTGCACCAGCAGGACGTAGGCGACGAACGGCACGCCCAGGCGCAGCAACCGGTCTCGGACGAACCGCGCGGTGCCCTTGCGCTGCAGCGACGGCGCGGTGAGCAGGCCGGCGATGAGGAACAGCACCGGGATGGTGAGGAACCCGAACGGGGCGATCATCAACAACAGCACGACCTCGGTGACGGGCCAGAACGTGACCTCCCGTACCTCCGTGTACGACCACACCTCGATGATTCCGGTGTAGCTCAGGGCGGCGTGCACGGCGATGATCGCCGCGATCACCACGACCTTGAGGTTGTCCAGGTAGAGGTGGCGCGTCGACACATGAGGTTCGCCGCGCCCACTGCCGGCGAACCCAGGCGCCGCGCCTGTAACCCGCATCGTCATAACATCGGCCAATCACCATCTGGCTCCAGGGACCAAGGTCCCCGCCATGAACGACGGCAGTCCCGTCGTCCGGTCATCGGCGGGATATGCAAACCGCGGTAAAGCGGCAAAGCGCCCACTGGCGTGGGGGAGCACGCCGAGGCGGTTACCCGCGATGCGGTAAACATCGCCGTCCGGCATGCCAAGGCGTCCGAGGAGCAGATGCGGCGGCGGCACTCACATCCGATGGACGGCATCTCTAGACCGGTAGCGTCAGGCTCCGGCTGGCAGTCAAGCCGGTCAGCCAGGTGACGTGACCAAGGACCCGCGCGGACAGGCCCAATGCTGCTGTAGGTCGACCTGCAGCTGACGGCACCGTGGGATCGAGGGCGAGAAAGGGGCAGGGCAATGTCCAACACACCAGTCGTCGTCGGTGTTGACGGCTCCGACTTCGCGCTGACCGCCACGGAATGGGCCGCTGACGAGGCGGCCCGCCGCCATGCGCGGCTACACGTGGTGCACGCCAATCTGTGGCCGACGGTGCGGATGCCGGCCGGACACTATCCGATCGAGTTCCAGCAGCCGCTGCTGGAACGCTCGAAGCGGCTGCTCGACACCGCGGTCGCCGCCGCAAGGCGAGAACAGCCCGGCCTGGAGGTCTCCAGCGCCCTGGTGACGACCACGCCGGTCGACCTGCTGGTTGCCGAGTCTCGCAACGCCCAGCTCGTGGTGCTGGGCGCGCGGGGCCTTGGCGGCTTCGCCGAGCTGCTGGCCGGATCGGTGGCGATCGGGGTCGCCAGCCACGCGCGCTGCCCAGTGGCCGTCATCCGCGGCCGCACCGCAGACGCCGCGCTGCCGACCGGAGGACCGGTCGTGGTCGGCGTGGACGGCTCGCCCGGCAGCACGCCGGCCCTGCGCTATGCATTCGATGCCGCGAGCCGGCTGGGCGCGCCGCTGGTCGCGCTGCACACCTGGCTCGACGTTCCGGTCGACGCCCCGCGCGGCGAACCGCCCTGGATGATCGACTGGGACCGCGTGCAGGACGACGAGCAACGGCTGCTCGCCGAGCGACTCGCCGGGTGGCAACAGGAGTACCCGGACGTCGCGGTTGCGCGGGTGGTGACCAGGGACCGCCCGGTGCGCTCCCTGCTGCAGGCGGCCGGCGCCGCGCAGCTCGTGGTCGTCGGATCGCGCGGCCGCGGTGGGTTCGCCGGGATGCTGCTCGGATCGACCAGCCACGCCCTGACCTACCACTGCCCTTGCCCACTCGTCGTGGTACGTGACACCTGAACGCGTTTCCGCCGCGGAGAAGCCTTTCGTTGCGCAACGAGGTCGAGTCCCTCGATGGACGGGAGGTGAGTTGTGTGGGAACTGCACCGACAACCGACATGCGCACGCCAGCCGTCACCGGAATCGGGCGTTGCGTTCTGATCGGCATCGAGTTGATCGTCGCGGCCGGGGCCGCCTACGCGGGCGTCGGGCTGATCGTGGACAACGAGTTGGGCATGGCGCCGCACTGGCTGGAACGCACGCCGTTTGATACCTGGACGCTACCCGGGGTCTTCCTCTTGCTGATCGTCGCCGTGCCGATGTTGGTGGCGCTGGTGGCGGACCGGAGGCGCTCGCCGCTGGCGTACGCCGTTGCTGGTTGCCGTCGCGGTGTACGGGTCATGGTCGGGCGCCTCGGCGACTTGGAGATCGTGGTGACGATCGAGGCTCGGAGCGGCCAAGGCGGATGACCGTGGTTCACGCCATCGGAGACGACGAGGATGACGAAGGAGCCCGCGATGATGTGGTGGTACGACGGTGGCATGCACTGGTGGGGGTACGCCTTCATGGCGTTCGGCACCCTGCTGTTCTGGGGCCTGGTGATCGCCGGGATCGTCGCCGCGGTGCGCTACGCCGCCCGCGGTGACCGGCCGGCCCGACCGCCTGCAGGCTGGCTGACGCCCGAGCAGATCCTCGCCGACCGGTATGCCCGCGGCGAGATAGACGAGGATGAGTACCGGGAGCGCCTGCGGACCCTTGCGGCGGCGAAGACCTGACGGTCAGTCAGCCGCGCAGCCGGCGCAGGAACGGCTCGCTCGGGCGCTGGCGGCGAACGCGGGGATAAGCACGCTGCCGCCGCGCCGTGCGGTGCGGCCAATCGCGCGGGCCAGCAGGTGCCGCGCGGTGTCCTCGTCGTGCGGCTCGCTGCCGCCGTAGGTGCTTCCTAGCAGCGTGCCGCATATCGGGCGCGGCTGGGGCGGGTTGAGCATAGGGTGCCGGGGGCGGCCGAGGCCGCCGCTGACGACGAGGGTGCCGCCGTCGTCCAGGGCCAGCTCGGCCCATGCCGAGCCGTTGATGTGCCCCGCCCGGCCAAAACGCAGCCACAGCTCGGTCGGAGTGTCAAAGTCGACCGGGCGGAACAGCGTGACGGCACCTTCAGCCGGCCAGCACGATGGCGGCCAGCGCCGCCGTGCTAGGGCAGGGGACGATCGGGCCGCGCCGTCCCTGGCGGGCCAGCACCGGTAGCCACCCGCCGGGCCGGCTTCGTCGGCACGGTCGTGCTGCTGTGGATCATGGCTACGGTGCGGCACGCCGTCACGCGGCCGGCGCCGCTCACAACCGCCCCGCCTCGGGCCGGGGCGCTGTCGAGGTAAGACCACCCCGAATGGCTGGTGGTGCGGTGTACCGCTGCACCACCAGTGGCCTCGCCCGCCGCAAACCGGCCGAGTGCAGGTAGGCAGGGACAGCCGAGCGGCAGCCGCATGACCCCGTTGACAGCACCGGCCGGGCCGCGAGCGCCCCGCAGATCTTGCCGGCGTTCCTTGTTGACACTCGCCAGGACACCGCCGGCCGGCGACTACCGCGACTGGGACCGGATCCGGCAGTGGGCGGCCGCCACCATCGCAGCGGCCGTCGCGCCCCGACGAGGGCGACACGGCGCACCGCTGGATCGTCCTTCACGTGGTAGGAATTCGGGCCACGTCCCGCGAGTGTCACCGCCGCACGTGCTCGCTGACCTGGTCGTGCTGCGACTGAACTGACGCCCGGCAGCAAACGTACTTCGGTTACACGACACTAGTGCAGCAGGTTGCTGGTGCCGAGCTTGGCCGTGGTGTCGTCCCAGTCGTAGCGGAGGTGGTCCTCGACGGCCACCACGCCGGGCAGGGCGTGGGTGAGGCGGACGGCGATATCGGCCTCGCTGCGCCGTTCGACGGTGCCGGACAGGGTGACCACGCCGTTGTCCACGGTAACGGCCAGGTCGTCCGGCCGCAGCCACAGCGACCGCACCAGCACCTGTTCCCGCACGTCGGCGAGAATCTGCTCGTCGTCGCCCAGGAACGGTTTGAGCAGGTCGCGGCGGGCCACCACACCGACCAGGCGGCCACCGTCGTCGACCACCAGTAGCCGGCGCACGTCAGCCCTGACCAGCTCGCGCGCTGCGTCGGGCAATGCGGTGTCCTGGCCAATCAGCTTCGGATCCGGGCTCATCAGCTCTGTCGCCGTGAGCGCCTGCGCCTTGTCCCACTCATGGCGTCGCCGCGGCGCCGCGAGCGGGCCGGGTGGCTGGTCCTGGTCCTGGTACTCGGCCTTGGCCAGCAGGTCCGCCTCGGACACCACGCCGATCGGGACACCGGACTCGTTGACCACCGGCACGGCGCTGATGGCATGTTTGGCAAGCAGCTCGGCGATGTCCTTCAACGCGGTGTCAGCGCCGATGGTCACCGGGTTCCGAGTCATCACGGCTCGAACGGTCTCGTGCAGTCGCATGGCGACCTCCGCTCCACGTCCACCCCTGCCCGCACAATAGGTCGCTGCCCGTTCCACCCGGCAGCACCCAACGGCATCGTCCAGGCCGGCCGAAGGTCCTCCACGGCAGGAACGATCGGCCCTGACCGAGTGCGCCGCCGCGCACGGTGGAGCCAGCGGAACCAGCGATGCGGCCTGTGAGGCAGCGATGAACGGTGCCCGTTCGGTGGCGTGGAGGCGCGGCTGCAGGTGCCACTGGGAGCGGCGTTCCGGCGGCGGGACATCGAACACCGGAGCGCCACCGTAGCGGGTGTGGACATCGACCGGGGCGCGGTGGCGCTGAGCACGGGGCAGCCGCTGCCCTACGACAAAGCTCGTGATCGCCACCGGGGACGTCACCGCGCTCCCGGCGATCCTGATCTTGGGTTGGTGGCGAGCATGCGGGCCGTCCCTCCCCGGTCAAGGGCGCCTACGGCGTCGCTGCGCCGCTGGCTCCGCGATGGCGCCACGCGCCACCCTGGAACCGGCGAGCCTCCACGGCCCCTACCGGGCCACCCGTCGGGCAGGCCAGCCAGCCCGCCCGCCATCACCACCAACCCAAGATCACGATCACCTCGTTGAGCCGAACGTTTTGACGATCCCTTGAGACGAAATTGCGTCGTTTGCATTGCCGGCGGACAGTTATGGTGATCAAGGCCCGGAGGCGGGCCGGCTGGCGGCCAGCGAGCCCTTCGGCCCTGGGTGAGCCGCTCCGCGGTCCAAAGGTCCGGCGGCGCGGGGCGGTTCGACCCTAACCGCCGGGTCCGCGGGCAAGCGACCGTATGGCGACCGGCGATTCGCGGAGGAGGCCTTGGCATGCCGCGGGCTCGGGATTTCCTGGAGCGGTTGCGTCCGGTCGGCGCGCCGGGCGCGGCCGGTCCGGCCGGGGTGCCTGCCGACCGGAGTGCCGAGATCGCGGCCGAGCTGGAGCCGGTTTTCGCGGCCCTGGCCGACGTCGAGGTGGAGCTGCGGCGGGAGCGCGACACCGGCGAGGCGGAGGCGGCGCGGCGCCGCCGCCGGGCGGCGGAGCGATCGGTGGAGATTCTGGCCGAGGCCCGCCGCGCGGCGGAATCCGAACGGCCGCGGTCGCGGCGAGGCTGCGGGACCAGGCGGACGTAGCGGCCGCGGACGCCCAGGCGGCGGCGGAACGGGAGGCCGCCCTGATCCGCGAGCGCGTTGCGCAGCGACTGCCGGCCCTCGTCGCCACCGTGGTCGATCGGGTACGGACGGACCTGCTCGACATCGCGGCCACGGCCGGGACCGGCGGCGACTCGTGACCGCCCAGTGGGTTGCCGGCAGCGTCCGGGCCAGGGCCATGGCCCGGCGCCGGCTGGGTGCGGCCAGAGTGCGGGCGTTCATGGCCAGTGCGTCGCTGCAGGACGCGCTGACCACGCTGGTCAACCAGCCGTACGGCAAGGACCTGCGGCCGGACCAGTCGCTGCCCGAAGCGCAGCGCGTCATCGGCGACACCCTGCTGTGGAACCTGCGGGTGCTCGCCGGCTGGCTGCCGCCGCGCGGCGCGGAGCAGCTTCGGGTGCTCGCCGGCTGGTTCGAGATCGCCAACGTGGACGAGCAGCTGCGCCGGTTCGCCGGCGAGCCGGCCGACCCGCCGTATCGGCTTGGCCGGCTGGCCACCGCATGGCCGAGGCTGGCGGCCACCGCCTCACCGGCCGAGATCCGTAGCGTGCTGGCCACGTTGGCCTGGGGGGATCCCGGCGGCGAAAGCCCGCGCCTGATCGCCCTGGGCATGCACCTGGCCTGGGCACGGCGGGTGGCCGCGACGATCCGGCCGGCGGCCGGCTGGGTCGCGGGAGCGGTCGCCCTGCTGGTGGCCGTGGAGCTGTTCGTCGCGGATCGTCGGCCGCCGGAGGCCGCCGCGGAGGCCGCGGCGAGCCTGCTGGGGCCGGCACCCGGACGCTCGGGGCCGACGCCCGGTGGGCCATGAGCGGCGTGCAGGAACCTCGCGACCTCTGGCGGGCAGAGGCGGCTTGGTGGGCGCGGCTGCACAGGGACGGGAGCGGCTTGGTCGCCGGGTCCCGGTTCGGGCCGGATCCGGTCATCGGCTCGTGCGCGCTGCTGGCCGCCGACGCCTGGCGGGTCACCGCGGCGCTGGAGCTGGTCGCCCGCGGCCAGGGACAGCCGGAGTTGCGCCACGTCCTGGCGTGATGTGGTGACCCCGGTGCCGATGACCAGGATCGCTCTGGTCGCACCGTCGGCGGCGCTGCGTGACACGCTGGTCCGGGTGGCCGGCGCGGGCGTGGTGGATATCGATCGGGTCACTTCGCCGGCGGACGCCGTTCCCGGCCCGGCGGCGCAGCGGCTGCAGCGGCTGCACGCCCCGGCGGCGCCGAGTCCCCTGCTCACGGCGGAGGTCCCGGGACCTGGACGCGATAGAGCGGGCCGGCCTGACCGACCTGCTGGCCGGGGAGGCGGAGCTGGAGGCGTACCAGGCGGACGCGGTCGTCCGCGGCAGCGTCGCCGCGCTGGTCGGGTGGATGCCCTCGACGCAGCTGCCCACGCTCGCCGCCCGGCTGTCCGGCGTGGGTGGCGGGGTCGTGCCGCTGCCATCACCACCGGGTGTCGAGCCGCCGACGGCGCTGCGCCAGGCCGGCGCGGGCGGCGCCTTCAGCCCGTTGGTGCAGACCTACGCCACCGTGCCCTACCGGGATGTGGACCCTACCGTGCTCGCCGGTCTGGCGTATGTGGTCATGTTCGGGGTGATGTTCGCCGACGCCGGGCACGGCGCCCTGCTGCTGCTCGCCGCGCTGCTGCTGCGCCTCGGCCGGCCGCGCCGGCTCCACCGTCTGCGGCCGCGGTGGCCGTTCCTGGCCGGTGCCGGGCTCGCGAGCATGGTCGTGGGGATCGCCTATGGCGAGTTCTTCGGACCGACCGGCGTGCTGCGGCCCGCCTGGATGTCGCCGCTGGACCGGCCGATCCCGCTGCTGATCGCCGGGATCAGCCTGGGTGCCGTGCTGCTGGCCTGCGCGTACGCGCTAGGGACGGTCAACCGGGTACGGGAGGGCGGCTGGTCCTTCGCGCTGTACGCGCCGACCGGCATCGCCGGGGCGCTGCTGTTCCTGGCCGGCGGGATGATCGCTAGCGGCGTCTACTTCGGCCTGGCCTGGCTCACCGCGTGCGGGCTGGCCGCCGGTGTGGTCGCGCTGGTGTTGGCCTTCACCGGGCTGTTCGCCGGCGCCGGCGGGGGCGGCGCCGGGATCGTGCAGGCCGCGATCGAGCTGTTCGACCTGGTGCTGCGGCTCGGCTCCAATCTCGCCTCCTTCGCCCGGCTCGCCGCGTTCGGCCTGACCCACGCGGCGCTCGGATGGGTGGTGTGGCTGGGCACCACGGCCCTGTGGGGGCTCGGCGGGGCCGCGACCGTCGCGGCGGTGCTGGTGTTCGCCGTCGGCAACGCCTTGGCCTTCGGGCTGGAGGCGCTGGTGGCCGGGGTCCAGGCGCTGCGGCTGGAGTACTACGAGCTGTTCTCCCGAGTGTTCCACCAAGAGGGCCGGCCGTTCCGGCCGTGGCACGTGCCCACCGCAACCCACCCGTTCACCGACTTCGCCACCGACTGGGCCGCCAAACCCGCCGCCGGGCTTGCTACCGAACGCGCCATATAGGAGGAGAAATGAATCTGTGGCTGGTTGCCCTGCCCGTAGTGGCGGCGGGGATGGCACTGGTCGCCGTGCTCTCCCGGGCCCGCCGCCGCGGCGCGTTGCGGATGCTGCTGGTGGGCAACCTGGGCCTGCTTCTCGCGGGCGCGGCGGTGGCATTGGTCGCGTTCGCCCACCCGGCTGCGGGCGACCCGGCGACAGCCACCGCGACCGTTGCCCAGGCCGCGGCAGAAACGCAGGCCAACGGCGCCGCCCTGATCGGGGCCGCCATCGCCGTGGCCGGCTCGTCGATCGGCGCGGCGATAGCCGTGGCGTACACCGGCGCCGCCGCGCTCGCGGCAATGAGCGAGCGTCCCGAGCTGTTCGGACGGGCCATGGTCATCGTGGGCCTGGCGGAGGGCATCGCCATCTACGGCCTGGTCGTCGCGATAATCCTCATCGGACGGGCCTGACGGTCATGACCACGGTCGCGGCGATCGGCGAGCGGACCAGGGTGGATGGGTTCGCCCTTGCCGGCGTGCTCGTTCAGGTGGCCGACGCCGCCGCCGAGGTGCGGACCGCGTGGCAGGCCCTGCCCTCGGACGTCGCCGTCGTGCTGCTCACTCCATCGGCCGCGGCCGTCCTCGATGCCGAATGCGCCGCGACCTGGCCGATGACGGTGGTGCTGCCGGTGGTGTTGCCGTGACCTACGACCCCGCGATGGCCGCCGCCCTCGAGCCGGTGCGCCGAGCCCTGCGCTCGGCGGCGACGGCCGAGACCGGCCGCTTGCTCGCCGCCGCGGACGCCGAGGCCGCGGAGGAGATC
>DASXTS010000126.1:0-5132 GCA_036505275.1 Pseudonocardiaceae bacterium
CGACAACGACCCCGAGGGCATCTACGCGGAGATGCTGCGGGTGATCAAGCACTGGATCGCCCAGGGCGTCAAGGTGTTCCGGGTCGACAACCCGCACACCAAGCCGCCGAACTTCTGGCAGTGGCTGATCGCGCAGGTCAAGGCCAGCGACCCGGACGTGCTGTTCCTGTCCGAGGCGTTCACCGCGCCGGCCCGGCTGTACGGCTTGGCGCGTCTGGGTTTCACCCAGTCGTACACCTACTTCACCTGGCGCACCGCCAAGCAGGAGCTCACCGACTTCGCCCTGATGCACGCCGAGCGCGCCGACGAGGCGCGGCCGAACTACTTCGTCAACACCCCGGACATCCTGCACGAGTCGCTGCAGCGAGGCGGCCCGAGCATGTTCGCGATCCGTGCCGTGCTCGCCGCGACACTGTCCCCGACCTGGGGCGTCTACGCGGGCTTCGAGCTCTACGAGCACGAGTCGGTGCGCCCCGGCAGCGAGGAATACCTCAATTCGGAGAAGTACGAGCTGCGGCCGCGCGACCTCGAAGGCGCCGCGGCGCGCGGCCAGTCTCTGCAACCGTGGCTCACCCGGCTCAACGAGATCCGCCGAGCGCACCCGGCCCTACAGCAGCTGCGCGTGCTGAACTTCCACCACGCGGACCAGGACGGCTTGCTCGCATACTCCAAGCGGGACCCGGCGACCGGGGACACCGTCATCTGCGTGGTGACGCTGAACCCAGTCAGCGCCGAGGAGAGCCTGGTGCGGCTGGACATGCCGGCGCTGGGCCGCGATTGGGACGACACCCTCGTGGTGCACGACGAGGTGACCGGTGAGACGTACCAGTGGGGCCAGGTGAACTACGTCCGGCTGGAGCCTTGGCGCGCCGTCGCGCACATTCTGCACGTCGTCCGATAACGGCCTGGCTGTGCCTGACACGTGTGTCTGGAGGCGAAGAAATGCCGACCGACAATCCACCCGACGCGTGCGCACCGGACCAGGATTCGGTGGACAGCCTGCTGCGCGGTGCGCACCACAATCCGCACGAAATCCTCGGGTCACATCCTCATCCCGGCGGGGTGGTGGTGCGCACACTGCGGCCGCACGCCGACGAGGTGCAGGTCGTCATCAAGGGCAACTCCCATCCGCTGCAGCGGGTGCACGAGGCTGGCTTGTTCTCCGGGCTGGTGCCGGAGCAGCCCGGCGACTACCGGCTGGCGGTGCGATACGGGGACCGGGTCGACACCGTCGACGACGCCTACCGGTGGCTGCCGACGCTGGGCGAGATCGACCTGCACCTGGTGGCCGAGGGCCGGCACGAGCGGCTGTGGGACGTGCTCGGCGCGCACGTCCGCAGCTACGACACCCCCAGCGGCACGGTGACCGGCACGTCGTTCGCGGTGTGGGCGCCAACCGCGCAGGGCGTGCGGGTGAGCGGAGACTTCGACGGCTGGACGGGCAATGCGCACCCGATGCGGTCACTGGGCGCATCCGGGGTGTGGGAGGTGTTCGTGCCGGGCATCGGCGCCGGAACCCGCTACAAGTTTCGCGTCCTCGGCGCGGACGGCCAGTGGCGGGAGAAGTCCGACCCGCTCGCGTTCGCGACCGAGGTACCGCCCGCGACGGCGTCGGTCATCTACACGTCGCAGTACGAATGGGGGGACGCCGAGTGGATGCGGGCCCGGGCGCAGCGGCACCCCGTGGCGGAGCCGATGAGCATCTACGAGGTGCACCTTGGCTCGTGGCGGCAAGGGCTGGGCTACCGGCAGGCGGCCGAGCAGTTGGTCGAGTACCTGGGTGAGACCGCCTTCACCCACATCGAACTGTTGCCGGTTGCCGAGCACCCGTTCGGAGGATCCTGGGGCTACCAGGTCAGCTCGTACTACGCGCCGACCGCGCGCTTCGGCAGCCCGGACGACCTGCGGTACTTCATCGACACCCTGCACCAGGCCGGCTTCGGCGTGCTCGTCGACTGGGTACCCGCGCACTTTCCCAAGGACGAGTGGGCGCTCGCCCGCTTCGACGGGACGCCGCTGTACGAGCACGCCGACCCGCGCCGCGGCGAGCAACCCGACTGGGGCACCCTGGTGTTCGACTTCGGCCGGCCCGAGGTGCGCAACTTCCTGGTGGCCAACGCGCTGTACTGGCTGGAGGAGTTCCACGTCGACGGGCTGCGGGTGGACGCCGTCGCGTCGATGCTCTACCTCGACTACTCGCGGCCCGAGGGGCAGTGGTTGCCCAACGTCTACGGCGGCCGGGAGAACCTCGATGCGGTGTCGTTCCTGCAGGAGATGAACGCGACCGTCTACCGGCAGCATCCCGGCGTGGTCACCATCGCGGAGGAGTCGACCGCGTGGCCGGGGGTGACCCGTCCGACCCATCTCGGCGGGCTGGGCTTCGGCTTCAAATGGAACATGGGCTGGATGAACGACACGCTCGACTACGTCGGCCACGACCCGGTACACCGCAGCTACCACCACCACCAGCTCACGTTCTCGCTGGTGTACGCGCACAGCGAGAACTACGTGCTGCCGCTCAGCCACGACGAGGTCGTGCACGGCAAGGGCTCGCTGTGGACACGGATGCCCGGCGACGACTGGAACAAGGCGGCCGGGCTGCGCGCGCTGCTGGCCTTCATGTGGGCCCACCCCGGCAAGCAGTTGCTGTTCATGGGTGGGGAGATCGGCCAGGTCGGGGAGTGGGCGGAGGCGCGGTCGCTGGACTGGCAGTTGCTCGACGACCCGCTGCACGCCGGCATCCGCAAGCTGGTCGCCGACCTTAACCGGACCTACCGGGCGAGCCCGGCGCTGTACAGCCAGGACAGCGACCCCGCCGGCTTCCAGTGGATCGACGCCAACGACGCCGCCGACAACGTGCTCAGCTTCCTGCGGTTCGGCGCCGGCATCGGGCCAGACGACCGGTCCGACCGCGACGGCGGGGAGGGCTCGTCGCCGACGGTGCTGGCCTGCATCGCGAACTTCGCCGGCAACCCGCACGAGGAGCACCGGGTCGGGTTGCCGGTCACCGGCACGTGGCGCGAGGTGCTCAACACCGACGCCGAGGTCTACGGCGGCTCGGGCGTCGGCAACCTCGGCGCCGTGGTCGCCGAAGCTCGACCGTGGCACGGCCGTCCCGCATCCGCGGCCGTGCGGCTGCCTCCCTCCGGCGTGCTCTGGCTTGCGCCAGAGGCCTAACTCCCCCGCGGAGCGCTGGAATACCTTGAGGAGCATCGGAGGAGCACGCAATGAGCAGGCCGGCCGGATCCGACCCTTCCAGCGCCACGGCTTCGCCGCAGTGGGCGGCCCTGCAGAACCACCTGCCGGAGGTGCGGGACCTGCACCTACGCGAGCTGTTCGCGACGGACCCGGCGCGCGGTGCAGAGCTGACCGCCCAGGCCGCCGACCTGTACGTCGACTACTCCAAGCACCGGATCACTCGTGAGACGCTCCGCCTGCTGCTGGAGCTGGCCGATGCAGCGGACCTGCGGCCCCGGATCGACGCCATGTTCGCCGGCGTGCACCTCAACAACACCGAGGACCGCGCGGTACTGCACACCGCGCTGCGCCTGCCCCGCGACGCCGAGCTGCGCGTCGACGGCCAGGACGTGGTGCGCGACGTGCACGAGGTGCTCGACCGGATGGCCGACTTCGCGCAACGGGTCCGCTCGGGGGTCTGGACCGGCGCCACCGGCCGGCGGATCCGCACCGTGGTCAACATCGGCATCGGCGGCTCCGACCTGGGCCCGGTGATGGCCTACGAGGCGCTTCGCGACTACACCGACCGGTCCCTGCGGTGCCGGTTCGTCTCGAACATCGACCCGACCGACGTGTGGGAGAAGACCCACGACCTCGACCCGGCGGAGACGCTGTTCATCGTCGCGTCCAAGACGTTCACGACGTTGGAGACGCTGACCAACGCCCGGCTGGCCCGCAGCTGGCTCGTCGACGGCCTCGCCGCGGCCGGTATGTCCACAGCGGACGCCAGGGCCGCGGTGAGCAAGCATTTCGTGGCGGTCTCGACGAACGCCGACGAGGTCCGGGCGTTCGGGATCGACTCGGCGAACATGTTCGGGTTCTGGGACTGGGTCGGCGGCCGGTACTCGATGGAGTCGGCGGTCGGCCTGTCGTTGATGGTGGCCATCGGCCCGGACAACTACCGGGCGATGCTCGACGGGTTCCACGCGATGGACGAGCACTTCCGGACGGAACCGTTCGAGCGGAACGTGCCGGTGCTGCTGGCCCTCCTCAACATCTGGTACGTCGACTTCTTCGGTGCCGAGACGCACGCCGTACTGCCGTACTCGCAGTACCTGCTCAGGTTCCCCGCCTACCTCCAGCAGCTGACTATGGAGAGCAACGGCAAGTCCGTCCGCAACGACGGCACACCGGTATCGGTGCCGACCGGAGAGGTCTTCTGGGGCGAGCCGGGTACGAACGGGCAGCACGCCTTCTACCAGCTGATCCATCAGGGCACCCGGCTGGTGCCGGCCGACTTCATCGGCTTCGTGGAGCCGAACCACGAGCTGATGGACGACAGTGCCGACGGGGGTGCCGACGGGGGTGCCGCCGGGGGTGCCGCCGGGGGTGCCGACGCGCACGGCCTCTTCATGTCGAACTACTTCGCGCAGACAGCGGCACTCGCCTTCGGCAAGACCGCCGAGGAGGTGGCCGCCGACGGCACGCCCGCCGACCTGGTGCCGCACAAGGTGATGCCCGGCAACCGGCCGTCAACCTCGATTCTCGGCCAGCGGCTGACACCCGCGGTCCTCGGCCAGCTCGTCGCGCTCTACGAGCACATCACGTTCGTCGAGGGAGCGATCTGGGGGATCAACTCCTTCGATCAGTGGGGCGTGGAGCTGGGCAAGGTGATGGCGAAGCAGCTCGTTCCGCTGCTCGCGGGCGAGGCCGGAACGGAGAACCAGGACAGCTCCACCGCGACACTCATCGAGCGCTACCGCGCCGGGACGGCCAAGCGGTCGGGGTAGGCCCTGGTCGGCAGTCGGGCGTAGGTCTGGTCAGCGGCCGCGGTCGGCCGGCAGCACACCGCGGGCGACGGCGGCCTCCAGTGCGTGGTGGTCGCGTTCGGTCTGGTCGGCGTAGGCTCGGGCGAACCGGCACATGGCTACGTCCAGCCTGTCGCCGCGGCCGAC
>DASXTS010000127.1:0-2424 GCA_036505275.1 Pseudonocardiaceae bacterium
GTCGATGGCCGTGTCGGTCAGCTCGGTGTTGAAGTTGGCCTTCCAGTAGTGCTGCAGGCCCGGCGGAACCAGGCAGTCGAACGCGCTGTTCAGCGCCGGGTACGGCATCGGGCCGACGAGCTCGGTGACGATCGGCGCAACGTCACGGAACGGCCGCAGGGCCCGCTCTCCTTCGTCGAGCGGACCGGCCCAGCAGGCGACGATCGCGACGAACGGCTCGCCGTGCCGGTTCTGCGGGATGAACGGCAGCGGTGGGGCGATCTGGAACGCCGGGAACCCACCCGACACCATGCGATCGTCGTGACCGGGTCGCACCGTCACCTTGCACCACGGAAGGCAACATGATCATCATCGCCGGATCGCTCTACCTCGACGCGGCCGCCCGAGACCGATACCTCGCGGCGACCTTCGATGTCGCGCGGCAGGCCCGGCTCGCACCGGGCTGCTTCGACTTCGTGCAGTCGGCCGATCCGATCGACCCCGAGCGCATCAACATCTACGAGCGCTGGGAATCCGACGAGGACCTGCACCGATTCCGTGCCGGTCCCGGAGACGAGCTTGACCTTCCCGACCTGCGCTCGGCGGACGTGCACAAGTACCGCATCTCAGCGGTTGAGCTGCCGTAACAAGCCGCCTTGCGTTCGGCCCTCCTTGGCGCGGCATCAAGCGTTCCCGCCGGACAAGCTCCTGGCTGGACTCGGCACCACATCGACGAGAATCGGCAACCCGGAGAAATTCCTGGGCGACCTCGTCCGCGACCGGCACTGACGAGCCGGTCCGCGGCGACCTCAACGGCCGCTGGGCGGCCCGCTCCCTGGGCGCGCAGCGCCGGCTGCTCAACGGCCTGGAATTGCAGAGCTGGCTGCTCGATTGCACAGTGGCTGACATGGCGGTGACCGGGGTCCTGGAGATCGAGCGCAAGTACGACGTGGCGGCGCCCTTCGAGCTGCCGCTCGATGGCCTGCCGGGGGTGTCCGCGGTCGACGGCCCGAGCCGGCAGTCCATGGACGCCATCTACTTCGACACCGCCGACCTGCGACTGATCCGCGGCGGCGTGACACTGCGCCAGCGCCGCGGCGGCGAGGACGAGGGGTGGCACCTGAAGCTGCCGGCCGGCGGCCCCGGGGAGCGGGTGGAGCTGCGGCTGCCACTGCGCGACGACCAGGAGGTGCCCACGGAGCTGGTGGACCTGACCCTGGCGCGCACCAGGGGTGCCCCGCTGGAGCAGGTGGCCAGGCTGCGCACCCAGCGCGCCCAGTGGCGGCTGATGGCCGGGGACACCGCGGTCGCGGTGGTGGTGGCCGACGCGGTATCAGCCGAGCTGGCCGGCGAGCTGGGCATCCGTGCCGGTGAGAGCGCTGGTGGGCGCGCCGGTGAGCCGAGCGGTGAGGGCGCCGTCAGCCGGTGGAACGAACTGGAGGTGGAGTTGCTTGGCGGCCGGCGCGAGTTGCTGGACGAGCTGGAGCCGCGGCTGCGCGAACTGGGTGCGCGGCCCTCGGCGGCCGCCTCCAAGGTCGGACGGGCGCTGGCCGGCGTGCTGGCCGACACCCCACCGGCCGACTCCGCCTCGCCCCCCGATTCGGCCGGCGAGGTGGTGCTGGAGTACCTGCGCGGCCAGTTGGAGGCCATCCTGGCCAACGACCCCAAGGTGCGGCGCGAGGAGCCCGACTCGGTACACCAGATGCGGGTCGCCGCTCGGCGGCTGCGCAGCACGCTGCAGTCGTTCCGCCCGATTCTCGACCGCGAACGGACCGAGCCGGTCATCGAGGAGCTGCGGTGGCTGGGCACCGTGCTGGGGCCCGCGCGGGAGGCGCAGGTGCAACACGAGCGGCTGATGGCCGAGCTGCGGGCGCTGCCGCCCGAGCTGCTGGCGGGTCCGGTCCTGAGCCGGGTCGACTCGCACCTCGGCGCCGAGTACGCGCGAGCCCGCGCCTCGGCGCTTCAGGAGCTGCGCGGCCGCCGCTACCTGGACCTGCTCGACGCGCTGCATCGGCTGGTCGAGCACCCGCCGCTGGACGGCAAGGCGGGCGAACCGGCCACGGCGGTGCTGCCGCGCCTGGTCCGGCGGGCTCAGCGCCGGGTCCGGCGCCGGGTCCGGCGCGCGGTCACCGCCGACCGGCGCGGTGCCGGCGGCGACACCGCGTTGCACGAGGCGCGCAAGGCCGCCAAGCGCGCCCGCTACGCGGCCACCGCCGTCGCCCCCGCATTCGGGAAGCCAGCGCGCCGGTCGGCCAGGCGGCTCAAGGCCGTGCAGGGCCTGCTCGGCGATCACCAGGACCTCGTGGTGTCCGGCGGGGAGCTGCGTAGCCTGGGGATGACGGCCCACGCCCAGGGTGAGAACGGCTTCGCCTACGGGGTCGTGCTCGGCCAGGACCGCGCCGAGGCGGCCCGCCTGCGCGCCGAGCTGCCGCGCGCCTGGCGTCG
>DASXTS010000128.1:0-7755 GCA_036505275.1 Pseudonocardiaceae bacterium
ACCACCGGTCCTGACGTCCTGGTGGGCGCCGGGATTCCTGCAGATCTACGACGGCCGTGGCCAGGGACCCAGCGGCACGTACACGTTCGAGGGCACCCTCGCCGAGATCTACCGCGCCTGCAGCGACCGTCCGCGGACCGCCGCGGGCGTACGCGATGAACTCGGGCTGGGCCTCCCCGTCGAGGCGATCGACGAGATCTTCCTCGAGTTCGGACGGCGAGGGCTGATGTTCCTCGACGGCCGGCTGGCTGTGGCGTTGGCGCTCCCGGCGGTTCCGGCCCGGTGAACCGCGTCGACAATCCGTCACGCAGACCCGCGGCGCGGCGTATCAGAAGCACCGCCCCAGCGATCTGAAACGCGTATGTCGTCAGGGGAGGCGTCATGGAAAGCACTCCGACCGACCAGCGTGCCGCGCTGCTGGGCCACCTCATCGCCCGCCACCACGACCAGATCATCGGGGCGCCCCGACACCCGCGCCGGCGCCCGGTCGAGATCAGCGGTCTGCTCGGCAACCACGACCCGGACCTGGGCGCGGCGTTCGACGCGGAGCTGCGTCGGGTGCTCGGTAAGGACGGGCTGAGCGAGCTGGGCGAGGCGTCCGACGAGAACCAGCTCGCCGCGCGCATCACCCAGCGACTCGCTGACTCCGACGCACAGGACCGGCAGGTCCTTTGGGCGCTCGCCGGCGGCGATGACCGGCTCCTTGAGGTGGAGCAGCTGTCGGAGCTGGGACCGGACCGCACGAGCGGCACCGGTCGAGCCAGGCGCTGGCGGGCGTCGTTTGCCTGGCTCGGACGGCGCCACACCTGGCTCCAGCGGCAGTTCGCCGCCCTGGCGATGAACGCCGTCGTGGCCGCGGTCATCGTGGCCGCCGCCGCGATCGTGCGGTTTTCCGACGCCGACCCGCCGCGCGACACCCTCTCCGTGCTCGCCCTGAAGACGTTCGCGCTGTGGTGCCTGGCGTTCCTGCCGTGCTGGCTTTACGTCCGATTCCTAGGTCAGCGAGCCGGCGCACTGTGGGACGAGTACGTCCTCAACCTGCACCGCCTCGGTTGGGACTGGCCCCGCTACCTGCCCCGGCCGGTGCGGACCTCGCACTACTACGAGGAGTGGGCCGCCAACGGCGGCCGGCGCCAGCTGCAGGATCGCAACATCTACCGGCAGAAGTTCAACGCGTACTACGGCCGGGCGGTGGCGGAGAACGTGCGGGAGGACAACTTCCGGGTACGCCTGGATACCCTCTTCCCCGTGCTGCTGACCGCGGCCGTTCTGGCGGTCTGCTGGTCGGCGGTGTTGTGGGACGACCAGTTCCTGCGGGCGCCGGACGACATATGGGACGTGCTGAAGTTCGGCTTCCTCGGCGCGTACGTGTTCATCGTGCAGATGCTGCTGCGCCGCTTCTTCGGCAGCGACCTGCGGCCGAGCGCGTACACGAGCGCCCTGCTGCGGATCATCGTGGTCCTGGTCAGCGTCGCGGCGCTGTACCAGGTGTTGGAGATCTGGCTGGCGGGCAACAACCAAGCCGGGCGGTGGGAGGCTGCCGTCGCGTTCACGATCGGCTTCTTCCCGCTCGTGGCGACCCAGGTCCTGCTGCGTGCCGTCTCGGCGCCGCTGCGCGTCGCGATGCCCTCGCTCAAGTCGGACTACCCGCTGAGTCAGCTCGACGGGTTGAACATCTGGTACGAGGCGCGGCTCCTCGAGGAAAACATCGAGGACATGCAGAACCTCGCGACGGCCAACTTCGTCGACGTCATGCTGCACACCCGGGTGCCGGTCGGTCGGCTCGTCGATTGGGTCGACCAGGCGTACCTCTTCCTGCACCTGGACCGTGTAGAGCAAGGGACAAACGAAGCGTGGCGGGCCCGCCAGCCGTTGCCCACCGCGCCGGATGCGAAGAAGCCCGGCGACCACGACCATGCGACGACAGCATCTGAGGCATCCACCAAGGGTGACAGCACGCCGGCGGAGTCGCAGGCCCTACGCACGCTGGTCGGCAGCTCGGTCAAGCCGGGCAGCCGGGGCGGCACGCGCACCCGTACCGTTCTCCGGCAGGTCGGCATCCGCACCGCGACGGATCTGATCAAGGCGTTTCCCCCGGACCAGTTCGATCCATTCGTCGCCGACCAGGAGCTGGCCCCGCAGTCGCACCACACCGCCCGGATGCTGAACGACGCCGGCATCGACTGCGGCCAACTGCGCATGCTGGTGCGCGTCCTCGGCGAGGAGCAGGGCCTCGCCCCGGTGTGGAACTGGTACGACCGCGGCGTACGGGCGCGATGCCCGCAGCGCTTGCCGCGGTCGGTGCGCAGGTGCCCGGTGGCCAACATCAACGAATCAACGCGGCTCGCATCCTCCAACCGGACGAACGGTAACGGCGCCGCGTCGACGAGGCCGCACGCAGCTGACCCGCGGGTCCACGCGAAACGGATCCCTTGGGTTCCATACCTGCTGGGACCGATTAGCCCGGTGTTCACACACGTGGTGGAATGGCTACTGATGATCCCACGGCGGTCTTCTCCGCGAGTTGCGCGTGCACGCCATCGCTAACTGGCGGATGGTTCGGCCGGCTCGTTAAGGGCCGGCCAGACTTATGTATTGCTTGCCTCGTCGAGATCGGAAATCCACCTGCCCGCGTCCGCGTCATAACGCACCGGACCGCAGGTGAATGTCGTGAGATCCAATTGTGTGAGCCGCCGGTAACCTTCCTCGGAGAGATCCGGCGACAGCACGATCTGCAACCCCGTTCCGGGGTCCTGCAGCACCACTGGCCGGGTCCGTTCCGGCGCCTGCCGCCCTGCGAGCCGGCGCAGCGCACCCTTGACTCCCGCCCACGCGTCCGCGGCCGCTGCCTCGCCCACGCTGGTGAGAAACGCCTGCAACGGCACCGCGATCAGCATCAGCCACTGCAGCTGCTCCGGACCGCGGCGCGCCGGCACCACCTTCGCGTGGGCGCTCACGCCGGCTGTCGCCAGCGCGGCGACCAGGTCGCGCTCCGCTTCGGCCGGTACCTCGCGATCGACGAAAACGTCGGCGAGCACCGCAGCGGTCTCATTCATGTGCGCCTCCGTCGCAAGAGCGATCGATCCCTCGATTCTGCGGCGTCGCAGAACCGGTGATGTCGCGTGGGCGGCAGTAATGCCGTCTAAAATGTGACACGCGGGCAATTCTTCACGCCGGCGGACGCAGAATACCAACAGAAGCTTCAGGTTGGGAAAAGATCCGTTCTTTAGGCGGTAGCCATGCCCGCACATTCGCATTATCGACGATTCACCGGCGCTGCATCGATGACCATTGCGGCCGCACTGGCGCTGACCGGCGCGCCGGCGGTGGCCGCGCCCACGCCGACGCCGACCGGCGACGGCGGCGCTGTCCCGCAGGTGACGCCCCAGCGTCGGGCGATCGAACTCGTGCAGCCGGCCACAGTCCTGGTCCGCACGGACTGGAAGGCCTATGTCGACTACGGCACGGGCCGCCCTATCCCGCAGGCGTGGAGTGTCGTCTGCACCGGGGAGGTCGTCAGCGCGGACGGCTACGTGGTCACCGCCGGCCACTGCCTCGACTCCGGGTCAGACGGCGCCAAGCGCGACGCTATCGAACTCACCGTGGACGAGTTGATCGATGCTGGCTTGTTGAACGCCGACCGGCGCGACGAGGTCGTGGCGAGCGTGATGTCCGGCCGCGACCGCTGGTTGGTCTTCGGCAAGGACCGCGACTCGCCGCCGAGCGTTGAGACGCAGATCCAGCTCGGCGGCGGGGTGGCGTCGTGGCCGACCAAGAAGGACCCGAAGGACGGCGTGAGCGCCCGGGTGATCGAGACGGTGCCGTTCGATGACGGCGACGTGGCGCTGCTCAAGGTCGAGGAGACGAACCTGCCGGTGGCGCAGCTCGCACCGCGCGAGGAAGCGCAGGTCGGGCAGGAGCTGTTGTCCATCGGCTACCCGTTCGAGGAGGCGGACGGCGACCAGGTCGCGCTGACCAACCAGAACGGTCAGATCAACTCGGTCGACACCACCGGTGTGCACGGCCCGGGCAATCTGTTCTACCGGACCAGCGCGACCCTCTCCAAGGGCATGAGCGGCGGTCCCGCGGTCGCCCTCGACGGCCGGGTGCTGGGCATCGCGAGCAACACCCGCAACAACAAGACCAACTTCATCGTGCCGGCGTCGGTGGTGGGCGAGGTGCTGACCCGGCACGGCGTGAAGAACGAGCTCGGCCGCGTCGACACGCTGTACCGGACTGGCTTGGACGACTTCTACCACGGCTACTACAGCGACGCGATCAAGCTCTTCGACCAGGTGGCGCAGATCGTGCCGACGCACGCGCTCGCCAAGCAGAAGAGCCGCGAGGCCGCGGACCTGCGCCAGAGGTACGGCGACCAGGCGCGGCCCACAACTGCGGTCCCGCCGTCCCGTAACCCGGTGTTGGTTTGGGGCGCGATCGGCGCCGGTGCGGTGCTGCTGCTGGTCCTGGTGCTGCTCGGCGTCCGCTACTGGCGGCGCCGGCGGACGGTCGCCCCGGCCGTCCCGGCACAGGCGCTCGTCGGGCTGCACGCACAGCCCTACGGCTGGCCCGAGCTGGACGACGACACCCATGTCGGCTACGCCCCGCTCTACCGCGCCGGCCCCTATCCGCCTGCGAGCGCGCCGCCCTACGTTCACTCTGCGCGTCCGGCGAGCGCGCCTCCCGCGAGCGCGCCTCCGGCAAGTGCGCCGCCCGCGAGCGGGCCCCCCGTGAGTGCCCCACCCGACAGTGTGCCGCCAGCCGACGCGCCCTCCGCCGGGACGCCGCCGTTCGCCGATGCGCCAGTACGGCACCGCTCGGCCGGGCCGGCCACCTACCGCAGCGAGTCCGCCGACCGGGCCGATGAGGCCAAGCCGACGCCATCGATGATCCCGCGCCAGTCCGGCGGCTTCTGCCCGACGTGCGGCGCGCCGCGCGGCGCCCACGACGCGTTCTGCAGCAGCTGCGGCACCCGGCTCGGTGCGCCGGCGGCCCGGCCGAGGTGAGGAGGGCCCGATGGACTCCGGCGGCGGGCTGACCACGGAACGCAGCGTCTCGCTCGAGCTCGACGTGAGCGGCAGGGACGGTACGTACCGGGTCGAGGCACGGTCGGCGGTCGGCGGCGAGTGCTTCGGTGAGGTGGTCTTCGAGCGCGAAGATCACCTTATCGAGCAGAGCCTGCAACGACTGCGGCTGGCGCTGCTGTCCTCGGCCGCGTCCACCCGCCGGCTGCCGTCCCGCGACGAGAAGGCGGTACAGCTCATCGGCGGCCTGCTGTTCAACCGCCTGTTCACTGGCGACATCCGGATGCTGCTGGACACCACGCGCCAGGTGGCCGCCCAGCAGTCCCGGCCGGTCCGCCTCGTCCTGCGCATCCGCCCGCCCGAGCTGGCGTCGATGCCGTGGGAGTTTCTGTACGACGCCCGCCGCGACGACTACCTGTCGCTGAGCATGCCGTTAGTCCGCTACACGGAGGTCCTCGAGCCCGTACGCCCCCTCATGGTCACCTCGCCGCTGCGCATCCTCGGCATGAGCTCGCGTCCGGGCAGCCTTGACCAACTCGACGTGGCAGCCGAACGGGCCCACCTGCAGCACGCCCTGAGCGACCTGGGTCGAACCCGCCGCGTCGAGCTGACCTGGACCGTCGGCGAGACGTGGCGGGACCTGGTGCGGGCACTCAACCAGGACGAGTGGCACATCCTGCATCTGGTCGGGCACGGCGGCTACGACGAGGCTGCCGGCGAGGGCGTGTTCTACCTCGCGGGCGAGGACGGCGGCTCGTACCCACTACGGGCCAGCCGGCTCGCGCAGGTGCTTAACCTGCATCCGTCATTGCGGCTGGTGCTACTCAACTCGTGCGAGTCGGCGGTCGGCAACTCCAGCGACATCTTCTCCAGCGCCGCCGCCACACTGATCCGCCGGGGAGTGCCGGCCGTACTCGCGATGCAGTACGAGATCTCCGACCGAGCAGCCGTCGAGTTCACCCGCTCGTTCTACGAGGCCGTGGCCGCAGGCCTGCCGATCGACGCCGCCGTGCGCGACGCCCGACTCGCTGTCAGCCTCGCCCGCCCGGACTCCCTCGAGTGGGGCACGCCGGTGTTGTTCCTCCGGCAGTCCGATGGCCGGATCTTCGACGTGACATCGAGCGTTCCCGCGGCGGACGCCGCACCGGGAGTGGAACCGGCCGCCGCCCCCGCGGCGCCGGCCCAACAGCGGCGCCGGCTGACCGAACCGATGCCGGCACCCAGCAATGGGACCGCGCCCGGCCGGCCGACGACGCCGCAGTACCCAGGCGGGCCCGACCGGCACGCGGCGCCGCCGCGACATGCGGCCCGCCTCGTCGGCTCGGCGTCCGTGCCGCGTCCGCCGCAACAACGGCCGACGCCGCGCCGGTCGCGACGGACGGCGGCGACCGCAGCGGCCGCCGCGGGGCTGTGCCTGCTCGCCGCGAGCGTTGTTGTGGCCCTCCGCGCCGCCGGCGGGGACGCCGCGACCGTTGCCGTGACGGTGCCCGGCGAGGCCGCGTGGACGCCCACCCACGTCACGCTGGCTGCCGGGCAGCACTTCAAGATCGAGGCCACAGGCGTTGTTCATCCTCGTTCTGGCACGTCAAACGGCCCCGACGGCGTGCCCGGTGCGGGTGACAACTCGCGAGTAGTGGGGGCGCGCTACGGGGCGCTGATCGGCCGGATCGGCTCGGGTGCCCCGTTCGCCGTCGGCAGCGACTTGAGCGCGACATCCGACACCGCCGGCGAGCTCGCGCTCGGCGTGAACGACCTTCAGTCGGATGACAACACCGGCTCGTTCTCAGCGCGGATAGCTTACTGACCGCGCAGCTCACGGCGCGCGTTGGTCCGATCCGCGCTGGACTGGTAATCGTGAGTGGATCGGTTGCTGGTCTCGTGCCGCGCGCACGCCGACGACGGTCAACGCCAGTCCGAACATCCGGGCCTGGTAGCGGCGGACGAACTCCGCTGCCGCCGGAAATCCCTTTGGCCGCCGGCGCCGGTAGATACCGATGACGTCCCTTGAGGAGGCTTGCATGGTCGGCAACCGACGATCCAGGTGGCGCGCCCTCCAGTTGCTCACGGCGACCGGCGCGCTTTCGGCGTTGGCCGTCACGTTCGGCGCCCGAGCGGCCCGTACCTTCCTGGAAGATTCCGTGCGACCCGACCGCGGCGGCGCCCGGTGGTCCGTCCGGTGGCCGGCAGCGGTCTTCACCGGCCGCTTCCCCCGGCACGCGGGACACGTCGGCCCGGAACGCGTGTGGTCCGGCTGGCTACATGCTCAGTACCGACTGCCGGACGGACCGTCCAGATGAGCCCCCCGGAGCCATGCCCGCTCACCGTATGGGTCGGGGCGCTGCTCCTCGGCGCGCTCGCGCCGGCGGAACGCCGTGTGTTCCTCGCCCACCTGCCTGGGTGCCCGACGTGCTGCGCCGAGATCGTCGAGTTGGCGCCGTTGCCTGGCCTCCTCCGCCGGCTGCCGCGCCGATGTCCATAGTGGGACTCGTGCTCTACTTCGGCGAGGACGGCGGCCGGTGAGCTGGTTCATCCGGGCGTGGGTGGCTGCGGCACCGGCGCCGCGATGGGATGGACCTGCGGGTGGCTCACCCGCACGTAGTCCGCGGTGTCCAGGGCGAACGAGCGGTCCAGCCGCGCGGCGTTGAAGTAGATCTACGGCTGCTTGAGCAGGCCAACGTCGACCACGAGTTCGAGGTCGGGATGGAAGCTGAACGGCAGTATCGTGCCGCTG
>DASXTS010000129.1:0-7639 GCA_036505275.1 Pseudonocardiaceae bacterium
CGGTGGGGATGTCCGGAAAGTTCGGGTCGCGGATGACGTTGCCGGCGGTGTCGACCTGGCCAAGCGAGAACAGCGGCACGGCCGCACCCGACTCGACCAGCGGCTGCACCGTCGGCCAGTAGGCGGAGGTCGTCTGGTAGTCGATATCGATCTCGCAGCGCCAGCCCGACCGGTCCGCGCCCTCGAAGCCGAAGATCGCTTCGACGTCGGTGCCGAGCAGGTCGAACGCAACGAGCGTGGTCAGGTCGAGCCCAGTCGCGCTGATTCGGCCGAACCGCAAGGGCGCGGACCGGTTTGCGAGGTCCTGCGGACCGGTGACACCGGCGCCGGCGCGGGCGTACACCACCGCGCCGGTCCCGTCGGCCAGCACGGGGGTGAGGTCGTTGAAGTCGTACTGGACCTCGGAACGGCCGAGCAGCCGGGCACGACACTGGTGGCCGTGCTGACCAGCAGGTGGGTGCCGTCGGCCATGGCCGACGCGACGAAGCGGTTCGAACCCGCGATGCCCTCGCCGCCGGCATCGTTGACCGGCGCGAAGCCCGGCTGGCCGGGGAGTGCCCGGGTGAGGCCTTGGCCGACGAAGCGGGCCCAGGTGTCGGTCCCGCCGCCCTCGGCGAGTGGGATCACCACCTCGACCGTCTCCCCGGCGTAGTCCCCGTCGGTTGTGGTGGCATGTCGGCTCAGCAGCCGCCGAAGACCGCCGCGACGACAGCCAGGACGGTGAAGCCGGCCACGATGACGGCCGCGGTGACGGCCGCGGTGCAGCGGTGCGGCGGTGGTGGCTCGGCGCCCTCCTGCGCCGCGACGGTGGAGCTGGTGGTCATGGGCCGTCCACCTCCACACCAGCCGGATCGTGACCCGGCGGGCTCGCGGACCGGACGCGTGTCGCGTAGTCCGGCACTGCCGCACCTCCTGCGGACGACCCGGGACCGGGTCGCTGTCGGGATTGCGAGTGACTATGCGGCCGGCCAGCGCGCAGTACCAGCGGCATTCTCTGCATAGACATGAAGCAGCGCTTCAATCTGCGCTGCTGTCTCTGCAGCGGCGTTCGTGCCCGGGGCGCGCCCGGGGTGGTGCTACGTCCAGTCGCCGCGCGACAGGCCGTGGACCTGGCCGTAGTTGGGTGTCAGGCCGGCGTGCTGGACCACGCTTCGCCACTTGGCGAGCTCGGTGGTGACCAGCGTGTGTAGCTCATCGGGGCTGCCGGGCCGGACCATGACGCCGTGATCGACAATCTGGCGGGCCGAGTCGGCGTCGGTGAGGACCTCGTTGAGCGCCGCGTTGAGCCGGTGGACGACGGGTTCGGGTGTGAGGGCCGGCGCGAACAGCGCGTACCACTGGATGATTTCCACACCCGGAACTCCGATCTCGTGCAGTGTGGGCGTGTCCGGGAGCTCGCCGAGCCGATCCGGGCCGGCCACCGCGAGGGCGCGCAGCTGTCCGCTGAGCAGCCACGGGTGAGCGCTGGACAGGCTGGCGAACATCAGGTCGGCCTGCCCGGTGAGTGTGCTGTTCACCGCCGAGGCGGATCCGTCGTGGTTGAGACCGCGCAGCTGGACCTCGGCGTGCAGGGCGAACAGCTCGGCGGCGAAGTGCGGTGCGGTGCCGTTGCCCGCGGAGGCGTAGCGGAAGCGGGCGGGCTCGGCTTTCGCCCGGGTGATCAGCTCCTCGACAGTCGTCACCGCGGAATGCGCCGCGGTGACCAGCACGGTGGGCGAGTGGCCGATCAACCCGACCGGCGCGAAGTCGGTGACCGGGTGATAGCCCAGCGACTGGAGTGCCGGGTGCATGCCGTGCGTGCCGATGTAGCCGAGCATCAGCGTGTGCCCGTCGGGAGTGGCTCGGGCGACGTACTCGCTGGCGATCGAGCCGTGGGCCCCTGGGCGGTTGTCGACGGTGACGGTCTGACCGAGGCGCGGGCCGAGCCGTCGGGCCACCATACGGGCGATCGCGTCGTTGGCCCCGCCGGCCGAGGTGGGCACGATGATCGTGGCGGATCGGGTGGCGACCGGCTGGGCGGGGACGGGTGTCGCAGGGGGCTCGGCGGCGGAGAAGACGTAGTCGGGCAGGTGCAGGTGGCCCTCGAGGATCTTCCGGGCGGTGCGCACCAGCGACGCCCCGGTGACCGTGAGCTCGTCGCCGTGGCCGTCGAGCTGCACGTGGACGTCGATGCGGCCCCGCGGGTGCAGCACCGCGACGTCGTGGGCCCCGGCGGGCAGGCTGGCCCAGTCGGCCACGGTGCCGGGGAGGGCGAACGCCGTGGCCACCCCGATGGCCCCTGTGACAGCGTGTGAGGTGTGGCAGCGGTGCGGGGTGAAGTAGCGGGAGGTGACGTTGCCCGCGCTGTCGCCAGCACTGATGATCACAGGCTTGGGGATGACCTTGCCGGCCACGTCTCCGAGGCCCATTCGCCGGCCGGCGATACGGCGCAGGGTCTCCAGCCGGTCGAGCAGGGCAGGGTCGGCGTCGAGCTGGTCAGGAGTCTCGTGTCCGTGCACCCCGACGTCCTTCGCCCGGACGATCATCAGGGGCATGGCGGCATCGATACAGGTGACCTCGATGTCGTCGATGAGGTCGATGCGGCTTCGGGTCGGGAAGACTGCGCCGGTGACCGAGCCCCACGCGTCGAGGAAGTTGAGCCGGATCGGGGCGGCCGTGCCAGCCACGCCGTCGATGCTGGTGTCGCCGCGGTAGCTGACCCGCCGGCCCGGGGTCGACACGGCGGCGTCGATCCGGGATCGGGTGTTGACGTTGTAGACGCGCACCGTCGTGGTGCCCTCATTGGCCGGGACCAGACCTTGCTCGATGGCGAAGGGGCCGACCCCGGCCAACATGTTGCCGCAGTTCGGGCTGGTGTCCACCGCGCGCTGGCCCACCCCGACCTGCGCAAAGAGGTAGTCCACGTCGCAGCCGGGCTGGCTGGACCGGGAGACGATGGCCACCTTGCTGGTCAAGGTGCTCCCGCCGCCGACTCCGTCGAGACCGAGCACGTCAGAGGCACCGATCGCGCCGATCAGCGCCTCGTCGCGGGCGCGCTCGTCGGCGGGAAGCCACTCGCGCAGGAAGAACGGCCCGCGCGAGGTGCCGGCGCGCATCAGCACGCACGGCACCGTACGCTCGGTCGATGGTCGCACGGTCGAGGTGGTCATGACCGCTGCGCCCAACGGTCCAGCACCCGGTCCACCATGACGCCCGCCTGGCCAAGATAGTTCGCCGGGTCGCAGAGCTTGGCGAGCGCGTCCCGGTCCAGGTGCGGGCTGATCTCGGGGTGCTCGGCCAACAGGTCGAGCAGGGGCCGCCCGGTGGCCACCGCCGTCCGGCAGATGTCGTAGATCAGGTCGTGCGCGTACTCGCGGCCGATGTACGGGCCCAGTCCCATCATGGCGGCCTCGCTCATCACCAGCCCGCCGGTCAGGTCGATGTTGCGGCGCATCGCCGCCGCGTCGACCTGCAGACCCTCCACGATCTCGCGGGCGTGCTTGAGCGCCCCGGCCATCAGGCAGAACGCCTCCGGCAGCACGATCCACTCAATCTCCCAGGGGCCGGTGGAGCGTTCGTGGTCGGCGACCATGGCGTCCATCAGGGCGGCCGCGTGCTGGCGAACAACAGAGATCGCAGCGTGGATGTAGCAGGAGCTGATCGGGTTGCGCTTCTGCGGCATGGTGCTTGACGAGCCGCGACCGTGGGCGAACGGCTCGTACACTTCGCCGACCTCGCTCTGCATCATCAGCTTGACGTCGGTGGACAGCTTGCCGAGGGTGCCGCCGACCAGACCGAGGAACGTCCCGACCTCGGCGATGTTGTCCCGGATGGTGTGCCAGGCGATCACCGGCTGGTGCAGCCCCAGCTCCGCGCACAGCCCGGCCTGGGTGTCCATGGCGCCGGTCTCCAGCGAGGCCAGCGTGCCGGCGGCGCCGGCGAACTCGCCGACCAGCACCCGCTCACGCAGCTGGACCAGCCGCTCCCGGTGCCGCAGCACCGCCGAGAGCAGGCCGGCAACCTTGTAGCCGAAGGTGATCGGAATGGCCTGCTGCAGGTTGCTGCGGCCGATCATCGGGGTGTTCCGGTGCTGTTCGGCCAGCTTGGCCAGGCCGGCCGCGATGGCCGCCAACTCGGCGTCGACCAGGTCCAACGCCTCCCGGATCTGCAGCACGGTCGCCGTGTCAGTGATGTCCTGGGTGGTGGCGCCCCAGTGCACGTACTCCCCCAGCTTGTCCCGGCAGAGCTGGTTGATCTGGGTGATCACGCCGAGGATCGGGTAGCCGATGCGCTCGGTCTGCTGCCCCAGCCGGGCCAGGTCAATCTGGTCGAGGTGGCAGTGGCTGACGATCTCCTCAGCGGCCTCGGCCGGGATGAGTCCCAGCTTGCCCTGCACTTTGGCTAGCGCGGCCTCGATGTCCAGGTACTTCTGGGTGCGGTTCTCGTCGGACCACACATGGCGCATCTCATCGGTGGAGAAGATGCCCTGGAAGATGGCTGAGTCGATGATCGTGGATGGCATGCCTGGGCTCCTTCTGGTGTGCGGAAAAGGGGGGTCTTCTGGCCGTGCCTACTGGCCGGCGCGGGCCAGCGTGCGGCGAGCGGCCAGCACCACCGGGCGATCGATCATGCGGCCGTCCAGCTGGGCGGCTCCGGCCGCGGCCCGGTCGGCCGCCAGCACGCGGCGCGCCCAGTCCACCGCGCCCGGGTCCGGGGCCAACCCCGCGTGCACGGGCTCGACCTGGTTGGGGTGGATGCACAGCTTGGCGCCGAAGCCGTGCCGCCGGCTCCAGGTCAGGTCGGCCTGGAGCCGGTCCTGGTCACCGAGCTGCGCAGTGACGCCCGCGACCGGAGCGGCCAGCCCGGCGAGCCGGGAAGCGATCACCAGCCGCCCGGCCGCGTAGGCCAGCCCGTCCGAGCCGTGCTCGATGTCCAGGTCCAGGTCGACGGCCAGATCTAAGGTGCCGAACACCAGCCGGGTCACGCCGTCGGCGGCGGCGATCGCGGCGGCGTGCTCGACCCCGGCCGCCGTCTCGATCAGGGCGAGCACGTCGACCGGGCCGGCCTCGGCACGCACCCGGGCCACCTGCGCGGCCGACTCGGCCTTGGGCAGCATCACCGCCGGCAGGCCGGTCGCGGCGAGCAGCGCCAGGTCGTCGGCGAAGTGGGGACCGGCGGCGTCGTTGATCCGCAGCACGGTGCGCGCCCGGTCGCCGGGTGCGGCCTCCGCCGCCCAGGCCCGGACGGCGGCCCGGGCGGCGTCCTTGGCGTCGGTGGCGACCGCGTCCTCCAGGTCGAGCACGACCGCGTCCGACCCGCTGGCCAGCGCCTTGCCGAAGCGATCCGGCCGGTTGCCGGGAACGAACAGGTAGGTGCGGGGCTGGCGCATGTCAGATCGCCCCCGCCGCCCGCAGCGCGCCGATCTCGCGCTCGTCGTAGCCCAGCTCGGCCAGCACCGACTCGGTGTGCTCACCCAGCGCCGGCACCGGATCCATCCGCGGGCCGGACGTCCAGCTGCCCGGCGGCAGCAGGGCCGGCACCGGGCCGGCCGGAGTCTCGACCTCCCGCCAACGCCTGCGGGCGGCCAGCTGCGGGTGCTGCCAGACGTCGTGCATCGTGTTCACCCGCGCGTTGGCGATCTTCGCCGCGTCCAGCCGGGCCAGCACCTCCGCGGTGGTCAGCCCGGCGAAGGCGTCGACGATGATCTGGCGCAGCGCGTCCCGCCCGGCCACCCGCCTGGCGTTGCCGACGAACCGCGGGTCGCCGGCCAGCTGCGGGTCCCGCAGCACGATCTCGCAGAAGTTGACCCACTCCCGCTCGTTCTGCAGACCCATCATCACCGTGCCGCCGTCCCCGGTCGGGAACGGCCCATACGGATAAATTGTGGCGTGCGCGGCTCCGGTCCGGGGCGGTGGCGCGGCACCGTCGAACGCGTAGTAGAGCGGGTAGGAGTTCCACTCGGTGAGCGACTCCAGCATGGACACGTCGATGTGCTGCCCGCGTCCGGTCTGCTCCCGTTGCAGCAGCGCGGCCAGCACGTTGGTGTAGGCGTACATGCCGGCCGCGATGTCGGCGATGGACGGCCCGGCCTTCACCGGCTCGTCCGGCGTCCCGGTCACCGACAGGAAACCCGCCTCGCTCTGGATGAGCAGGTCATAGGCCTTCTTGTCCCGGTACGGGCCGTCGGCGCCGTAGCCGGAGATGTCACAGACGATGACCTCCGGCTTCATCGCGGACAGCCGGTCGTAGCCCAGGCCCAACCGGGCCGCGGCGCCGGGCGCCAGGTTCTGCATCACGACATCGGCCTTGTCCACGACGAGGCGCTCCAGGGCCTTGGCCCCGTCGGGGTGCTTCACATCCAGGGTCACACTCTCCTTGGCCCGGTTGGTCCACACGAAATGCGAGGCCAGCCCGCGCACCCGGGCGTCGTAGCCGCGGGCGAAGTCGCCGGATCCGGGACGCTCGACCTTGATCACGCGGGCGCCGAGGTCAGCCAGTTGGCGGGTCGCGAACGGGGCCGCGATGGCATGCTCCAAGGTCACCACGGTCAGTCCGTTGAGCGGTTGCATGGTTGTCTCCTGCTCCCCAGATGTGTGGTCAGCCCCGGGCCGACGAGCGGAGCGTCGCGGTGGCGTCCATGGTCAGGAAGCCCTCGTGGTCCTGAGCCCAGAGCCGCACCGCCCCGTCGGCCTGGGGTGCGCCATTGACCCGGAACGGGTGCAGGTCGAAGGTCGGGCGCACCGCGCGGAACCGGAACGTGGCCACCTCGACGTCCCCGGCGTTGCGCCGCACCAGGTCCAGCAGCAGGGTGGCCAGCAGCGGGCCGTGCACAATCAGGCCGGGATAGCCCTCGACCTCGGTGACGTAGCGCCGGTCGTAGTGGATACGGTGCCCGTTGAAGGTCAGCGCCGAGTAGCGGAACAGCAGCACGTCATCGGGGACGATCTCGCGCTGCCACGGGGCGCCGGTGCGCGCGGGGATCGGTGCCGGCTCCACCTCGTCCGGGCGTCGCTCCCCGCGGTAGACGATGTCGTGGTGCTCCACCAGCGCCGGCCCGACAGCGCCGTCGGCGCTGACCTCGTGCCGGACCGTAACAAACACCAGGGGGCCGGTCCGGCCGGTCTTGCTGGACACGTTCTCGATCGTGGAGGTGCGCGTGATCGCCTCACCGACCCGCAGCGGGGCACGGAAATCGAACCGGCCGCCGGCCCACATCCGTCGGGGCAGCGCGACCGGCGGGAGGAATCCGCCGCGCTCGGCGTGCCCGTCCGGGCCGATCTCGGACTGCCGGTGGGTCGGTAGGAAGTACAACCAGTGCCACAGCGGCGGCAGCGGGGTGCCCGCCGGGACCGGGGCGGGCGGGTGGTCCAGGGTGGCGTGGAGCGCGGCGACCGGGGTCGAGGTCACGGTGTCGTGCGCCGTCTCGGTCCGCCCGATCCAGGTCGTGAGATCGACTTGTTCTACTGCCATGTCGGGCGGCTCCTTTGCTGGGTGCGTCGGTGAACAGCACTCAGCCTGAACCGCCCAAGGCCTGAAGGACCAGCGCAAGTCTGAACAGACCCGTGTAGCAATACTTCAATCAGTCGGGACGATAAGTGGACCCGATCTCCACCAACAGCTTGTGGAACGCGGCCTCGGCCGGGGAGTCCACCCGGTCCTT
>DASXTS010000130.1:0-29866 GCA_036505275.1 Pseudonocardiaceae bacterium
ATCCGGTCGACGTCGCCCCGGATCGCGGCGTCGAAGAACTCCTCGAAGCGCATCCGGTAGGTCGCGCCCTGTTGGAGGCTGAGGTCGTTGCCGGTCGGCGGGATGAACGGAGGGTCGGGATTGACCGCGTACGTGGCGCCCTCGACCAGCAGCATGTCGCGGGCGTGGGTGTGCCGGGCGACGTGCATGGCCACCTGTGCGCAGGGGCTGCCGAAACCGTGGAACACGACCTCGCGGTCGCGGATCGTGCGGGCCAGGAGGACGACGAACCATTCGTCGATCGAGAAGCTCATGCGAACAGCTCCTGCCATGTCTCGGTCGAGGCAGACCAGCGGCCGAGCCGGGCAAGCCGTTCCTCGCCGACGACCTTGCGGTAGGCCTCCTCGGACGGCGTCCCGGTGACGTACCGGTCCAGGTAGCCGGCCAGGTCGGCGCCACCGGCGGCGGCCCGGCGCACGTACTCCGCGAGCTGCGGCCGGTCGTAGGCGTAGCCCGGATAGCACGAGGTGGGATGGGCGCCGTACGGCACCTCGGCGACGGCGGTCACCAGGTGGGCGGGGATGGTCACGCCGGCCTCGGCCACCTCCTCCGTGGACGCGATGCGGTCCACGGTGGCGACCACGTTGCGGGATGCGGCGGCGAAGCGCTCGTCGAGCACGTACGGCTGGTCGAGGTGGAGGTTGCCCCGGCGGTCACCCAGCGGCGCGTGGATCAACGCCACGTCGGGCCGCAACGGCGGAACGACCACGAGGATCTCGCCGGTGAACGGGCAGGTCACCTCGCGGTACTCGGGGTGCAGCCGGCGGATGTCGGAGCCCTTCACACCCCGCACAGGCATGAACGGGAGACCGAACTCGGCAGCCCGCAGCTGGGCGAGGACGGTAGCGCAGCAGCTCTCGCGGATCTCGATGGCGCCGGTCTCGGCCGCCCTCCGGTAAGCGGGCGCCAGCCCGAGGTCCTGTTCGAATCCGACGTAGCTCTCCTCGCAGACGGCGACCGCGCCGGCAGCCACGAGCAGGTCGACATCGATACCGTGCGCGGAGCCGACGACATGCAGGCCCTGACGGCCCTGACGGATCAGTTCGCGCACGAGAGCCATGGGCAGCCGGGCCGACAGCCCGCCGCCGAGGGCGACGAGCGCGCCGTCCCTGACGGCGTGTGCTGCCCGGTCGAGCTCGACAAGCTTGTCGGCGTCCAGGTGGAACGGCATGGGTCTGCTCTCCCTGCTACTGCGCGGTCATTCCGCCGTCGGCGGTCACGATCGAGCCGGTGAGGAACGAGGAGTCGTCGCTGGCGAGGAACAGGGCGACGCGGGCGATCTCCTCCGGCGTGCCCAGCCGGCCGATCGGGTACTTCACAAGGGTCTTGGCGAGGCCGGCCTGGAGGTCGCCGCCGCCACGAGCGCGCAGCATCGGCTCCATGAGCGGCGTGAAGACCGTGCCCGGGCAGATCACGTTGACCCGGATCCGACGGGGGGCGAGGTCGATCGCCATCGAGCGGGTGAGGGCCACCACGGCGCCCTTGGCCGCGCAGTAGGCGGCGAAGTTGGGAACGGCGACCAACCCGGCCACCGACCCCTGGTTCACGATCGCGCCGCCGCCCGCCTGCTCCAGGTGCGGGACCGCCGCGCGCGAGAGCAGGAAGGTGCCCTTGGCGTTGACGGCGAAGCAGCGGTCCCAGTCGTCCTCGGTGGCGTCCGCGACCGAGCCCCTGCTGTCGACACCGGCGTTGTTGTAGACGATGTCGAGCCGCCCGAGCTCGGCGACCGTGCGGGCAACGGCCGCCTCCACCTCGGCAGCGACGGCGACATTGGCCCTGATCGCCGTGGCCCGGCCGCCGGCAGCCTCGATCTTGGCCACCGTCTCCTCGGCGGCCTCGGCGCGCAGGTCGACCACGGCCACCGCGGCGCCCTCGGCGGCGAACAGTTCCGCCGCGGCCCGTCCGATCCCGGATCCAGCACCGGTGATCAGGGCCACCTTCTCGTCCAGCTTTCCAGTCATGCCGGTCCTTCCTCTCCTGTCACAATGCGGTCCAGCCGCCGTCGAGCACCAAGGCATGCCCGGTCAGGTAGACGAGACGGTCGGATGCCAGCAGCGCGACCGCCTCCGCGATCTCAGCGGGCTGCGCCACTCGGCCCAGCGGGATCCTCGACTCCATCTGTGCGCGCAGCTCCGGCTGGTCGAGGCGCCACTTCGTCATGGGGGTCTCGACCATGCCGGGGCAGATCGCGTTGGCCCGGATGCCCGCGGCGGCGTAGTCCACGGCGAGGGACTTGGTGAACAACACCGCCGCACCCTTTGATGTGGTGTAGGCACACCGGCCGGGAAAGGCGACGAGGCCCGCGACCGACGCCACGGTGATGACATGGCCCGACCCCTGGCGCAGCATCACCGGCAGCACCGCGCGGGTGCACAGGAACGGCCCGCGGACGTTGACGGCCTGGACGCGCTCCCATTCCTCGACCGGCGTCTCGTGGCAGACGGTCGCCTCGGCCGACCCGGTGATGCCGGCGTTGTTGACCAGCACGTCGATGCGACCGAACGTGTCGACGACCCGGCCGAATGCCCGCTGCACGTCGGCGCCATCGGTGACATCGGCCCGCAGCGCCAGCTCGGCGTCCCCCGCCGGCGCTTCGCCGATGTCGAGGACGGCGACCCGGAACCCGTCGGCGGTCAGGCGGGTCACGGTGGCCCGGCCGATACCCGACGCGCCGCCGGTGACGACGGAGACCCGACCGTCACGGCTCGCGAAGTTGAGGTTCTCGGCAGGCACGGTCACGCCCCCACCGCTACGCGCAGGGGCCGGACCGTTGCGGCCGCGGACTGGGCAGCGAGCAGGATCGGCTCGTACACGGGCGCATACGGCGGGGCGTAGGAGAGGTCGGCGCCAAGAAGATCGTCGACGTCGAAGCCGGCCTGCAGGGCCACGGCGACCACATCGACACGTTTGGCGACGGCCTGGTCGGCACCGACGAGCTGAGCGCCGAGCAGCCGACCGCCGGTCTGGTGGACGAGCCGGACGGTCACGGGAGCCGCGCCCGGGTAGTACTTGGCACGGGATTTGCCGATCGCGTCGGTGGCGACGGCGGGCAGTCCTTCCGCCTCGGCCTCCGCGAGGGTGAGCCCGGTGCGGGCGACCGCCAGATCGAACACCTTGACGACCGCGGTACCCACCACCCCGGGGAAGCGGGCGTCGCCGCCCGCGGCGACGGTGCCCGCCACCCTGCCCGTCTTGTTCGCCGCCGGACCTAGCGGCACGAATCTGGGCTTCCCGACCACGACGTGGTGCGGCGCGATGCAGTCACCGGCGGCGTAGACGTCCGGGAGCGAGGTGCGCATCCGGTCGTCGACCAGCAGCGCGCCGTTGGGGCCGGTGGCGGCGCCCGCCTCGGCGGCCACGCTGGCCGCCGCCCGGACACCGGCGGCGACGACCACCGCGTCGACCCGAAAGGCCATCCCATCCACCATGGCCTCGAGGCCGTCGGCAGTGCTCTGCACCCTCTCGAGGCGCGCGCCCAGGCGCAGATCCACGCCGTTGCGGCGAACCTCCTCCTCGACAAGGGCCGCGATCGGCGGGTCGAGGTTCGGCATCACCCGTGGCAGCGCCTCGGCCATGGTCACGGTCACCCCACGGGCCACCAGGGCCTCGGCCATCTCCAAGCCGATGTAGCCGGCGCCGACGACCAGGGCGCGGCCGATGTGTCCGGCGTCGAGCAGGCTGCGCAGGACGATGGCGTCCTCCATCGTTCGCAAGGTGAACACCCGTTCGTTGTCGAGCCCCGGAATCGGCGGCACCGCCGGGGTTGCGCCCGCGGCCACGATCAGCCGGCGGTAGGTCAGCCGGTGCTCACGGCCACCGTGGCGGTAATGGATGACCCGCCGCCCTGGGTCGAGCCGCGTCGCGGCGGCGTGCAGCCGCAGGTCGATGCGACGCTGCTCGCGAAAGAACGCCGGCGGGTACGCGAGCAACTTGTCGGCACTGTCGACGAGGCCACTCAAGTAGTAGGGCAGGCCACACAGGCCGTAGGCTGAGTGACCCGCCGCCTCCAGCACGACGATCTCGAGGCCGGGGTCGATCCGGCGAGCAGCCGATGCCGCCGACATCCCGGCAGCCCCGCCGCCAACCACAACCAATCGCTCGCTCACCGGGCTCTCCTCTCGGCCTTTCGCTAGAACGCTAGGTACGCGACGCCGGGGGCCCCATGGCCCAACAGGGCGAAGGACCAGCTGGTATTCGCCCCTGCGGGACACAGACGTCGGACAGGCCCCGGATTACGTTTCGAGCCGAAGCAGACGACTGGAGGCGTAGCCGTGTGGAACTGTCCGGACTTCCTCGAACTGCCCGATCGTGACCACAAGCCACGTCGCCGCGGGCTCACCCACGTGCTGGACAAGGGCATGACGACGGTTGCGCTGGAGGCGCTGCTGACCCAGGCCGGCGACCTGATCGACGTGCTCAAGATCGGATGGGGAATCGCCTACGTCGACCCGACGGTCAAGGAACGCGTCGCGCTGTGCAATGCGGCCGGTGTCATGGTGTCCCTCGGCGGGACGCTGCTCGAGGTCTGCACCGCCCATGGCCGGGTGGACGAGCTGCGGCGGTGGGCCGCGGACCTCGGCATCGACTCTGTCGAGGTGTCGGACGGGTTGCGGGCCATGACACCCGCGCGGAAGACCGAGCTGGTGCGCTCGCTGTCCACCGAGTTCACGGTGCTCGCCGAGACCGGCGCGAAGGATGGACACGCGCCCGTCGTCACCGAGCAGTGGCTGGCCGAGATGGAGGCCGACCTCGCCGCCGGGGCCACCTGGATCATCGCCGAGGGGCGGGAGAGCGGCACGGTCGGGCTGTACCACGAGGACGGCAGCCCGCGCACCGAGCTGGTCGAGGCGATCGCCGCCCGGCTCCCGATCGACCGGGTCATCTTCGAAGCACCCCGCAAGGCTCAGCAGGCGGGGTTCATCCGCCGGTTCGGGGCAGGTGTGAACCTCGGCAACGTTGCGCCCGACGAGGTGCTGCCGCTGGAGACCCTGCGTCTCGGCCTGCGGGCCGATACCGCGCTGACCCAGTTTGGAGCGGGTCGATGATCCCCGAGCCGGCGCCCAATACCATCACCCGTCCCTACCGCGGCCTGTCGGTTCAGGAGGTCGACGTCCCGCTCACCGAGATGGACCTCGTCCCGTTCCTGCTCGGGCGGGAGGTGTACCGGCGGACCGAGTACCTCGTGCTGCGCAACGGCGGCGAGACCGCGGTCGTGGCCGTCCGCAAGGCGTCGCTCGACCCGCTGTTCTCCCCGGTGGTGCAGGCGCGGGTGCTGGCGGGGCCCGACGAGGTGGTGTCGGTCGACTCCCCGGAGACCGACGTCGGCAATGCCACGGCCCTTGCCCGCACGGCACTCGCGCATTCCCGTTCGGGTGCCCGCGCGTACGTGGTGCGGGGCCGCTACGAGCACGTCAACTTCATCTGGGAGCCGGCGCCGGTGCGGATCCGGGTCACCGAGGTGGTGCCGCCGGAGCCACCGAAGCTGTTGGCGATGGCCGAGCAGGCGGTGGCCTTCGACGAGGACCTGCCTCCGATCGAGCTCGTCCTCGATGCCGTCGACATCCGCCGGCTCGCGACGGCCGACCCGGCGGGGCGCTACCTGCTCCCCTGCCGTGGCTGCGGGGTTGACCTCGGCAGCGAGGTCGCGTTCCTGGACACCCGACCGGCGCAGCGGCAGGACTGGGTGATGATCGGCTGCGAGCGGTCGCTGCAGTTCCATCGGCACTTCTACGGCGACGAGCCGCCTCGGCTGGACATCTGCCCCAGGCGGCGGGCGGAGGTTACCGGCAATGGGGTGGCGGAAGCATCGCTGACGCTGGCCAAGTGCTGCCTGCTCGAACGCGGCGTGGAGGTACGGGGCAGCACGGCCGTCGTGCCGTGGGGATCGAACCTCGACGAGATCAGGTTCGCGCTCCGCCGCCTTACCGGAGTCGACCAGCCCGACGAAGTCAGGGTCCCCTAAGGGAGGTCCGCGAATGAGCGCCCACCTCGCCGACTCGGTGCTCTACGGCCACCTGTGGAGCACCCCCGAGGTGCATCGGCTGCTGGACGACGAGGGGCGCGTGCAGTCGTGGCTGGAGATCCTCGCCGCACTGGCCGAGGCCCAGGCCGAGGTCGGCCTGGTGCCGGCCGATGCCGCACGCGCCATCAGGAAGCACGCCGACGTTAATCTGCTCGACCTCGACCGGGTGGCCGAGCAGACCCGCGCCACCGGCCACTCGACACTCGGGTTGATCCGCTGCCTGCAGGTCGTGCTGCCCGAGTCGGCGAAGGAGTGGGTCTACTACGGCGCCACCGTGCAGGACGTGTCGGACACCTGGACCGCACTCGTCATGCGCGCGGTCGCCGACATCGTCGAGCGCGATCTCGCCCACCTGGAGGTGGCAGCGCTGGCCCTCGCGCAGCGGCATCGCGAGACGATGATGTGCGGGCGCACGCACGGGCAGCCGGGGCTGCCGATCACGTTCGGGTTCAAGGCCGCGGTCTGGGCCTCGGAGCTGCGCCGCCACCGGGCCCGGCTGGCCGACGGCCGCCGACGCTGGGAGGTCGTCCAGCTCGGCGGGGCGCTGGGGACCATGGAGTTCTGGGGTGATCGTGCGCTGCCGCTGTTGGAGGCGTTCGCCCGCCGCCTCGGCCTGGCCGCACCCGACATCCCGTGGATCACCGCTCGGGACGGCATCGCCGAGTTCGCCGGGGTGCTGGCGATGGTGACGGCGACCCTGGGGAAGATCGGCCAGGAGGTGTACGAGCTGGCCCGCCCCGAGATCGGCGAGTTGCGCGAGCCGCTCACCGCGGGCCAGGTCGGCAGCATCACCATGCCGCACAAGCGCAACCCCGAGCTGTCCGAGCACCTGGTCACGCTGGCTCGGATCGTGCGAGCGGACGCAACGGTGACCGTCGAGGGCATGGTCCACGAGCACGAGCGCGACGGGCGGGCCTGGAAGACCGAATGGGTTGTGGTGCCCGAGGCTTGCCTGTTCACCGCCGCCGCGCTGGCATTCGCGCGCCGCCTCCTCGACGGACTCGAGGTCGACGCCGGCCGGATGCGGTCGAACCTCGAAGCAGCCGGTGGCTACGTGCTGTCCGAGCCGGTGATGCGTGCCCTGGCCGATCACATCGGCAAGCACGCCGCACACCAAGTGGTCTACGAGGCGACCATGGCCGGCCTTGACCGTGGCGTCGATCTGCGGGCCGCTCTGCTCGCGGACCCCCGGATCACCGAGCACCTCTCGCCTGACGAGATCACCCGGCGCCTCGACCCGCGTGCCGCGCTCGGCGCGGTGCCCGCGTTCGTCGACCGGGTGCTGGCCACGAGCGACGCCACCGACATCGGCTGCCGGTGAACGGCCTCCCGTCGTTGCCGCGGGTGCCGCTGGTCACCGCGCCGACACCGCTGCATCCCGCGCCGCGCCTCTCGGCCGCCGTCGGGGTCGAGGTGTGGTTCAAGCGCGACGACCTCACCGGGCTCGGCCTCGGTGGCAACAAGCTGCGCGGCCTCGAGTACCTGCTCGGCGATGCGCTCGCCCAGGGCTGCGACTGCATCGTGACGGGGGCCGGACCGCAGTCGAACTGGGCCATGCTCGCCGCGCTCGCCGCCACCCGTTGCGGCCTCGACCCGTACCTCGTCTTCTACGGCTCGCCGGTCCCCCCGACCGGGAACTTGCTGCTCGACGAGCTCATTGGCGCGAACGTGCGCTTCACCGGCGAGCTGGAGCGGGCGTCGGTCGACGGCGCGATCGAGAAGCTCGCCGCCGAGTTGTCGGCGGCAGGGCGGCGGCCGTACCTTGTGCCGCGCGGTGGCGCGACGGGGCTGGGCGCCACCGGTTACGTGCGCGCGTCCCTGGAGCTGGCCGGGCAGCTCACCGCCGCCGACCTCATCCCGTCGCAGCTGTGGCTGGCCACGGGCTCGTGCGGCACCCAGGCCGGTCTGGTCGCGGCCGCCCGCTGGTTGCGTGCCCCGTACGAGGTTGCCGGGGTCACCGTGAGTCGCCCGGTCGATGAGTGCCTCGCCCGCATCACCTCGCTCGCCGACGCCGCGGGCGAGCTGCTTGGCCTCCCACCCGCGGACCACAACGGCGTGACCGTGGTCGGCGGGTATCTGGGGCCCGGCTATGGACAACCGTCACCGGAAGGTGAATCCGCAACACGGCTGGTGGCCCGGACCGAGGGTGTGTTCCTCGACCCCGTGTTCGGCGCCAAGGCGATGGCCGCGCTCGTCGACGCGGCGACAGCGCGCCGGATCGACGGCCCGGTCGTGTTCCTGGTCAGCGGCGGCGCCGCAACCCTGTTCGCGGGACCGAAGGGATCCTTGTGAACGCAGCGATCCTTGTGAACGCAGCGAGGAGGAGACATGACCCGACCCGTACCCGAGGGTTACCTGGGGGGCGAGGCTCGGATCAACAGCGGGCCGGCACCCGAACTGGTCGAGGCCGGCTACGCGCTGGAGCTGGCCGACGCGCCACTGCTGCACGACGGCCTCGGTCTGGCCGACCTTGCCCACGTCCTCGCGCTGCTCGCGGCCGGGGTGATCCCGGCAACCGACGCCCGAGCCCTGCTCGCCACCCTGCTCGATGTGCTGGACACCCCGGCTGAGGAGTTCCCCTACGACCCCGCCTACGGCGACGCCTACAACAGCCGGGAGCGCGAGCTGGAACGGCGGCTCGGCGCGGTCGCTGGTTGGCTGCACACCGGTCGCACCCGGCGGGAGGCGGGGCGGATCGCGTTCCGGCTTGCGATGCGCGACCGGATCCTCGACCTGCACCAGGCGGTCGCCGCGTTCCTCGCCGCCGTCGCCGCGCAGGCCGACGCGCACGCAGGCTCGCTGTGGGCGGACACCACCTACCTGCAGCCCGCGCAACCGTCGACCTTCGGGCACTACCTGGGTGGCTTCGGAGAGGAAGCCACCCGACACCTCGACCGGCTCGAGCAGGCGTACCGATGGGCGGACCGTTCGCCGGCCGGGGTGGGCGGTGTAGGCGGCAGCCGGGTGCCGATGGACCGGGCCCGGCTCGCCGACATGCTCGGCTTCGCCGGCCCGGGTGCACACACCCGCGACGTCATGTGGGCCGTCGACGGCCTTTCCGACGCGGCGGTCGCGGCGACGCAGGCCGCGACCACCGTCGACCGGATGGCCGAGGATCTGGAGATCTTCGCCACCCCGAACTTCGGGTACGTCACGCTCGACGCGTCGCTGTGCCGGGCCTCGGTGCTGATGCCGCAGAAGCGCAACCCGTACGCCCTCGCGGTGATCCGCGCAGGGGCGGGGACGCTGATCGGCAGGGCCTGCGGGCTGCTGGTCACCCAGCGCACCCCGTCGGCCCGCACCGACAACTGGCTGCACGCCTACGGCGAGGTGACGGCTGCGCTCGATCTGGCCAGGCGAGTGGTTGCGCTCGGCGCCGTAGTGGTCCGCACGCTGGAAGTCCACCGTGACGTGCTCGCCGCGGCCGCGGGCGCCCACTTCACCGGTGCGGCCGATCTCGCCGAGGAGCTCGTGCTTCGACACGGCCTGGACTACCGGTCGGCTTACCGAGTCGTCGGGCGCGCGGTCGCCGCCGCGGTGAACGGCGATCGCACCGCACTCACCGACGCCGACCTGGCCGCGGCCGCCGACCATGTGCTCGGACGTGAGCTGCCGTTCGACCCGGAGATCGTCCGTGCGCTCGACCCGGCGCAGATCGTTGCGGGGCGCACCGTCCTGGGCGGTAGTGCCCCGGAGCGGGTCCACGAGCACTGCGCCGAACTCAGGCGGCGCCTGGCCGCGGCCAGTCGATGGCGGGAGGAGCGGCATGCCCATGCTCAGCAGGCGAAGGAACACCTGGTGACCTCGGCCCGGCAGATGGCCGCCGGCGGTTGAGGCCTGGTGAATCCGGCAACCGAGCCGGCGCCGTCCCGCAGCCGTTTCGGCGGGGGTCCGGGCCATGCTGCATGATCCATACCTGCGGCGCTCACAGGTCGGTGAGGTTCAGTTGCCCGGCCCGCAGGCGGGACAGCTGAATGAAGTGGTCAGGGTTGAGGAACAGCTCGTTCATCTCGCCCATCTCGTCGACTGTGATGCCCTTGCGGATGAGGTGATCGAGGTACTGGAAGGCGTCCTTGGCCCCGAAGCCGACATGGTGGGCGCCCAGCAGCTTGCGGCTGTCGCCGTCGTAGATCGCCTTCTGGAACCCGGTGAGCTCGGGACGGGTGAAGGCGTAGAGCATCGAGCCTTCGGCGCACGGGAGGGCTAGCTCGTCGTCGCGGATGCCCTTGGGCGGCATCTGGATGACGGCCACGTTGTCACACCGCTCCCGCGCCTCGGCCTCGCTGAGCCCCACCCACGTGACCTCGTAGGTGGTGTGCAGGAAGTCGGGGTATTCGGAGAAGTCGAACTCGTAGGGCTCGCCCATGATGTTGCGCGCCGCGGTCATCCCGCATTTGCGGGCCTTGAACATCTCCATCGGTGCGCCGATGAGGTCGCCGATCGCGTAGATCCCCGGCACGGAGGTCCGCATCCGCGAGTCGACCTTGATGAAGCCCCGGTCGTCGACGTCCACGCCGAGCGCGTCGACGAAGGGCTGCGTGTGCGGTCGTTCTCCGGTACCCATGAAGACGAAGTCGGTGTCGAATGTCTGCTCACTGCCGTCGGCGAGCAGCACCCGGACGCCGGTGACGCGGCCGTTGCCGATCACCTCGAGCGGTTCGGCCCCCTCGAAGATCTCGATGCCGCGCTTGCGCATTCCCTCGACGACGTAGGTCCGCAGATCCTCGTCGACGTGGTGCAAGCTGTGGGTGCGCATGAGCGGGCTGCGGGAGACGATCGTCGTCTGGCAGCCGGCCGCCTGGAAGAAGGACCCGTATTCGAGGGCGATCTTCGAGCCGCCGATGATGACGCAGCGGGACGGCTCGTAGTCGAGCTCCTCGATCAGGCTGGCGAAGTCGAACACTCCGGGCAGGTCAATCCCCGGGATGTCGGGCAGGTAGGTGCGGGCACCCGTTCCCAGCACGATACTGCGCGCGGTGTAGCGCGTTCCCGCCACCTCAACGGTGTTGGCGTCGATCACCGTGGCCCAGGCGTTGAGGACGTACTCCATCCCCAGTTGTTTCTTGCTCTGCCAGTTCATGAATGCGTGGGGGTTGTTGCGGCCGGCCTTGAACAGCTCGACCAGGTCCCTGATCGAGGCGCGCTTGTCATCGAACTCGGGGAACCACAGCGTGCCCGAGTTCCAGCGCATGTAGTCCATCTCCCGCGCGGCCTCGGAGAACAGGTGGTGCGGCACGCACGCCTGGTGCGGGCACGATCCACCAAGGAACGGCCACTTGTCGACCACGAGTTGCCGACCTCCGCGCGCCTTGAGGAAAGCGGAGCCGAAACGCCCGCCGGCGCCGCCCCCGACGAAGATCGCGTCGTACGGCGACGGATCGTCAGGGTCGACGTTCTCCAGGGGCTCGGTGACCTCTCCGATCTCCGCACGGTGGATGAGCTCTTGCCACTCGCCCATGCTCATCGTGGTGTTGCGAAGGTCCACTGTGGTCTCCTCCTTGGTGGCCCGCTCGGACGGGCGGCGAGATGACGGGCGGGGGTTCGGGCGCGGCCGCCAGGGTCCCGTCGTGACTGCCGCGCAGCCGCTAGGAAGAGCATGGAAAAGTGCGAGCGGCATCGACATGTCCCGCCAGGACGAAACATCACGCCGTTCTCGCCCCAGCTCCACACGCCTGCCCGCTTCGGCCTCCCGGCCCCGCCCGGTGCCGTTACCGACGGCGCGGCCGTCCATCTCTGCGCCCCGCCTGGAGATCGGACAAGGAGGGTGTCCTGGATGGCCGAAGTCCCGCATCAGGTTCGTCCCGCCATGCCGAATCGCACGGGGATCAGTTCCGCGCACATTGAAGCCCATGAGCGACACGACCAAGCAGGCAGTGGCAACGAAGCAAGCAGTCGCACAGCGGGAGGTCACGGAGATCGTGATCCGAGCCAGAGCGGCGCAGGCGGCGATCGCGGACTACACGCAGGAACAGGTCGACGAACTGTGCACCGCGCTGGCTTGGGCGGTGGCTCGTCCCGAGCGGGCCGAAGCCCTGGCGAAGCTGGCCGTCGACGAAGGTGGCTTCGGCAACTACGGCGACAAGGTGACCAAGATCAACAAGCGGGTGCTGGGCGTGCTCGCCGACATGCGCACGGTGCGCACCGTCGGGGCCGTCGAGGAAGACCCGGAGCGCGGGCTGGTGAAGATCGCCAAGCCGGTCGGGGTCGTCGCCGCCCTCATCCCGACCACCGGCCCCGATGCCACGCCGCCGGTCAAGGCGCTGCTCGCGCTGAAGGGCCGCAACGCGATCGTCGTGGCCCCGCACCCGCGGACCGCAGACACCACCGCGGCCGTCGTTGAGTACATGCGCGAGGCGTGCGCGCAGGTCGGCGCTCCCCAAGACCTCGTGCAGATGCTCTCTCAGCCGTCCATCGCCAAGACGCAGGAGCTCATGCGCCAAGCGGATCTGGTGGTGGCGACCGGCGGGGCGGCCATGGTCAAGGCCGCCTACAGCTCGGGAACTCCCGCATACGGCGTCGGCGTCGGCAACGCGGTGCACGTCGTCGACGAGACCGCGGATCTGGACGACGCCGCCGCCGCCATCGCGGCCGCGAAGACCTTCGACTACGCCACCAGCTGCCTTGCCGACAACGCGGTCGTGGCCGAGGACGGCATCTACGCAAGCCTGCTGGAACGGCTCGTCGCGCGCGGCGGCTACCCGTGCAGCCCAGCCGAGAAGGACGCCCTGCAGCGGCAGATGTGGCCGGACGGCGGACACGTGCCCACGCCGGACGTCATCGCCAAGCCCGCAGCCACGATCGCCGAGCTTGCCGGCTTCACGATCCCAGCCGACCGCACGTTCCTCGTCGTCGAGGAGGACGGTGTGGGTCACGAGCACCCGTTCTCGGGCGAGAAGCTCTCGGTCGTGCTGGCGCTCTACCGGTACTCCGGCGGCATCGGACACGCGGTCGACCTGGTGAAGGCCATCACCGGCTACCAGGGGCTCGGGCATACCTGCGGCATCCACACCAGCCGCGACGACCACGTCGAGGCCCTGGCATTCGGGACGAGGACGGCGCGCGTGATGGTCAACCAGAACCTCAACGAAGGGGCGGGCAGTCCCCGCAACGGCCTGCCGTTCACCCTCAGCCTGAGCTGCGGCACTTGGGGCGGGAACATCACCACCGAGAATGTCAACGCCCGCCACTTCGTGAACCTGACCTGGGTCTCCCGCCCGGTCACCCCGCACCCGGTCAGCGAGGAGGAGCTGTTCGCCCGGCACTGGGCGCGGTACGGCCGCTGAGCACCACGACGCTTCGGAGCGCTCAGGTTCGCAGACCCTGCATTGTCTGCCAGGCTCGGACGGCGAGATGGAGGTTGAAGTTCGTGCCCGGATCCGCGAGTTCGTGCCCGGAGATCTCGCGGATCCGCTGCAGCCGGTACTTGAGCGTGCTGCGGTGCACCGATAGCGCGGCCGCAGTGCCGTCATAGCTGCCGCCGCATTCCAGGTACCGGCACAGGGTGGGCACCAGCTCGGACCGCCTGCGTTCGTCGTAGTCCAGAAGCGAACCAAGCCAGTGGCGGACGAAGCGCTCGACGGCCGCCGGATCCTCTACCTCGCAGAGGAGCCGATACACCCCGAGGTCGTCGTAGCACGTCACCCGATCATCGCCTCGCGCGGTGCGCTGCATCTTCAGCGCCATCTGCGCCTCGCGGTACGAGCGAGGGAAGTCGCCCGGCCGTTCGCACCAGCCGCCAACCCCGATGCGGCAACGGCCGCCACCCAGCTTGCTGAGCACCGCTGCCCGGAACCGCTCCCAGTCGAGATCGGCGTCGGACAACACCACAACGGCGCCACCGCGCGCCACGAGCAGGGAGCCAACATCGAGGTCGCGCGCCACCCGTCGCACCGAGTTGAAGAACGCCTCGTCGTCCTGGACACGGCCACGCCCCTCGGCCACCACGACCCGATGCCGCCGTTCCAGGTCGTGGCCCAGGGCCTGGGCGCGGGCCAGCGCGCTCTCCTCGTCCGTGCCGGACAGCAACTCCTCCACCAGATCGCGCCGCACGCGCAGCTCCGTCTCGGCCAGGCTCCGCACCCGCGCAAGCTCCATGGCCAACACCGTTGCGCCGTGTTCGAGCGCGATCTGCTCCCGATCACCGGCGGCACCGGCTGGATCCACCAGCGCCAGCACACCCAGCACGTCGGCCGAGGGGCTGGCGATGGCCACCAGCCGGCCGCCTTCGCGGACCGGCCGCCCGTCGCGCCACGCACGACGCAACATCTGCTCACGCCGAGCCGGGGGATCCTTCGGATACGGGTCGGGCGGGTTCGGGCCGGCCCACGCCCGCAGGTTCCCGTAGCGGTCCTCGACCGCAACCGGAAATCCGGTCAGCTCGTGCAGGGCCCGAGCGATCCCCTCCCGCCCATCGCCGGCCACCGCTACCCGGGTGAACCGGTCATGGATCCTGGTGGTCTGTTCGAGGGCCTGCACCGTCTCGGCCAGCGCCACATTCGCCGCGCGTAGCTCCTCCGCGGTCGCTCGCTCCTTCGCGTGCAGCCGGGCGTTGGCCAGGGCTACCCCCGTCTGCTGCGCGAGGACCCGCAGCAGGAACTGTTCAGACGAGGGGGGTTCCTCCGCCGCAGCGGCGACGAAGAGGCCGACGTGGCCCGCGAGGCTCCGCAGCGGTAACGCCCATGCCCATCCCTGGCCGGATATCGCGATCTCCCCACCGCCCGGACCCAGCGCGCCCAGCTGTGCCTCCATCTCGACCCGCAATGCCGCGTCGGGGACCGGCGCCACAGTCGCCCGCCAGCGACCGTCGCCGGTGTACACACCCACCAGGTGACAGCTGCCCAGCGACGGCACCGACGTACCGGCCAGATACAAGATCTTGTCCTCGTCGCCGGCCTCGGTCATCAGCATGGACAGCATCAGCAGGCCCTGCAGGTTGGACAGCTGCTCGCGAAGCTCCGTGTCAGAGCCGGCAGTGCGCCGGACCGGATCGGCCAACATGATCAGTGCCGGCTGGCCAGGAACTCTTCCGGCTTGAGGTAGTACGGGTTGTCCAACACCATGCCCGCCATCAGCACCTTGGGATGCGTCTTGAGCACGTCCACCAACACCTCGCCGCTGAATCGATCGAGCTCGTAAAGGCACAGAATCACCTGGGGGTAGCGCGGCAGGAACTGGTTCAGCCGGGCCTCGTACCCCATCAGCTCCTCGACGCCAGGCAGCTGACGCAGCGCCCACGTCATCTCGCCGACCGCACGAGCGAAGTCGAAACCGCCCGCGATGGCCTCGCCGATCGAGCGGTCCCAGAAGTCCAACATCACCTCGGTGGAAAAGCTGTCACCGCTCAGGTAGGTGTCCTCTGACCGCTGGACGTCCAGCTGCCGCCGTTCCAGGCAGGATCCGAGATCGACATCCGGGCCCAGTAGCGCGAACACCGCCTCCGGGTCGGTGGCATCCACGACGCAGATGCACTTGTTGCCTGCCTCCAGGCCCTCGCGGAGGTACGGGATCAGGATCTCATCGCGCTCGGCAAGCCCTGGGTAGAAGGCGCAGATGTGATCCCCAGGGGCAACGTGCACCCCGGGAATCCCGACAGCACTGGGGTTGGGCGACATCACCGGCACCTCTCTCGCGTCTGCCCAGAGTAGCGATCCGCGATGCCAGACTCCTAGTCCTGCCAGGTCGAACATCAGGACATCATGCGCCCGCTCAGGACAGTCTCATCCGTGACGCCGGGTGGAGACCGATCTCCCGCACGGCCCCGGCCCAAGCCTCGCGCCTTCCGGGCCTGGGTCCAGTCCATGCTCGGAACCCCGGTGTGCAGCATCGGGATCTTGGTCGGTCAGGAGCAGGCACGCCGTGCCCAGACGTGCGCGAGCACGCCGTCGAGCGGTCGCGGCACGCGCGCCAGGTCCAGCGCTTCGACGAGAGGGCGGGCGTACTTGATCTTCCCCGCGCTGCTGCCGAAGAACCGGCGAAGCTGGCTCTCGACCGGGCGACCGTGCCACTGCGGCTGCTTCTGGAACGTCCGGAACGACGAGAGATCGCCGTTTCGCGCGAGAACCTCCTGCACCACGTCCGCGCCGAGCGCGCGGATGAGCTCGTCCTCCAGGTCGTCCTCGCAGACGTAGAAGCCGAGCCCCTCCATCCGTTCGCGCGTGAGCTCGGACCCCAGCCCGGCGCGCTCGAGCGCACGCCGGAACCCACCCTCCTCGGCCGCGTCGCAGAGGCCGCCGAGCCGTATCTCGCCGCGTCGCGCATGGACCAGGCGAAGGACGTTGCCGATGGCCTGCGCGCCGCCGATCGGCACGACCGACGCGCCCTCGGCGGCCAGGTCCCGCCCACGTCGCGCGGCGAGCGTCTCGAGAGCCACCTGGTCGCTCACGCCCTCGACGAGGACGAGCACCGATACGCCGTCGAGCTGGAGCATGGTGTCAACCTAGCGGCCGTGCCAGGCGTCACCCCGGCATGACGCAAGACCGTCGTGGTCACGTCTATAACCGACGGCCACCCACGTGCAAGGAGCCTGCTGGCTGCGCGGAGCGCCAACACGCTCACGAGGTCAGGACAAGCAGCCAATCATTGTCGCCCTCGGCATTCGCGCCTGGCGTGGTGAAGGTCGATGACATGGGCACCGGGCGGCTGGTGCCGGACGTGGGATCGACCCACGCCGCTCGGGTTCCGGCGGCCATCGCCGAAGAGTTCACCGAGATCGTGCGCTGCGTGGGAACGTAGATGACCGCCAGCCGGCCGTCCGGGGTCTTGGCTGCTGTCACGTAGTCGTTGTCGAGGACGTCGTTCGGATCGTCCGTTGTCAGCTCGGTGCCACGGCCAGCCGTGACCAGCTCGCTCGCGGTGTCCGGCACCAGCTCCCACCATTGAAGGGTCGAGAACAGGGCGCGCAGTCGTGAGATCTGGCTGAGGGCGCGGGTGGACAGCCGCGTCTCCCAACCGTCCCGGAACTTCCAGTCGCTGCTGCCGACGAACTCGCCGGCGGCGCCGGCGGTCAGCGGCCAGATGAACCGGCCGCGCCCACCAACAGCACCACCGCCAGAAGGGCGATCGCCGGAAACCACCACGGGCGGCGCCGCGCCGGCAGTCGAGGTGCCATGGTTCAGGTCGCATTCCATCAGCGTTCGACGAGCTTGAAGCCCTCCAGTTGAGCGTCGCCAACTGCGCGTAGAGCCTCCCGCCCGAACGGTCGAAGCGCTACCACACCGGTTCACCATTTCTGGTGGTGTATCTCGAAGCAGGACGGCGGCCGTTGACCAGTTGCCGCCAGGTGACCCTGACGCCTGTCGTTGTAAAGCCGCCGGACCGGGCTCTTTTTGGCGACGATGTGACGTTGTCCCAGTTCTACTGGGGAAATTCCACATCGTCGACGGGGGTGGCCGGTGGCCGGGCGATCGGCCCCGGCACCCGCCATCCTCCATCGAAGTTCCCGGCGCAGGTTCGGCCTGGCCGTGCCGGTTTTCGGCGTGCTGGCCGTGCCGGCCCGATGTGGGCCCAGCGGGCCTCACGTGGCGGAGGGACCGCCCCGCGGCCCCCGAAGTTGGCGTACTTGATGACGAGAGGCGCCCCACCGCTACTGCCGTCGAGGGCGTTGGACCTTTCCTCCGAGGCTCGCCGCAGCGCGGCGATCGCGTTCGCCGATCCACGCGGCATAGACGCGCACGGTGGTAGCGCCGCCGCCATGGCCCAGACGGCCGGCGGCAGTCCTGGGCGCGCGCCGACGCCCCGGCTACTTTCTCGCTACCGCGCCCGATCCGAGCACTTGCTGGCTGATCTTGGGATTGCCGTCGTAGGTTATCGATCCGGAGCCTAGGATCGTGGCGGTCAATGTCTGGCTGACTGTGATATCGGCGTCGCCGCTACCGGTGATGGTGGCGTTGACTGCCTTGCTGATCAGGTCTGCGGCCTGATAGTCGCCGGCGCCGGTGATATGGAGCTCTTGAGAATCAGCGGTTCCGCCGATCTTGATCTTACCGGAGCCGCTGATCGTGACGCTGAGCCTATCGGTGGTGATCCGCTCGGCGATGATGCTGCCCGTCCCGCTGACCGACAATCCGCGTAGGTCCTTGGCTGTGACGCGATAAGTGATCGGGTTGCGGGTGGAGATGCTTGTGTTTGGCTTGATGCCTAGCCGCAGGACGCCGGCCGAGACGTCGCTGGTCAGCAAGGGCAGGATATCGGCATCGGCGGTGATGGTGAGCGATTCAGTACCGTTCTGCTCGATCGTGGCGTTTCCAATACCGCGCAGCTCGACGACGCTGAACCCGGCCACATTCCGCGACTCATGGTTGGACGCCGGCGTCGACGGCGATGGCTGGGCGGGCGAGGACAGCTGGGTCGACGTGGTCGGTGACGTCACAGCGGCATTGTCGGCGGCAACTCCACTGGTACCCGGGGCTGTCGCAGCGCAGGAAGTAACCACCACCAACACGGGTAGAACCGCAAAGACGCAACGCCACCGCATTTGATCTTCCAAGTCTCTCGGGTGCACATCTACCTGTCGACGGGCCGTGACAGATCCGAGTCAACGAAGCAGACCCGACAACAGCGAGTTCTGATACGTAGCGGGCACCGTTCCTGGTTCATACCGTGCGCGACGGGCCGCAAGTGTCGGGGCGGGGGACGGCATCAGAACACGTCAGACGCCGCGCTGACCGGGCGGCTCGGCGCGCCCATCGCGTCCCGACCAAGCCGCGCCGGTGTTCGCCGCGAAGCGGGCCGCGAGTCCCCGACGGCCGACCGACTACGGCAGCCCCGCCCGCCGCGCCGACCTCGCCACCGGCCCGCCGGCCGTCGTGGTTCTCCTGAACACCGAAGGCCCCGCCGCAACCCCATAGCCGGACCGGCCTGCCGCCGCGCCGCCCTGCCTCTGGGCGGACCTGCCCCGAGGTTCTGGGCGTGAACGCGACGGCAGTCCGCTCGCTCGTGCTGGACCACCTGACGGACGTCGCGCTCACGCCCCGGCGTCCGGCCCCGGCGTCCGGCCGGCCGGTGGCCAGCTGGCTATGACGGCCGCGTCGGCTGGCGTCCGAGACGGGTGGGCCGGGACAGCGAGGGCGGCGAAACCAGAGTTGGCCGGGGGCCGGCGGGCAGACCGGTTGAACCGGGCGGTGTGGGCAGGCGTACAGGCGGAGTGGAGGGACGGGTCCGACAAGGAGGTGGCAGGTGAGGATGTGGCGGGCACGGGTCCTGGCTGCGGCCGGGCTGGTGATCGTGGCCACGGCCGGGTCGATGGCGATGGCCAGCGGGGACACCTCGGAGGGCGCGCTGCTGGTGCGGCTCTCCGGATACCAGGAGGATCCGAACGCGCTGTCGACGACCGGGGTGGGCGACTTCAGGGCGCGCATCGACGAAGTGCAGCAAGTGATCGAGTACGAGCTCAGTTACAGCGATCTCGAAGCCACCGTGACGCAGGCGCACATCCATCTCGGCGGACGGGCGCAGAACGGCGGGATCAGCGTGTTCCTGTGCTCGAACCTGGGGAACGGGCCGGTGGGCACGCAGGCCTGCCCGCCGGCGCCGGCGACGATCACCGGGACGCTGCGGCCGGGTGATGTGATCGGGCCCGCCGGGCAGGGCATCAGCGCCGGGGAGTTTGCCGAACTGCTGGCCGCGATCCGATCTGGCACGACCTACGTGAACGTACACAGCACGAAGTACCCGGGAGGTGAGATCCGGGCCCAGCTCGACCACGAGCACTGACCGCACCAGAGCAGGGAGTTGCGGGTCGGGCTCGGCCGGCGGGGTGGCCGAGCCCGACCATGCTGCCCGACCATGCTGCCCGACCATGCTGCAGCCTGGCTCGCAACACCCGGATACGGGAAGGTACCTACCGAGGCCAGCACCGCCTGACCGATGACGGAGGTACTCATGCGAACTCGCCGCATTGGCGACACCACGGTCGGCGCGGTGGGGCTGGGTGCCATGCCCATGTCCCTGGCTGGGCGGCCGGACCAGGGTCAGAGCATCGCGACCATTCACGCCGCGCTGGACGCCGGCGTGACACTGATCGACACCGCGGACGCCTACTGCATCGACGAGCGCGACATCGGGCACAACGAGTCGCTCATCGCGAAGGCGCTGGGCAGCTACCCCGGCGGCGACGGCGCACTGGTCGCCACCAAGGGCGGGCACACGAGGCCGCGCGGCTCGTGGGGGTTGGACGGCTCGCCGCGCTACCTCAAACGGGCCTGCGAGGCATCGCTGCAGAGGCTGGGTGTCGACGCGATCGGGCTCTACCAGCTCCACCGGCCGGACCCGCGGGTGCGGTTCGAGGACTCGATCGGCGCGCTCCGCGATCTGCTGAACGAGGGCAAGATCCGGATGGCCGGCGTGTCGAACGCCGGCACGAGGCAGATCCGGGCGGCGAACGAGATCCTCGACGGCCGGCTGGCGTCGGTGCAGAACCAGTTCTCACCGCAGTTCAGGAGCAGCGAGCCGGAGCTGCGGCTGTGCGACGAGCTCGGCATCGCATTCCTGCCGTGGAGCCCGCTGGGCGGCATTGGCCGGGCCGGCGCGCTCGGCACCCGGCACGCCCGGTTCCACAAGATCGCCAGGGACCGCGGGGTGAGCCCGCAGCGGGTCTGCCTGGCCTGGATGCTGGCGCTGTCGCCGGTCGTCATCCCCATCCCCGGGTCGACCCGGCCGGAAACCATCCGCGACTCCGCGGCCGCCGACGACCTGCAGCTGACCGACGACGAAGTGGCTAGCCTCGGCGCGTGACGTACTTACCTGCACAGGACCGTTACGAGCGCATGCCGTACCGCCGGTGCGGCCGTAGCGGGCTGCTGCTGCCGGCGGTCTCGCTGGGGTTGTGGCAGAACTTCGGGCACGACCGGCCGTTCGAGGTGCAGCGGGCCATCGTCCGCCGGGCCTTCGACCGCGGCATCACGCACATCGACCTGGCGAACAACTACGGCCCGCCCTATGGCAGCGCCGAGGAGAACTTCGGCCGGCTGCTCGCCACTGACCTGCGTGGCCTCCGCGACGAGCTGATCATCTCCACCAAGGCCGGCTATGACATGTGGCCCGGCCCGTACGGCGAGTGGGGCTCGCGCAAGTACCTGCTGTCCAGCCTCGACGCAAGCCTGCGCCGGATGGGCCTTGACTACGTCGACATCTTCTATTCGCACCGCTTCGACCCGGACACCCCGCTGGCCGAGACCATGGGCGCGCTGGACACGGCGGTTCGTAGCGGCCGGGCGCTCTACGTGGGCATCTCGTCCTACTCGGCGGAGAAGACCGCCGAGGCCGCCGCCATCCTGCGCCAGCTGGGCACCCCGCTGCTGATCCACCAGCCCTCGTACTCGATGTTCAACCGCTGGATCGACGAGGGCCTGCTGGACATCCTCGAGCGCGAGGGTGCCGGCTGCATCGGCTTCTCGCCGCTGGCTCAGGGCATGCTCACCGACCGGTACCTGAACGGCGTGCCGCCCGGCTCGCGGGCCAGCCGGGACGGCTCGCTGGCCGCCGCTTGGCTGACCGAGGAGAACCTCGCCAAGATCCGCGCGCTGAACGCGATCGCGGCCCGCCGCGGCCAGTCGTTGGCCCAGCTCGCCATCGCCTGGACGCTGCGCGACCCGCGCATGACGTCGACCCTGATCGGTGCCAGCAGCGTCGCTCAGCTCGATGACAGCCTCGGCGCGCTGGACAATCCGACCTTCGACGCCGACGAGCTGGCCGAGATCGACAAGTACGCCACCGAGTCGGGCATCAACATCTGGCGGTCCTGAGCCAAGACCCCGCCTTTGCTCGATACCTGCCACCGACCCCCCGCACATCGACCCCAGCCGCGCCAGGCAGCAGTTCGCCCAGCCACGCAGGGAGGGTGACGAGCTTCTCGGCGTGCTGCACACGGCCAGCGAGTTCCTCGGCGGCATCAACGCCTGAGGAGGCAGGCTCGATCACCGCAAGTGTCCGCAAGGTCGACGCCGTCGGGTTGGACGACTACCGGGCCTGACGAACGCCTTGCCCACCACGTCGCCGTCGTGACCTCGATCGACTCGGACGGCCGGCCGCGCGAGTTGACCTGCGCCTCGCTGACAAAGCGTCACGCTCGGCCCGCCGACCCTGCTGGCGTGCCTCGATGTGCGCACTGGCACGCTGGCCGCGACACGCGCTGCAGCTGCTTCGTTGGCTGCGCTGCCGAGTCACAGTCGTCCGGCGAGAAGGCCATGCAGACTTATGAAGGACTTGTTCGCTCCGAAAACTAGGGACACAACACCTTCATATCGTGGCATACTTCGGCTGCGGTGGAAACTATGCGGCAAGCCCAGGCTGCCAGAAATCCTGATATCATCGATTTGCTGCGTCGATTTAGCCTTGCGGAGGACGCGGGTCGTGGTGTCGATGTGATGGAAGACGAGATGGAAGAGGCTCTGCTCGATCCCCCGCGCTTCATTGATGACGGAGTGTCTGTTACCCGGGTACGGTGGAATTGCCACTACGCGGACCGTTCGAGATCTGAGCGGGTTGGATAGACAGCAGGCCTTGGCGCTGCTCCAGCAACTTGTCAGAGACGGCCGTCTCGCACAAGTTGGCCACCGCCGGGGAACGCGATACATCAAGACAGTGAAATGACCGCAATTTCCGGGGTCGAAGGGTCAGAACCGCCCCAGGATCAACGGATAGTCGAATGCGGCGGCTCGCCTACGCCGACTTGCCACGAACTCCAGTCCGGCCTTGACCGTATCCATCTTGGACGTGGTGCCCAGCTCGCCCGCGTCTGCGGCGAGTCGAGATCCTGGTCATGGTCGCGACGATCGCCGGTCGGGCGGGGCGTTGGCGTCGCCCGATATGGTCTGGACCATGGTCGAACCGCGGGTGGTGCCGGTGACGGGGCCGCGGGTCGACGGGGACGCCGTGGTGTTCGAGCTGGACGATCCGGATCGGCGACTGGGCGGGGTGCGGCTGGAGCAGGAGCTGGGGATCGCCGGCGACGAGGTGGAGTTCGGCTACGACGAGACCGTTCGGCGGTGGGAGCTGCGGTTGCCGCGGCCGCCGGTGAGGCGGATGGAGTACCAGCTGCGGCTGTCGCACGCAGTTGGCGGCACCGAGACGATCAATGACCCGGCCAACGACAACCGTGCACCGGGGGCGTTCGGGGAGAAGTCGGTGCTGGAGCTGCCCGGGTACACCCAGCCGGGGTGGCTGGGCAGCGGCACACCACGGTGGGCGCAGAGCGCGGAGCTCAGCATTGACACCGGGGTCGGCCCGGTCGACGTCGAGGTGCTGTCCCCGCCGGAGCACCCGGAGCAGACCACGCGGCTGGTGGTGGCGCACGACGGGCCGGAGTACGACCGGCTGGCCGGCCTCGGCGCGTTCGCCGCCGCGGCGGTACACCGGCGCAGGGTGCCGCCGTTCCATCTGGCGCTGGCCGCGCCCGGTCCGCGCGACGAGCGGTACTCGGCGAACCCGGAGTACAGCGCGGCGCTGGCCGCCAGGCTGATCCCGGCGCTGCACGAGGAGCTCGGCACCAGCGGGCCAGCAATCATGATGGGCGCGAGCCTCGGCGCGCTCGCCGCGCTGCATGCCCAGCGGCGGCACCCGCGCGCAGTCGCGGGCCTGTTCCTGCAGTCCGGCAGTTTCTTGGTGCCGGAGCACGACGAGTGCGAGTCGGGCTTCAGGTATTACCGCAGGATCATCCAGTACGTGGCGTCGGTGCACCGGGCGCACCGCTTCAGCTCGCCGGTTCCTACCGTGCTGACCTGCGGCGCTACCGAGGAGAACGTGCACAACAACCGGCTGATGATGGCCACCCTGCGCCGGCAGGGCTACCCCGCGAGGCTGTACGAGGTGCCCGACATGCACAACTTCACCGCATGGCGGGACGCCCTCGACCCGCACCTGGTCGAGCTCGTGAACGCGGTGTGGGGGTGAGCGATGCGTGAGGTCGAGGTGCCGGACGGCCGGGTCATCGTGCACGGGCACTGGGGCCGGCCGGTGCTGGTGTTCGCCTCCGAGCAGGGCAGCGCCTACGACGCCGAGTCCAACGGACTGGTCGGCGCCGTCGGCTGGCTGCTGGAAGCCGGCCGGCTCAAGCTGTACTGCGTCGACTCCTTCGACGCGGCGAGCTGGTCGGCGCGGCACCTGCCACTCGAGGAGCGGGCCCGCCAGCACGAGCGGTTCGAGGCCTGGATCCTGAACGCGGTGGTGCCGTTCATCGCCGTCGACTGCGCAGGCACGCCAGGGGACATCGGCACCGCGGGCTGCTCGCTCGGCGCGTTCCACGCGGTCAATGTCGCGCTGCGGCACGCCGACGTCTTCCCACTGGCCATGGGCTTCTCCGGCAACTACGACGCGTCGAGTTGGTACGGCTGGGGCGAGCGCGGCACGGCCATGTACTTCGCGAATCCCGTCGACTACGTGCCCAACCTGCACGGCGAGCACCTGGACTGGATGCGCCGGCGGTTATCGATCCTGCTCGTGTGCGGCCAGGGCCAGTGGGAAGACACCACCGGCTCGCTGGAGTCCACCAAGCGGCTCGCCGGGATGCTCAAGGACAAGGGCATCCGCTGCGAGCTGGACCTGTGGGGGCACGATGTGCCACACGACTGGCCGTCGTGGCGCGCGCAGTGGGCCCACCACCTGCCGCGGTTCTGTTGAGGGCTGCCGTTGAGCGCTGCCGTTGAGGGCTGCTGGTGAGAAAGGAGCACGTCGTGACCAGGACAGACCACATGATCGGCCTGCTGCTCGGCACCGAGGAGGACTGGCCGAGGGCGTTCACCGAGATCATGGGACGGGTCGGCCCGGTAACCGACGGCGCCGGTCGCACGCACACCTTCGAGGTCGAGCGGGTCACCATCGAGCCGTTCGACCTGCGCTCCAAGCCGCGGCACTCGCTCGTGATCGACCGGCTGGCGTACTGGTACTACCACCCGCGCGAATGGCTCAAAAAGATCGCGCTGATGGACGACGTGTACCTGCTGAACAGCCCGTTCACCTTCCAGTCCATGGAGAAGCACGCCGCCTACTGCGCCATGATGCGGCTCGGACTCAAGGTGCCGGATACGGTGCTCGTGCCGTTCAAGCACCCGCTGGACAACGCCCGCTGGGCATACACCGCGGCCCGCTACAACCGCCAGTTCGACCTCGACGAGATCGCCGAGCGGTTGCGCTACCCGCTGTTCATGAAGCCGTACGACGGCGGCGCCTGGGTCGGGGTGTCCCGGGTGCGCAACAGCAAGGAGCTGCACGCCGCGTACGACGAGTCCGGCGAGCGGCTAATGCACCTGCAGCAGTCCATCGAGGGCTACGACGCGTTCGCCCGGTCGCTGTCCATCGGCGCCGAGACCATGGTCATGCGGTTCCGCCCGGAACTGCCGATGCACGACCGCTACGCCGTGGACCACGAGTTCCTCTCCCCGGCCGCCGGCCTGGAGGTGACCACGATCTCCCGGCTGGTCAACGCGTTCTTCCGATGGGAGTTCAACTCGTGCGAGATGCTCGTTCGCGGCCAGGACGTGCACCCCATCGACTACGCGAACGCCTGCCCGGACGTGGCGCTGACCTCGCTGCACTACTACTTCCCATGGGCGATGGCCGCGCTGGTCCGCTGGACGATCTTCTGCTGCGCCACCGGCCGGCGGCCGCGGCTGGACCTGGATACGACCCGGTACTTCGAGATAGCCGACCGGGAGGACCTGTCCTACGGCGAGAAGCTCGGCGCGTACGGCCAGTTGGCCGACGAGTACTTCGAGGCCGAGCGGTACGCCGACTTCTGCGCCTCCCGGCTGTCCACTGTGGACGAGGTGGTCTACGACTGGGTGCGCTCGTCGTCGTTCGACGACCTGCTGGTGCAGACCGTGCGCTCGACCTATCCCCACCAAGAGCACGACCGTTTCATTGCGCATTTCCGCGGCCTGCTCGGCCAATGGGTGAAGGACCAGGAGCGGGCGGCTACAGCGCGTTGATGTCGGCGGTCTCCAGCACCCGCTTCGGTGACCCGTTGCGGGCGATCGAGATCATGGCCCGGCCCAGCCGATCGGTCGTGGTGACCTGCCGGGGAAAGACCCTGCTCAGCACCGGGAAGAACGGGCCGATCACGGCGTACGCCAGCCGGTACAGCGTGGTCTTCGACCTGGCTCCATGGGTCGGCTGGATGTATCCGGGCCGCAGCAGGAACGCCCGCAGCGGCAGGCCGAGCAGGGCGTTCTCGGTCTCACCCTTGACCCGCGCCCACATGCTCCGCCCGGCACTGTCCGTGCCCTGCCCGGACACGTACACGAACACCGCGCCGGGGCTCTGCTCGGCAAAGGTCCGCGCCGCGGCCACGGTGAAGTCGTACGTCACCCGCCGGTACTCGGCCTCGCTCATGCCCACCGACGACACGCCAAGGCAGAAGAAGCAGGCGTCGCGCCCGGCGAACTCGTCCGCGATCGCGGTGAAGTCGGTGAAGTCGCCGTGCCGGATCTCCCGCAGCTTCTCGTGCCGCCGCCCGGTGCTGGCCCGCCCGACGGCCAGCACGCTCGTCACCTCAGGGTCGAGCAGGCACTCCCGCAGCACGCCCTGACCGATCATCCCGGTCGCCCCGAACAGCACCACTTTCATGATGACCACCGTCGGCTCATACCTCGGTACACTATCGAGTATGACGACCAGGCGGGTTACCGTGTCGTTGCCCGGCGAGGTACTGGAATCCGGGCAGCGGATCGCCGCGGAACGGGGACTCTCGTTCTCCGCCGTCGTGACGGATGCGCTCGCCGATTGGTTGCGCTCCAGGCTGGTGGACGCCTGGCTCGCGGAGCACCAGGCCGCCCACGGTGCGTTCGACGAGGCCGAGCTGCGGGCGCTGGCGGCCGAGGCCGGCGTTCCATATATCGAGCCACGACGGGCCGAGCCGGCCGCGTGAACCTCGTCCTGGACGCGGGCGCGCTCATTGGCATCGAACGGGACGACCGCCGCGTCGCCGGTCTGATCGAGCTCGGCCGGCGTGCCGGCGCCGGCCTGGTGACGGTGGCCCCGGTGGTCGCCCAGGCGTGGCGTGACGGGGCGCGGCAGGCGCCGCTGGCCCGTTGGCTGCCGATGGTCGACGTCCGGGTCACCGGCCTGTCGAACGCCAAGGCGGCCGGCGAGCTGCTGGCCGGCAGCGGACGCAGCGACGTCGTCGACGCCCTGGTAGCGCTCGCGGCCGTGCCGGGCGACCAGCTGCTCACCAGCGATCCCGGCGACCTCCGGGCATTGGTGGCGCAGCGCGCCATGCCGATCACCGTCGTCGCGGTCTAGGCGGTACTTGAAGGCGGGCCATTCACAGCGGCGTGACATAGGCGCCGGAGATGCCGCCGTCGACGAGGAAGGTTGACGCGGTGATGAAGGAGGCGTCGTCGCTGGCCAGGAAGGCGACCGCGGCGGCGATCTCCTCGGGCTCGGCGAAGCGGCCCATGGGCACGTGCACCAGGCGGCGGGCGGCGCGCTCCGGGTCGGCGGCGAACAGCTCGCGCAGCAGCGGGGTGTTCACCGGGCCGGGGCACAGCGCGTTCACCCGGATTCCCTCGCGGGCGAACTGCACGCCGAGCTCGCGGGACAGGGCCAGCACGCCGCCCTTGGACGCGGTGTAGGAGATCTGCGAGGTGGCCGCGCCCATCACGGCGACGAAGGACGCGGTGTTGATGATGCTGCCGCTGCCCTGCCGCTGCATGAACGGGATGACGTACTTGCAGCCGAGGTAGACCGAGGTCAGATTGACCTCCTGCACCCGATGCCAGGCGTCCAGGCCGGTGGTGAGGATGGATGCGTCCTCGGGCGGGGAGATGCCGGCATTGTGAACCGCGATGTCGATGCGACCGCATCCTTCGTACGCCGTCGCGTACATTCGCCGGACCTCGCCCTCATTGGACACGTCGGCCCGCACGAAGTGGCCGTTGATCGCGTCGGCCACCGCCGCACCGGCCTGCGCGTCAATGTCGACGCAGACCACCGTGGCGCCCTCGGCGGCCAGCCGCCGTGCCGACGCCAGCCCGATGCCGCTGGCCGCCCCGGTGACCACAGCGACCCGGTCGGCGAGCCGGTCAGGCATCCGGTCCTCCCGCTGCAGCACGCTCGGCGGCGGCACGGATGAGGGCCTGGAACAGGCGCTGATCGGCGGCGTCCCGCTCGGGATGCCATTGGACGCCAAGGACGAAGGCCGGGCCGGTGTGCTCAACGGCCTCGATGGTGCCGTCGGCGGCGAAGGCTACCGCGGCCAGGCCGTCGCCCAGGGTGCGGACGGCCTGATGATGGTGGCAGTGCACGGTGACCCGGTCGCCGAGGATCCGGCCGATCCGGCTGTCCGCCGCGACCCGCGCCATGGTCGACCCGAAGACACCGTCGGTCGGTTGGTGCGCGTCAGTGCCGACGACATCGGGCAGGTGCTGGTACAGGGTGCCGCCCACGGCCACGTTGAGAAGCTGCATGCCGCGGCAGATGGCCAGCACCGGCAGGCCGGTGGCCAGCGCGGCGTGCAGCAGGGCCAGCTCCCACGCGTCCCGGTCCGGGCGGGTGACGGTGGTCGGGAGGACGGCCTCTCCGTACCGCGCCGGGTCGACGTCCGCACCGCCGGAGAGCACAAGGGCGGCGATTGCCGCCACCGCGTCGGCGGCCGTATCGACGCTGTCGCCGGCCGGCGGCAGGAGCACCGGGACCCCGCCGGCCAGCGCCACACCGTCCGCATAGGTCTGCGGGACGAGTGCTGCAGGCACACGCCACGTGCCCCAGCTGGCCGTCTCCCGGTACGTGCTGATTCCGATGACCGGCCTCACAGGCGCTCGAACCCCCGATAGCGTTCCCAGTCGGTGACCGCGGCGTCGAACGCCGCCAGCTCCACTCGCGCCGCGTTGAGGTAGTGCTCGACGACACCGGTGCCGAACGCCTCGCGGGCGAGCGTGCTCTTCGCGAAGAGCTCCGCCGCGTCCCGCAGGGTGGCCGGCACCCGCGGCCGGTCGGTCGCGGTGTACGCGTTGCCCTCGAATGCCGGCTCCAAGACCAGCTCGTGCTCGATGCCGCGCAGCCCGGCGGCCAGCATGGCGGCGATGGCCAGGTACGGGTTGACGTCGCCGCCGGGCACCCGGTTCTCCACCCGCAGCGACGGGCCGTGACCGACCACCCGCAGCGCGCAGGTGCGGTTGTCCAGGCCCCAGGCGACGGCGGTCGGCGCGAAGCTGCCGTCCACGAACCGCTTGTAGGAGTTGATGTTCGGCGCGAACAGTAGGGTCAGCTCGCGGAGGTGGGCCAGCAGTCCGGCGATGAAGTGCTCCATCAGCGGGGAGAACCCGTGCTCGTGGTCGCCGGCCAGCACCGGCTCCCCGCCGTCCGCCGAGCCGTCCGCGGAGCGCACGCTGAGGTGGATGTGGCAGGAGTTGCCCTCCCGCGCGTCGTACTTGGCCATGAACGTCAGGCTCATGCCGTGCGCGGCCGCGATCTCCTTGGCGCCGGTCTTGTAGATCATGTGGTTGTCGCAGGTACGCAGCGCCTCGTCGAACCGGAAGGCGATCTCGTGCTGGCCGAGGTTGCACTCGCCCTTGGCGGACTCGACGTACAGCCCCGCGCCGCTCATGCCATTGCGGATGGCCCGCAGCAGCGGCTCGATGCGCGCCGTGCCCAGCATCGAGTAGTCCACGTTGTACTGGTTGGCCGGCTCGAGGCCGCGATACCCGGCCCGCCAGGCGTCCTCGTACGAGCCGTGGAACGCGATGAACTCCAGCTCGGTGCCGGCGTAGGCCCGCAGGCCGCGCACGGCGAGCCGGTCGAGCTGGCGGCGAAGGACCTGCCGCGGCGAGGCGACCACCGGCTCGCCGTTCTGCCAGGCCAGGTCGCAGAGCACCA
>DASXTS010000131.1:0-4316 GCA_036505275.1 Pseudonocardiaceae bacterium
CAGCAGCTCGTCGTAGCCCTCGGCGAGCAGCCGTGCCATCTCGGCCTGGAAGCCCGGCCAGTCCTCCCCGATCTCGATCGAGTAGGGGATGAACCCGCGGGCCATGAACACGGTCACCGACGGCTGCGCGAGGGTGACCGAGTCGTCGGACACGGCCGAGGCCTCGGCGTCGAACGACCACGACACACCAGCGGCGGAGACGCCCTTCCAGGCGTTGGTGTTGACTTCGACCTGCCGGGCCAAGGTCAGGAATGGGTTGTCCGTCTCCTGATCGGTAAGGATCACCGACGGGTCAATGAAGCGCTTTGTTACTCCTCGGCTAGCCGAGGGGACTGGTCATTTCTGCCAGCCTCTTCACGTTTCCGTGAAGGCCAGACTATATCTTCGCCTCAGGGAGGCGTCCCGTGCATAGTCGTTGAACCCTCTTGTCGGGGCGAGCCCCAGGCAAGCTCGGCTGCTGATTGTCCCTACCGTCCGCTTCTCGAACCGTCGCGCTCAGGCTTTCGCCTCACGCTGTGGTGCGGCCGTCTAGCGGGATGTCCCAGCAATTCTCGGGATGTTCACTAGTCCGTCGCCGGACTAGGCGGCCACCTTGACCGGAATCGCGAATCCACCCGCAGTGGTAGTGCCCTCGGACGCGGCGCGGTATTCCTCGTAGCGGAGCATCGCCCGCTGCTCGTCCTGGTCCAGCACCGTCGTGGTGCCGCGGGTCATCATCTTGTGCCACGCCGAGCGGTAGTGCTCGTTCTCGGTGACGATGATCCGACGGGCCAGGTCGGTGTCCTTCGCTGCCCGCACCCGGCTGTGCAGCATGTCACCCTGGTGGGTGTTCAGCGTGTAGTTCTGCTCGCGGTCGTCGAGGATCGCCAGAGCGCCGTCGCGGGCTGCGCGCCAGTCCATCTTGCGGACGTCGACGCCGTGCAGTTCCTCGACGCGGGACCGCGCGTCCGGCAGCCCGGAGATCTGGCGGAACGTCTTGGACTTGATGTCCGCCACGCGCGCCGCGCGGATCTCCAGCTTCTCGAACTCCGGGACGATGACGTCGCGTTCGGCGCACAAATCGTCCCAGCGGGCCTCTTCGTCCTCGCTGAGGGTGTCGCGCTCCGACAGGGCGAGGATCTGGGCGTCCAGATCCTTGAGCCGTTCGCGGAGCTCGACCAGGCGGGATGCCTTGGGGTCGTTGCTCATGTGTAGGTCCTTCCGACGCCATGTCGCGTCACGTAGGCGCGGCGCGCGTAGGCGGCGCGTTGCGCTCGATCTGGTGGCGACGGGTGCCCATCGGTGGGCGGCGCGTCAGGAACGGGAACGACGGGTGCCTCGGGGGGCGGCGCGTCGGTTTCCCCGGACCGGTCCGGGGAAGACTTGGGGAGGGTGGCGGGGAACAGCACTGCGCGGGCCACTTCACCGCGCAGTGCTGGGTCATCCACCACCGGATCGGCGATGTCAGCGGCCAGGGCGTGCCGCGCCTCGCGAACAAGCTCAGGGGTCCCCAACAGGGACGAGGCGACGTCCTTGGCTCGCACGCTGACCGTGGTGTTCTCGTAGGCGGGGAACACGACCGGTCCGAGTTCGGGAACCCGCAGTTCGATGAGTGTGCGTTCGATGGGGCCCCGATCGCCTGGGTTCCACAGGAGGCGCATCAGCTCTTCGTCGTCCTTGATGAGCTTGCCATCCTTGTCGCGCCACTCCTGGCGGATCACCTCGAACCGGAACGACATGCCGTTCACCGCGTCATCGGCGATGGCGTCCCGTACCGGCTCGATCAGCCAATTGTCCGACAGGCGCGCCTGGACGAACAGGCCCTCGTCGTCCTCGCGGAGATCCTCGATGCGGCCGATCGGAATCGAACCGACCAGGGGGTGCCGGCCGTGGTCGAACTGCAACACCGGGGTGCGTTCGCGGATCGTCTTACGGAACGCGCCGCGGCGGATCGTCTCGATGAAGGTGCCTTCCCACGAGTCGATTTCGGTGCGCTGGTCGAACACGGCCGCATAACCCTCGAGGGTCAGGCCATCACCCGGCTGCCCATCCGTGGCCGCCAATCGGAACTCCACGGCCCGGATGAAGCTGTTGGGTGCGCTCATGCCGCCGTGCTCCCTTGCTCTTGAGTCCCGCCGGGTTCCTGTAGCTGCACCGAGTACAGACCCGAGTGCGTGCCTCGAAGCCGTCGAATGTCCTTCGCACTCACTGCATCCACCGCCGCGTCAGGTTCAAACCCCGCATCGACCAAAGTCCGCAGTGTCTGCGCGTCCTTGGCCAAGATGTCAGCCTGCGCGGTCACGTCCTCACGCAGGAACGCAATATCCCGGTCGTCATACCAGAGCCGCGCGCCGGGCTTGACGGCCACCACCCATTGGAAGGCGCCGCAGAACGCGCCCCACAACGGGCGCATGGTGCCGTCCACGAAGTTGCGTTTCGCCGAGTCGTAGTTGCCGGCGTTCAACGACGAACCGGCCATGCCCTCCGACAGGCCAACGATCACCGGGTGCACACCAGCACAAGCCGCGATGCGCGTCTCGGTCGCACCCTGCGTGGCCTTCAAGGACAAGTTCTCGAATGTTTGGCCGACGGTCTTCACGTCGGCGCCGCCGCCGAGGAACAGGGTTTTCCCCGCGTTGTTCGCGCCCTCGTGGTTCTCGCGGAACTTCTCAACGAAGTAGTTGAAGTCGTCGGTGCTGATGTCCTTGTCCATGGACACCACGTAGGACAGGTTCGCTCCGCTACGCAGCTGCACCCGCTTGTGCTCGGTCATCTGCGCGTCGGCGTCCACATCCGGCAGGCACGCTGACAACCACGACTTGCCGAGGAACTGGGACGCGGGGATCGGCTTGTAATGCGCGATCTCCTGCGGGCTGAACGTCGTCACCTGGTCACGCTCACCCATGTAGGCGTAACCCAGCAGCCGCTCACCGAGCCGGAAACCCGTCATGGGGTCCTCGATCGCCTCGGTGAGGATCTTCACGTTCCGCGGCTCCAACCGCAGCAGGTAGCCGTCCCGGTCCAACACCCAGTACGAGTTGCCGCTACAGACCACGTCCCACTCGGCGACCGCCAACAGTTCACGGGTCGTGGCACCCGGCCACGGTTCCTCCAACACCGCGAGATCAGCAGTGCCGAACAAATCACCCGGCCGGCCATCGCGCATCTGCTGAAATTGGAACCGGGCCTCCGAGAACACGGCCATCCGCTTCGACTCGCACGCGAACACGACCGAGTTCGTGTCGTACTCCACCGACCCCGGCGAGGTGAGCTGGAAAGCTTGGTAGGTCTGATTCTGGTAGGCGACCTGCTGCCCTGGGCGGAACATCCGCGCCCAGTCGGTGATCGACACGGGCGTGGTCTCGTTCGCTCGAGCACTGCCGCGGCCGAACAGGCTACGCAGGAGGTTTGCCACCAGCAGCCTCCCGCTTGTCCACATCGATAGCCAGGAGACCGAACAGCGCCAGCAGCAACCCACCCCCGATCAGGGCCCACGGCAAACCGTAGGCCAGCCACACCCCGGCCACCATGAGTCCCATGCCGACCAACAGGATCAGGCGGGCCAGCACGTCGCCCCTCACGCCCAGGCGAACATCGGCGGCTTAGACTCCTCGGGCACCTCGTGCAGGACCCACACGCCCATACACACCGTGACGGCAGCGTCGATGTGGCGCTTGCTCTTGCCCTTACTGAGCGTGAAGCCGCGCTCCTGCTCCCGCTTCACCGCGGCGTTGATGTGCGCGGCCATATCCGGGTCGCCGTTGTGGACGATGCCCTTTTCGAGGATCTTCTGATACGCCAACCCGCAGGCCGGGGCCATCCGCGCCGGGGACTGGTCGAACTGGATCGTCAGAATCCCGTCGTCCTCGAGCAGTCGGGCCGGCACCTCGAAGAACCGCGGGTCGTACACCACACCGCGGAACCCCGCACCCCTGGCGCGCTCACGGATGTACGACCACACCTCCGCGTGGTCGATCCGGCCACCCGAGTCGGCCGCCCGCCAGATCCGCGCCGTAACCGCGACCCGACCATCCGGCAACAACTCGCAACGGGTGACCGCAACAGAGTCCTGCTTGAGGGCCATATCAACGACCAGCACCCACGGATTGCTGTCGTCCGAGGTCCACTCGCCCCGGCACGCGGCCCACGCGCCGGGGTGGTCCCGCAGCCACGACTCGTCCGCCACGTCAACCCAGCGGTTGCCGTAATAGCGGATCCACTCGTGGCGGGGCATGTCCGGCTTGCCCCACTCCGCCACCCGGTCCCGGACACTCCACAGCTTGTCCGCCGCGGCCGACGCGGCCCGCACCGCGCGGGCCCGGTCCTCCGGATCGTCG
>DASXTS010000132.1:0-5906 GCA_036505275.1 Pseudonocardiaceae bacterium
GTCTTTGAGGATCATCCCGTCTAGGGTTTGAACATAATTCTCGTCGAGCCGCACAATACGTTGGGCGAAGTCGACGTCATCCCACTGCAAGGCGACGATTTCGCCGCGACGCGCGCCGGTGACGGCCGACAGACAGATGTAGAGGCCCCACTCATTCGTGTGGCGGAAGGCAGCCTCGACAATCCGCGCCATTTGGTCCGGGCTCGGCGGCCGAGGCTGCGGGTGTTTCTTCGCTGGCGGCTTGACCGACGGCATCGGGTTGTAGGAGATCCAGCCCCAGCGCACGGCGGCACTCAGTGCACCGCTGAGGATCGCATGGATCTGCCGGACACTGGATGCTGCATACGGCTTACAGACATGCGGCGTGCAGCCGGAATTGAGGCAGTCGTGCCGCTCATCGGCGGCATGTGACTCGAAGAATGGGCGGCCGTTGCACAGGGCGCGACACCTGCGCAGGCGCGCATAGAACGCCTCCAGACGCTCCGGGGCGTCGCGGACAAACAGCACCAAAGGGACGTCGCCGAGGTTTGGCTGGATGTAGTTGCGGACTTGGGACTCGTAGTTCATCCGTGTGGTCGGGTCGATCTCATGCTGCGGCAGCCATCGATCAAGCAATGCACCGAGAGTTGTCCTCGTCCGTGCGACCTTCAGCGAGTCGGCTTCGGAGAGAAGCCTGGTTCGAACCTTCTCGGCCTCGCGCATCGCGGCCCGCTCCGAGCGTTCGTTTCCCGGCTTTTCGATTGGGACGCTCTCGACAAGGATGATCCGCTCGCCGGTAGTCGGGTCCTGGCCGGCGGACACCCGCACCTGGAGACGCCCTCGCATCCGGCGGATGTTGCCTCGTCCACGGCGCCGCTCGTCGGAAGCTGCCGTCATGCCGACGGACGCTAGCGCGGCTGGTGGATCAGATCGTGGATCAAGATCCATAACGATAGTACCGGAGAATCTTGACGAACGGCGTTTACGCAGGTCAGGCGGGTATACATAACTGCGCGCCCGAAGGGACTCGAACCCCTAACCTTCTGATCCGTAGTCAGATGCTCTATCCGTTGAGCTACGGGCGCAGTGTTCAGTTGTCATGCGCGGAGGCTCCGGGATTTGAACCCGGGAGGGGGCTCAACCCCCAACCGCATTAGCAGTGCGGCGCCATAGACCAGACTAGGCGAAGCCTCCCGGGGCCCGTGGGCCACCAGGCGGCAAGGGTACACAGCGCGGGGGCCCGGGGGCAAAGCAGGGCAACGGCAGCTCCGGCGTGCAACCGGCCGGCGGCTAGCTGCGCCCGGCGGGCGAGGTGGCAGCCAGCTCTACGAAGGGTTGCAGGGCGCCGGGATTGCGCAGGGCGTCGGCGCTGACGGCGCGGCCGGGGTCGACGCCGGCCAGGATCTTCTTGACCGGGACCTCGCACTTCTTGCCGTTGAGGGTGCGCGGGATGTCGTCGACGGCGAAGAACCGGTCGGGCACATGGCGCGGTGAGAGCTCGGCCCGCAGCGCGGCGCGCAGCCGGGGTTCGACCTCGGGCAGCGACACGCTCGGCGCCAGGACCACGAAGCAGAGCAGCTCGCCGTCGGTGCGTCCGGCGCCCGAGGTGTCGATGACGAGGGAGTCGAGCACCTCGTCGAAGGCCTCGACGACGCGGTAGAACTCGCTGGTGCCCATCCGGACGCCGCCGCGGTTGAGGGTGGAGTCGCTGCGGCCGTAGATGATGCACGAGCCGCGGGGAGTGATCAGGATCCAGTCGCCGTGGCGCCAGACGCCTGGGTAAGTCTCGAAGTAGGCCTCGCGCAGGCGGTCGCCGGACGGATCGTTCCAGAAGAACACCGGCATGGACGGCATCGGCTTGGTGATCACCAGCTCGCCGACCTCGTCGATCACCTCGTTGCCGTGCTCGTCGTAGGCGGCGACGGCGGCGCCGAGCATTCGACAGGAGATCTCGCCCTCCCACACCGGCACGTCGGGGGCGGAGCCGACGAAGGCGGTGCACATGTCGGTGCCGCCGGACACCGAGCAGATCTGGATGTGCTCCCCCACCGCCTCCGCGATCCAGTCGAAGCCCTCCGGGGTGAGCGGCGCGCCGGTGGAGCCGATGGCCCGCAGCGTGGAAAGCGAGAACTTGTCGCGCGGCCGCAGGCCCTCCTTGAGGCAGGACTGGATGTACGGCGCGGAGGTGCCGAAATAGCTGATGCCGGTGTCGTCGGCCAGCCGCCACAGCCTGTCCAGCGAGGGGTGGCCGGGGCTGCCGTCGTAGAGCACGATTGTCGAGCCGACCAGCAGGCCGGAGATCAGCAGGTTCCACATCATCCAGCCGGTGGTGCTGAACCAGAAGAAGCGGTCGCCCGGCTTGAGGTCGAAGTGCAGCCCGAGCTGCTTGAGGTGCTCCAGCACGATGCCGCCGTGCCCGTGCACGATGCCCTTCGGCAGGCCCGTGGTGCCGGAGGAGTAGAGCACCCACAGCGGGTGGTCGAACGGCACGGGGTCGAACGGCAGGGGGTCGAACGCGAGATCGTCGGACGGCGTGAGCAGCGATGACCAGGACACCGCGTCCGGCAGGGCGGCCTGGGGATCCAGGTACGGGATGAGCACGGTGCCGCGCAGGCTCGGCATCCGCGACCGCAGGTCGGCCACGGTGTCACGGATGTCGAACCGCCGGCCGTTGTAGTAGTAGCCGTCGACGGCGATCAGCACCACGGGCTCGATCTGCACGAAGCGGTCGGCGACGGCGCGCGCGCCGAAGTCCGGCGAGCAGGACGACCAGACCGCGCCGAGACTGGCGGCCGCGAGGAACGCCACCAGCGACTGCGGGCAGTTCGGCCCGAGCGCGACCACCCGGTCGCCGCGTTGCACGCCGAGCCGACGCAGCCCGGCCCGCGCGGCCGCGACCTGGGTGCGCAGCTCGCCATAGGTCAGCTGCTCGGAAAGGCCGTCCTCGCGGGCGAAGACCACCGCGAGGTCGCCGTCCTGCTTGCCGGGCCCCGGCGCCAGCGCGTGTTCGGCGTAGTTCAGCGTGGCCCCGGGGAACCAGCGCGCGCCGGGCATCGATGCGTCGGCGAGCACGCCGGTCGGCTTCTCGTGGAACCGGACGCCGAGGAACTCGGCCAGTGCGCCCCAGAACTGGCTCGGCTCGTCCACCGACCAGCGCCACAGGGCCTGGTAGCCGTCATCGAGCTGGACGCCGCGGTTGGTCAGCAGCCAGGACCGGAATGCGGCCATCCTCGACTTGGCGACTTCTTGCGGGTCAGGGGTCCACAACACGCGCACAGTCGCAGCCTACGGCCGGCGCCAGCCGGCTCCGGAGGCCCAGCGGTTCCTGTTTGCCGTCTGGGCCTCGATGCAGCGCGGTGCGACGACGCCGACACCACCGGCGCCATCGTGGGCGGCCTGCTCGGCTTGCCCGACGGCATCGGCGGCATTCCGGACCGCTGGTTGCGCAGGCTGCAGTACCGACGAGAGTTCACGGAACTGGCGGCGGACCTGGCGCAGGTACGGGCTAGCGCAGGTGCGAGTCGAACCAGTTGAGGGTGCGCTGCCAGGCCTCGGCGGCCGCGTCGGGGTCGTCGTCCAGCGCAGCCGGGTAATGCACCACGTCGGTGGCCACCGCCGCGGTAGCCGCGGCGTCGCGCAGCTTCTCGACCTCCTCGACCGGCGCGGCGGCGTCGCCGCCGTAGATGCCAAGCCACGGGCAGCACAGCTCGGGCGCGGCCTCGACCAGCGGCCGCAGCTGGCCCGCGACCGGAATGATGATGCCCGGCGCCGACACGCTCACCGCGGCGCCGACCCGCCGGCGGGTGGCCACCTTGACGGCCACCGCGCCACCGAGGTCGAAGCCGACGACGCCGATCCGGTCGTCGGCGACGCCGCGGGCGGCCAGCCAGGCCAGCGCCGCATCGCTGTCCTCGAGCACCGACGACGGGGTGAGCCGGCTGAGCTGGTCGGCCACCCGCTCGCCGGCCACCTCGTCGGCGCCGTCGCGGTGGTAGAGGTGCGGCGCGACCGCCAGCCAGCCCTCGGTCGCGAGGTCGCTGACGAGAGCCCGGACCGAGTCGGTGACGCCCCGCGCCTCGTGTAGCACGACGATGCCGCCGCGAACGGCCGTCTCCGGCTCGGCGACGGTCAGCCGCAACAGGCTGCCGTCGGCAAGCGGAAGCGTCTCGGTCCTTGTCTTTGTCATGTCGATACTCAACCACTTTCGGGTGAACTGTGGGTGCTGGTCGACGGTGGAAGACTCGCGGCCATGACGGTTCGCACGCGAGAAGATCTGGCCGCCCTTCCCAACTATATTCCCGGCCGCACCATCCAGGGAGCGATCAAGCTCGCGTCCAACGAGGTTGCCGCCGGGCCGCTGCCGAGCGTGACGAAGGTCATCGCAGAGGCCGCCAACTTGGTGAACCGCTACCCCGACATGGCGGCCGCCGCCCTGACCGAGCGGATCGCCAGGCACGTCGGCGTTGAGCCGGACCGCGTGGCGGTGGGCTGCGGGTCGGTCAGCGTGTGCCAGCAGCTCATCCAGGCAACCTGTTCCGGGCCGGACGACGAGGTGCTCTTCGGCTGGCGGTCGTTCGAGGCCTACCCGATCATCACGCAGGTCGTCGGTGCCCGGAAACGCACCGTGCCGCTCACCCCGCAGCACCGTTTCGACCTGGACGCCCTGGCCGCGGCCGTCACCGACCGGACCAGGTTGATCTTCGTCTGCAACCCCAACAACCCGACGGGTACGGCCGTGCGGCGCGAGGAACTGCTGCGGTTCCTGGACGCCGTGCCGCCCACCGTCCTGGTCGCGTTCGACGAGGCCTACCGCGAGTTCGTCACCGATCCGGACGTGCCGGACGGCATCCGGCTGCTGCTCGACGGCCGGGACAACATCGCCGTGCTGCGCACCTTCTCGAAGGCCTACGGGTTGGCCGGGCTGCGGGTGGGATACGGGATCGCCGACCCGGATGTGGTCACCGCGGTGCGCAAGGTGTGTGTGCCGTTCTCGGTGAACTCCGTGGCCCAAGCCGCCGCCATCGCCTCACTGGACGCCGCGGACGAGCTGTTGGCCCGATGCAAGGACATCGCCGCGGAACGCGACCGGGTGCGCGCCGCGCTGCTCGATGCCGGTTACGACGTGCCACCGTCCGAGGCCAACTTCGTCTGGCTCCCGCTGGGCGAGCGCACGGCCGCCTTCAACGACCACTGCCTGGCGGCCAAGGTCGTGGTCCGGGCCTTCCTCGGCGACGGCGCCCGCGTCACCATCGGCCTGCCAGCGGAGAACGAGGCCTTCCTGGCCACCGCGCGCTCGTTCCAGCGGTGACGGCGGTCAGCGGTGACGGCGGTCAGCGGGACACGTCGAGCCAGGTGGCGGCGAGCAGGACGCGGACGGCGGGCGGCGAGCCGGCCAGCGGGAGGTCGATCTCGGTGGTCTGGCCGGGGCGCAGCGATGGCGCGATCATGAGGCGCATCTCGGCGGAGTCGGCGCGCTGCCAGGCCGATGAGCTGGGCGCGGCGGGTGCCCAGGCGGTAGCGCCGTAGAGGTTGTCGGCGAACTCGACCGGCTGGCGCGCGTCAGGGTCGACAGAGAGGGTGACGAAGACCGAGGACGCCTCGAGCCGGCCGTCGGACAGGCGGACGTGCGGGTGCGGCGCGCGGTTGCCGTTGGCGTCGAGCACGGCCTGCCAGCCGTCGTAGGTTTCGGGCACGCGGTCACGGTACGCATGAATAACCGGGGCGACGGGTACCCGCTTGGAAACAGGTGGCCGGAGTTGCTCTGCGAGGTGACACAGATGGCTCTCTACACGAGACGCCGTACCACGGTCGTCGGCTCGATCATCAGGGGCGTTGGTGCCGTGATCGCCGTCATTCTGGTCCTTAACATTCTGTTCGCCCTGCTCGGAGCTAATCCGGGCAACGCGTTCGTCCAGTTCGTCGCGAAC
>DASXTS010000133.1:0-3497 GCA_036505275.1 Pseudonocardiaceae bacterium
AAAGCCGGAGGACTGATCATGCCCGAGAGGCGACCCGACCTGCACCATGGCGACACCGGACGGTGGGTCACCTATGTACAGCAGACGCTCAACTACTACTACCGGCACAGCGGCCGGGAGGTCGTCACGGTGAACGGCGACTTCGACGCCGCCACCGCCCATGTCGTGGAGTATTTCCGCAATCAGCATCACCTGTCGGCCGGCCAGAACGTCGACTCCACGCTGTGGATCAAGCTGGAGAGCGGCGAGCCGCCGGACGCGACCGGCGACGTCAACACCTCGAGGCGCAGCGGCCGCACGTGGCGGTCGATGACCGACTACGAACGCTCCCAGGCCTTCGAGGTGTTCGGCTCGGCGCTGGCCATGGACGACGTCAAGCTTTCCGAGGGCGGCGTCATGACGCTCGGCGGCTACTCGCGGACCCTGCCCGATCACATCTACTTCGAGACCGGCGTGCTGCAGCGCGACTTCTCCATCCTGATCCACGAGCTCGGCCATGTGTGGCAGTACCAGAAGGGCTCCAGCGTGCTCGGGCTCGCCTGCTCGGCCATCGACGGCGACTACGACTACGGCGGCGAGCAGGGCCTACGGGACGCGCTGGCGCACGGCAAGGCATTCTCGGACTTCGGCTACGAGGAGCAGGCCCAGATCCTCCAGGACTATTACCGGGCCAGTGACACGTCGGCGTTCGACCCGTACGTCCGCAGCGTCCGCAACGGCACCCACCACCAGGCGCCAGCCGCCCACTAGTCGCCAGGCGATTCCAGCGAACAGCGTCGTCGGTGTAGACACCTCTACAGATCGCGCTATGCTGATGTTCAGCTCCGCGTCGTGGGCGCGGAGCGAGTCGCAAGGCCAGGTGACCTGGGGCAGACCGGGAGCCTGGCCTTACGCGTTTCAACATCCCGTCGACACCCTGACCTCGTATATCTGGTCCGAAAGGATGTCAACGAACGTGGGATCGCCGTCGTAGTGTGCGCGCACGGCACCCGCCACGATATCGGCACTCCACAGCAACGGATCCGCGCTACCGGGCACATGGTTGGCACATGGCCCACCCGGAGCTGTGCACCCTTCGGGAGACCGAAGCGCGCACTGGTCGCGGTCACGACGTCCCGGCGGTTGAGTTCTGGCGCCCGCGCTTCAATGAATACCTGCTCCACGCCGGCGCCATGGAGTTCGGGAACCAGGGCGGCCAGACTTGCCGCACGGGCGCGCTCCTGGCGACGACGCGGAACGGGTGCACCCACGGCCACCAGGCAGAACCCCGTTGATGGCGGCCAACTCTTCGACCGCCAGCTTGTGCTGGATCCGGTCCATCTCGCTCCAATGCAGCTTGCTCGTCTTGCGACGGCCACGGAGCCGCAGCATCAGCTGACGTACGTCGCTCTGCACCGACGGCTCGTAGACAACTTGTAGACAACTGCCGCCAGGACATAGATCCCGTCGGTCAAGTGTCCACGAAACGACTCATCCACATACGCTCGCGGGCCGGCCGGGTTGAGCATTCAACGAGCGTACGAATCCGCCTTGTGCGAAGGGTGCGGCTTGTCGGCGTGTCGCCCGCTGCGGTGCGTATGTTGGAGCCTGTTGGTAAACCCCGGCCGGATGGGCCCGGCGTCCATGCGGCGGCCCGGCAAGGCGGAGGAGTCGTCGATAATCGCGCTATCGGCGGCGACGACAACGCCGCCAGCCAATGGTGGTCGTTAAAGGCCCATCAACGGTGCAATGGTGGTACTTGGAGGCGGGCCGTTAGTTAGCCGGACACCGCCGCGGACTGCTCTTCGGCGGCGTCGGCTACCGGGACAGGGTTGTGGCAGCGGAGCAGTCGGCCGTGCTCCAGGCCGAGCTCGGGCGTCACCTCGGTGCACAGGTCGATGCGGTTGGGGCAGCGCGGGGCGAAGGCGCAGCCCTCCGACCAGGGGAGGTTGTCGGCCACCGAGCCGCGAATCGGCTCCAGCCGTTCCCTGCGCGGGGCGTCCAGCCGTGGGATGGAGGCCAGCAGGCCGAAGGTGTAGGGGTGGCGGGGCTCGGCGAACAGCGCGTGCCGCTCGCCGCGCTCCACTATGCGGCCGCCGTAGAGCACGTTGACCTCGTCGCACAGGCCGGCCACCACGCCGAGGTCGTGCGTGATCATTATGAGCGCCGTACCGGTGTCCCGGACAAGCTCGGCCAGCAGCGCCAGGATCTGCGCCTGGATGGTGACGTCCAGCGCGGTGGTCGGCTCGTCGGCGATGAGCAGCCGCGGCGCGCAGGCCAGCGCGGTGGCGATCAGCGCTCGCTGGCGCATGCCGCCGGAGAGCTGGTGCGGGTACTCGGTCAGCCGCCGCACCGGGTCCGGGATGCCGACCCGGCGCAGCAGCTCCTCGGCCTCGCGCATGGCGCGCTTGCGCGGCATGCCGCGGTGCCGCTCCAGCACCTCGGTGACCTGGATGCCGATCGGGATCACCGGGTTCAGCGAGGACAGCGGGTCCTGGAACACCATGCCGAGGTCGCGGCCCCTCCGGTCGCGCATACCTCGATCCGAGAGCCGAAGCAGGTCGGTGCCCTCGAACCAGACCGACCCGGTGACCCGCGCGCCGCGGGACGGCAGCAGCCCCATGATCGCCAGCGAGGTCACCGACTTGCCGCAGCCCGACTCACCGACCAGGCCGACGGTCTGCCCGGGCTCGACGTCGAAGCTGACCTTGTCGACCGCGGTGAAGGGCTCCTCGCCCTTGCGCTGGAACACCACGGTCAGGTCCCGAACCTCTAGCAGGGCCATTGATTGATCACCGCCGGTCCCCATGCGTCGAACACCCGACCGGCGTCAGGTCGCGACGACAACTCCAGAAGCGCCACGGAACGCTCACCGCCGGTTCTTCGGGTCGAGGGCGTCCCGCAGCGACTCGCCGACCAGCGTGAAGCCGAGCGCGACGGTGATGATGCAGGCGGCCGGCAGGAACGCCAGGTGCGGATGGCTGTCGATCACGACCTGGGAGTTGCCGAGCATCTGGCCCCACTCCGGCTTGTTGTCGTCCGGGTTGCCAAGGCCGAGGAAGGACAGCGCGGCCGCGTCGATGATCGCCAGCGCGAGCACGAGGGTGGACTGCACGATCACGGGCCCGAGCGCGTTGGGGAGCATGTGCCGGAACACGACGGCCCGCGGCTTCACCCCCAGCGCGCGGGCCGCCAGCACGTGGTCGCTGGCTCGCTGGGCGAGCATCGACCCGCGCAACAGCCTGGCGAACACCGGCACCTGGATCATCGCCACCGCGACGATCAAGGTGTAGATGGTGGGGCGGGGGAACAGCGCGGCGATCGACACGGCGAGCAGGATGCCGGGCACGGACAGCATCACGTCCACCGCGCGCATGACGAGCGAGTCCACCCAGCCGGCCAGCGCGCCTGCGAGGGTGCCCATCACCAGGCCGCCGGCCAGCCCGATCATGGTGGCCAGCACGCCGACGAGCAGCGTCTGCTGCGAGCCGACCAGCAGCCGGGACAGCAGGTCGCGC
>DASXTS010000134.1:0-19758 GCA_036505275.1 Pseudonocardiaceae bacterium
GGTGCTGGGACACCATTTGCCACTCACGACTTGTCCACAGGCCCGGCCACCCCTGGCCGCCGTGCCGAGCGATCACTGGTGAGCGGGCCGGCGGCCGGGCAGGCAGGATGGGTGGCCGTGGCGGACTTTGCGGTGTGGGCGCCCGGCCGGCGGCAGCGGGTCCGGGTGCGGGTGGATGGAGTGGACCACGAGCTGCGGCCCAGCACGGGCGGATGGTGGCGGGCCGAGGTGCCGCAGGTACGCCCGGACGCCGACTACGCGTTCCTGCTGGAGGACGACGAGACGTCGCTGCCGGACCCGCGGTCGGTGCACCAGCCGTACGGGGTACGGGGGCCGTCGCGGCGCTACGACCACGGCGCGTTCGACTGGACCGACCACAGCTGGACGGGCCGGGCGTTGCCGGGCAGCGTGCTGTACGAGCTGCACATCGGCACGTTCACGGACGAGGGCACCTTCGATGCGGCCATCGAGCGGCTGGACCATCTCAAAGACCTTGGCGTGGACCTTGTCGAGGTCATGCCGGTGAACGCGGTGGATGCGCCGCGCAGCTGGGGGTACGACGGGGTGCTGTGGTACGCGGTGCACGAGCCGTACGGCGGGCCGGACGGGTTCAAGCGGTTCGTGGACGCCTGCCATGCGCGCGGGCTGGGTGTGGTGCTGGACGTGGTGTGGAACCACCTGGGGCCGTCCGGGTCGTACCTGGACAGGTTCGGGCCGTACTTCGCGGGGCGCAACATCTGGGGGCCGTCGCTGAACCTGCACGGCCGGGGCTCCGACGAGGTGCGCCGGTACGTCATCGAGAGCGCGCTGGCGTGGCTCCGCGACTTCCATGTGGACGCGTTGCGCATCGACGCGGTGCACGCGCTGGTGGACCACCGTGCCACGCATCTGCTGGAGGAGTTGGCGGTCGAGGTGCACGCGCTGGCCGCACAGCTCGGGCGGCCGCTGACGTTGATCGCCGAGTCGGACCTCAATGACCCTCGTCTGGTGACGGCGCGCGAGGGCGGCGGGTACGGGCTGCACGCGCAGTGGAACGACGACGTGCACCACTGCATGCACACCACATTGACCGGCGAGCGGCAGGGCTACTACGCGGACTTCCACCCGCCGCTCGGGGCGCTGGCCCGAACGCTGCGGGAGGTGTTCTTCCACGCCGAGGAGTGGTCCTCGTTCCGGGGCCGGCTGCACGGCCGACCGGTGGACACCACGCTCATCCCGGCGGACCGGTTCGTGGTGTCGCTGCAGAACCACGACCAGGTGGGGAACCGCGCCACCGGCGACCGGATCTCCGCCACGCTGACGCCGGGCTTGCTGGCCTGCGGCGCGGCGCTGCTCCTGTGCTCGCCGTACACCCCGATGCTGTTCATGGGCGAGGAGTGGGGCGCGTCGACCCCGTTCCAGTTCTTCTGCTACTTCCCCGACCCGGCGCTGCGCGAGGACATCCGGCGCGGGCGCTACGAGGAGTTCGCCGAGCACGGCTGGGCCGACGTCACGGAGCAGGGCGCGGAGGTGCCCGACCCGAACGACGAGCAGACGTTCCTGCGATCGAAGCTGCGCTGGTCGGAGGCCGCCGAAGGGTGGCACGCGCGGCTGCACGACTGCTACCGCTCGCTCATCGCGCTGCGCCGAGCCAGGCCGGAGCCGGCCGACCCGTGGCTGCCGCGGCTGAGGGTGGACTTCGACGAGGCGGCCCGCTGGATCGTGCTGCACCGGCCGTCGCTGGCAGTCGCGGTGAATCTCGCCGAGCACGCAGCGACCGTGCCGCTGCGCCGCCGGCCGGCCGACGTCGTGTTGAGCTGGGACGACGCAAGCCTGGCGGGGGACGCCGTGAAGCTCGGCCCGGAGGACTTCGCGGTGGTGACCCTGGCCGGCTCGTGAGGCCGCCGATGGCCATGGCCATTTGACCACGGAGCGCAACCGCGGCCCTTGCCGGCAACCGGTCACGGTGGCGGCCTGGCGTCAAACGAATGGCTCGAGGGAGACAAGCTGATCTGCGGCTGGCTAAGATCACTTGACGGCCGTCGGGGGAGCAGGTGGCTCGCCACGATCACCACAGAGCGTAGCGATCGGTCGGGCGACGTAGAGAGGGCCGCCATGACGAGCAAGGGGCCGACCGGCTGGGAAGTGGCCAGGGCGGCGAACGTCTCGCAGTCCACCGTGTCGCTCGTGCTGTCCGGCCGGGCGGTGGGTCGCGTCTCATCGGACACCCAGGAGCGGGTCAGGCGGATCGCCAGGGAGCTGGGCTACCGCCCCTACGCCGCGGCCAGGTCACTGCGGCTCGGCCGGTCCGGCCTGGTGCTGCTCGTCGTGCCGGAGCTGCAGAACCCGCTCTACGCGAGGATCCTGGACGGCGCCGAGCGGGCCGCGCACGAGAACGAGTACTCGGTGGTGCTCGGCTCGGACCGGCACGCCGCGGTGATCAACGCCGCGGCCAGCGCCGTGGACGGCGTGCTGGTGTGCTGCGAGCCGCCGCCGGACCTCGACGACGTTCGGCAGGTGCCCATGGTGGTGCTGGAATCGACGGCCAGGCGCGGTGTGCCGACCGTGCGGCTGGACGTGGGCGACGGCATGAAACAGGTCGTGCGGCGGCTGGTCGAGCTCGGCCACCACCGGGTCGGCTACCTGCGGGCGCCGCCGCGAACCTGGACGTACCTGGCTCGATGGAACGCGTTCAAGCGCGCGACCGGCGACATCACCACGTCGGTGGCGGCCGCCGAGCAGTCCATCGCGGGCGCCGAGCAGGCCGGCCGCGAGGTGCTCGGCCAACGCCGACCGCGGGTGACGGCGGTGATCTGCGACGACGACGTGCAGGCCGCCGGCCTGTACCGGGCAGCCGGGCGGCTCGGCATCCTCATCCCCGACGAGCTCACCGTGGTCGGTTTTGGCAACACCGAGGTGTCCCGAGCGCTCTACCCGTCGCTGACCAGCGTGGAGCTCGCCGGCGAAGAGCTCGGCCGCACCGGCCTGCTCATGCTGTTCGACCTGCTCGGCGGCAAGCAGCCCAGCCACCGGGCCGTGCTGCCCACCTCGATCGTGGAGCGCGAGTCCACCGCGCCCGCGCCGCCGCCCGGTTGACCGGCGGAGTCGAGCCGGGGCATGGACCGATGAGCCGCTGCGGTTGCTAGCGTCGGTGGTGTGGGTCGGGCCGGACGGTTAGTGCGGCAGGCGATCGCCGCCGCGGCGTTCGCCGCCTTCGTGGTGGCGTGCCTGCGGCTGGGGTGGTGGCAGTGGCAGCGCTACCGGGCACCCGGTGGCTCGCTGCAGAACCTCGGGTACACGCTGCAATGGCCGACATTCGCGCTGTTCGCGCTGTTCGCGCTGTGGCGGTTGCGTCGCCTGGAGCGCCAGCACCGGCAACGGCCGCCGGCTCCGCCCGGGCCGCCACCGCCCGTTCCATCGAGACCGGTGGCGGCCGCGACCGATGATGCCAGCATCGATGATGCCAGCGCCGATGACGACGATGCCGATGACGAGTTGGCGGCGTACAACCGCTACCTAGCCCAATTGAACGCCAAGGAGCAACACCGTGGCCGCTGACCCACCCGCCGCCCATTCGGCCACCCAGCCGGCCACCGACATGCCGGCCACCACACCGGCCCGGCTGGCCGCCGCACTGATCCGATACCGCATCGCCGCCTATGTCGTGGGCGTCTTCCTGCTGCTGCTGGTGGCCGCCATGGTGGTGAAGTACGTCGGCCACCAACCGCGCGCCGTGGAGATCGTCGGCCCGATCCACGGCTTCATCTACGCCGTGTACCTGGCGATCGCGCTGGACTTGGCGCTGCGCGCGAAATGGTCCATCCGCGGCACCCTGCTGGTGCTGCTCGCCGGTACCGTGCCGTTCCTGTCCTTCGTCGCCGAGCGACAGGTGACGAGGCACGTTCGGACCGGCCGGCCGCTCTGACCGTTGCCCGGTCCATCAGGTACCGGCGCGCACCCACCAAAGCTGGCAGAGGTCTGGTCCGAGCCAGCGGTGACCGGCAACGGTGCAGGTAGCATCCCCGCTGTGAGGAGGTGCCGGTGAGCGCACAGTATCGGATCGAGGTCGACCAGAGCGTGTGCCAGGGCAGTGGTCTGTGTGCCGGCATCGCGCCGGGGCACTTCAAGATCGGCGACGACTACAAGTCGCGGCCGCTGCTGCAGATCGTCGACGCCGACGACGACGTGCGCGACGCCGCCGAATGCTGTCCGCTCGAGGCCATCTCGCTGACCGACCCGAAGACCGGCCAGACCCTGCTGTGACCGTCGCAGTGACCGTTGCAGTGACCGTCGCTGTGACCGTCGCTGTGACCGTTGCTGTGACCGTCGCCGGGCTCGCCCCTGCCGTAGTGTCTGGCCGGTGACCCCGCCGGGTGACCTCGCCTTCTGGAGCTACGGGACGTTCGGCGTCCGCTTCTTCGAGCACGCCGTGACGGCCGGGCGGATTCTCGCCGCCATGTCCGCCGTGATCGGCGACCAGATCGACCTCGGCCCCATCGGAGCCGGTCCGGGACGGGTCGCCAAGGTCACCGCCACCGGCCGGGTGGGCACCCCGTCGGCCGTCCGGACCGGCCTGGACCCGGTGACGTTCCGGCTGCTCATCCCGGTCGACCTTGCGCTCGGCGTGCGGTTGGGCGGCCGTACTCACCGCTTCCGGGCCGACGTGACCGTGCGGCTTCGGCTCACCGCGCGGGCCGCCGAACCGCTCGCCGTGGTGATCGACATCGAGCCGCCCACCGCGGACGACGTGCTGGTCACCGTGAACGCCGAGGGCCTGCGCGCCGCCGTCCTGCAGTACGTCGCCGGCGTCGACCAGGAACTGCGCCGCTTCGTCGCCCGCTACGTCGCCGGCGAGATCACCAAGCCCGCCGTGCAGCGCGCCACCGTGATCGACGTCGCGGCCCGCCTCGATGCGACGATGTGACATTTACCGATAGAGCGGGGAAATGTCACATCGTCGCCTGGCGAGTTACTGGTAGCACGCCTTGGTGAACTTGTAGTCCTTCGCGGTCGGGCCGGTGAAGAAGTGCTCGACCGTGGTGACCCCGGTCGGCGAGGCGTCGTCCGGCTTGGCGATCACGGACTGGCGGACCACCGTGTCGTTCGGGTTGCCGTTGTACTTGCCGGCGCCCGTCGGCAGCATGCCCTCGTAGTCGACCGTGTCCAGCGCCTTGACCGCTTTCAGCAGGCCGGCCCTGGTCAGGTCCTTGTCCTGCACCGCCCGCTGCAGGGCGGCCTTGAGCGGGTAGGACCAGACCCAGCCGGAGGTGTAGCCGTCGTTGGGCTGTATCGACGAGCCGAGCGTCTCCCGCATGGCCTTGTGACCAGGGGTGTCCGCGGTGTAGGTCTCCCACGGCCCGGACTGCAGGTACAGCGCCTTGATCGCCGGCGCGGCCGCGCTCTTCAGCAGGCCGGGATTCCAGGTGGGGCTGGTGCCGATGTACTTGCCGGTGAAGCCGCGGGCCGCGGTCTGGCCGATGATCACCGCGGCGTCCGTCGGCCCCGTCGTGAGGATCACCAGGTCGGGCTTGCCGTTGACGATGGCGTCGATCGCGCCGGCCTGGTTGTCCTGGCCAGTCGCGGTCTTCACGTCGGTGAACTTCAGGCCGTTCTTCTCGGCGGCGATCTTGGCGCCGGCCGCGGCGTCGTCGCCGTAGTCACCGGCCAGGTGCACGGCCATCACCGACTTCGGCGAGAACTTGCCCACGGCGTAGTCGATCGAGTTCATCGACTCCATGCAGTAGTTGGTGCCGGACTCGACGACCACGTCTTCGAACCCCCACAGCGAGGTCCAGGACGCCGGGGCGCTCACCACGCTGCTGGCCTTGAGGTCGGGCAGGATCGCCGCGGTGGTCGGCGAGCCGAGGGTCTGGGCCAGCGCCAGAATCTTGGGCTTGATCTCCTGGTACACCTGGTTGTGGATCTGAGGGTTGTACTTGTTGTCCTTGACGTAGGAGGTGACGTCCACCTCGTACCCGCCGACGCCGCCGGCCTGGTTCACCCGCTTCCAGAACGCCTTCTGGGCGTCGGTGATGGGCACCGCGAGCGCCTTGAACGGGCCCTCGGTGAGGTCGGAGATGGTACCGAGGTAGATGCAGCCCTTGTTCTTGTCGATGGCCTGCGGGCATGGCTCACTGGTCACCCCGACATCGGTCTTGATGCCCTGCTTGCCCTCCTGGGTGGTCCCCCCGGTGCTGCCCCCGCGGCACCCGGTGGCCATCGCGACCGTCGCGAGCAGCGCCACCGTCGCCGCCAGCCATCGATGCGGTGCTCTCATCGACGTTCTCTCCTTCCGGGCCACCCCGCACCGAGCCTCAGCAACCGAGCCTCAGTACGAGAACGGCCACGACTTCCAGTAGTTGCGAATGCGGATCCATATTCCGAACAGCCCCCTCGACTCGAAGATCAGGAACCCGATGATCAGCAGACCGTAGAGGATCGCCTCAACCTGGAACACGGTGACCCGCCCGGTGGCCCCCTCGCTGATGAACGGCAGCACGGCCGGCAGCTCGCGGGTGATCCTCGGCAGCAGCGTGATGAACATCGCCCCCATGATCGAGCCCGAGATCGTGGCCACGCCGCCGATCAGGATCATCGCGATGTACTGCACCGACATCAGCAGGTTGAAGGAGCCCGGCTCGAAGTACCCGATCGTGACGTACAGCAGCGCGCCGGCCACGCCGGCGTAGAACGAGGAGACCGCGAACGCGATCAGCTTGTACTTCGTCAGGTTGATCCCGATCACGGCGGCCGCGATGTCCCGATCCCGCACCGCGGCGAGCGCCCGGCCGGTGCGCGAGCGCACCAGATTCCGGGCGAGCACGGCGAAGATCACCAGTAGCACCAGCATGAGCAGGTACAGCTTCTGCGCCTTGGTGAAGAACTCGCCGTCCAGGTCCAGCCGCTGGCCGAACAGGGTCGGTACCGCGGCCGGGCGCCCCACCCCCGGTCCACCGGTGAGCTCGGTCCAGCCGCGGAACAGGTGCTCGCCGATGAACACCAGGCCGAGCGTGACGATCGCCAGGTACAGCCCGCGCAGGCGCACCGCGAGCGGCGCCACGATCACCCCGGCCAGCGCGGCCGCCGCGCCGGCCGCCAGCAGCCAGACCGGCAGGCTCGTGATCCCGTAGCCGATCGTGCGGCCCTCCGGGTCGCCGGACAGCGCCGCCGCCGTGTACGCGCCGATGGCCAGGAAAAACGCGTGTCCGAGGGACACCTGGCCGGCGTACCCGGTGACGATGTTCAGCCCGATCGCGCCGATGGCCGCGCAGCACCCGGTGGCGAGCAACTGCAAGATGTCGTCGGTGAGCGCGAACGGCATGAGCACGGCCAGCACCACGATCGCGCCCACCCACACCCGCTTCGGGCGGGTGTTCAGCAGGGACATCTCCTGCCGGTAGGAGGTGTACAGCTCGGGGCGGCCGTTCATACCCTCTCCACCTCACGGGTGCCGAACAGGCCGTAGGGCCGCACGAGGAGTACGAGCAACATCAGGACGTATGGGGAGACCTGGGCGAACTCCCCACCGAAGATCGGGGAAACCCGCCCGCCATAGGTGCCGACGAGGGACTCCGCCACGCCGACGAGCAGGCCGGCGACAACCGCACCGCCGATCGAGTCAAGGCCGCCGAGGATGATCACGGGCAACGCCTTCAGCGCGATGATCCACAGCTGCTGGTCGATGCTGCCGCCCATGCTCACCAGCACGCCGGCCACCGCGGCCAGCGCGCCGGCGATCGCCCAGGACAGCGCGAACACTGTGCCGACGGAGATGCCCTGGGCCAGCGCCACCTCCTGGTCCAACGCGGTGGCCCGCATGGCCAGCCCCATCCTGGAGTACTGGAAGAACGCGAACAGCGCCGCGACCAGCACGATGGTGGTGCCGAACATGGCCAGGTACCGCTGCTGCACGTCAATACCGAGGATCGACACCGTGCGCAGTCCCCACGGGTCGCCGATCTGCCGCACGTCCAACCCGATGTAGGCGTTCACCACCACCCTGATCACCACGTCCACGCCCAGGGTGATGATCGAGATCACGAACACCGGTTTGCCGATCATGGGCCGCAGGGCGGCCCGCTCGACACCCACGCCGAGCAGCGCGACGGCGGCTGCGGCGAGCGGCACGGCCAGGAAGAACGGCAGCTCCAGCACCAGGTAGCTGACCAGCACCGCGCCGGCCAGCATGAACGCTGGCTGGGCGAAACTGATCACCCGCATGGACTTGTAAATGATCACAAAGCCGATCGCCAGCAGGGCGTACACGGAGCCGGACCCGAGCCCGCGGACCAGGCTCTGCAGCAGTTCGGTCATCGGCCGCTGTCCTCCGCGGCATTCTTCGGGGGGTATGCGGGGGCCGCAGCCCCGGCGTCTTTCGGGGGGTATGCGGCGGGCGCAGCCCCGGCGTCTTTCGGGGGGTATGCGGGGGGCGCAGCCCCCTGCAGGTGCGAGTACATCGACTCCACGAGATCGCCGAACATCCGGCCAAGGGCCGCGCGCTTGACCTTCTGGGTGGCGGTCAGCTCGCCGTCCTCGTGGTCGAGCTCCTTGGGCAGCATGCGGAACTTCTTGATCTGCTCGACGGTGGCGAACCGCTTGTTCACACCGTCGATCACCGACTGAACCAGGGCGAGCACCTCCGGCTTCTCGGACAGGTCGCGGTAAGTGGTGTATGCGAGCTTGCGGGCCTGCGCCCAGTGGCCGACGGTGTCCAGCTCGATTCCGACCAGCGCGGTGAGGTACGGCCGCCGATCGCCGATCACCACGGCTTCCTTGACGAACGGCGACGCCTTGAGCGCGTTCTCGATCTCGGACGGCCCGACGTTCTTGCCACCGGACGTGATGATGATGTCCTTCATCCGATCGGTGATCTTGACGTGGGTGCCGTCCACCCAATCCCCAACGTCCCCGGTGTGCAGCCAGCCATCCGGGTCGACGGCGCGCGCAGTGGCGTCCGGGTCGCGCCAGTAGCCGGCGAACACGCCGGCGTGCCTGGTCTGGATCTCGCCGGTCTCGGGATCGATGCGCAGCTCGACGCCGGGGTGCGGCTCGCCGACGGTGCCGACCTTGACCCGGCCCGGTCGGTTCGCGGTGGCCACCGCGGAGTTCTCGGTCATGCCGTACACCTCGTGCATGGGCACCCCGATACCCATGTAGAACTGCAGCACCTCCGGCGCGATCGGGGCCGCGCCGGACGCCGCGTAGCGCACCTTGCGCATGCCCATCCGGTCGCGCAGCGCCCGGTAGCAGAACAGCCAGCCAATGGCGTAGCGCAGCCGGGTGCTCCCGGTGTGCTGGCCCTGGCTGCGCACCAGGTCGCGGCCGATGCCGTCGGCCACCCGCAGCCAGAACTTCGTCAGCGTGCGCTTGAGCCAGCTCGCAGACTCGATCCGGATCTTGACCCCGGCCAGCACCTTCTCCCAGATCCGCGGCACCCCGAACAGGATGGTCGGCTGCACCTCGCGCAGGTTGGCCGGCACCGTCTCGATCGACTCGGCGAAGTGCACCAGGATGCCCGCGGCCGCGCTGAACCAGGTGGTGAAGATCCGCTCGGCGATGTGGCACAACGGCAGATAGGACAGGGTGACATCGCGCTCGTCCGGCGGCGGCGAGGTGAACCCGCCGCCCTCGATCAGCGTCCGGACCACGAACTCGACGTTGGACACGGTCAGCATGGCGCCCTTGGGCGGCCCGGTGGTGCCTGACGTGTAGACCAGGGTCACGACGTCGTCGGTGATTGTCTGCGACATTCGTTCCTCGACGGCGCCGGGGTGGGCCGCGCGATGCTCTGCACCGAGCGCCAGGAAGTCCTCCCAGGCCATCAGCCGGGCGTCGTGGTAGCGGTGCCGGATGCCGCGCGGCTCCAGGTAGACGATCCGCTGCAGGTCCGGCAACTGGTCGAGCACCTCGATGGCCTTGTCCACCTGCTCCTGGTCCTCGGCGATCAGCACCTTGGCGCCGGAGTGGGAGAGCAGGTAGGCGACCTCCGCCGCCGGGTTGGTCGGGTACAGCCCCACCGTCATTGCCCGCACGGCGACCGCGCCCAGGTCGGCGTACAACCACTCGCGGCGGTTCTCCGAGTGCACCGCCACCCGGTCGCCCGGCTCGACGCCGAGGGCCAGCAGCGCATGCCCGACCAGCTCCACGCTGTCCCAGTAGGCCGCCCAGGTCACTTCCTGCCAGACGCCGTAGTCCTTCTCGCGCAGCGCGACCCTGGTCGGAGTACGCCGGGCGCGATCGCGCACCCTGGTGACGACCGTGGTGGTGGTGACCCGTTCCGCGGTGGTGGTCATCTCATGCTCCCTGCGGTGCGGTGCTCCTCGCCCAGGTAGGCCCTGATCACGTCCGGGTCCCTGGCCACCTCGCGGGGCGTGCCGGTCCGGATCCGCCGGCCGAAGTCGACGACCATCACGTGGTCGGCGAGGTCCATGACCAGGCCCATGTCGTGCTCGACCATGATCATCGGAATGCCCAGTTCGTCGCGCACGTCGAGGATGAACCGGGCCATGTCCTCGGTCTCCTCCAGGTTCATGCCGGCCACCGGCTCGTCCAGCAGCAGCAGCGCGGGCTCCATGGCCAGCGCCCTGCCAAGCTCGACCCGCTTCTGCACGCCGTACGGCAGCAGCCCGACCGGCAGCCGCCGCCACTGCGCCAGTTCCAGGAAGTCGATGATGTCCTCGACCGCGGCCCGGTTGGCCAGCTCCTGGCGGCGGGCCCGGCCGAGCCAGACCAGCGCGGCCAGCACGCCGTATGCATTGTGGTGGTGCCGGCCGAGCATGAGGTTGTCCACCACGGTCAGGTTGGCGAACAGCTCGATGTTCTGGAACGTGCGGGCCATACCCAGCTGGGCGATCTTGTGCGGCGGCATGCCGACCAGGTCGGTGCCCCTGAAACGGACCGCACCCTGCTGTGGCCGGTATACCCCAGAGAGCACATTGAAGATCGACGTCTTGCCGGCGCCGTTCGGCCCGATGATGGCGAACAGCTCGGTGGGCCCGACCTCGAAGGACACCCCGTCGATGGCGCGCACGCCGGAGAAGGACAGCCGCACGTCGTTGAACTGCAGGATCGGTTCAGTCCTCGGGGCGCCTGCGGCGCTGTTCACGGCGTCGTTCACGTGGTCTTTCACGGACTGGTTCACGGGGTGGTTCACGGGGCCGGTCACGATAGCCACCGCTTGCGCCGTTTGTAGTGCTTGACGTCGCGGAAGGAGCGGGCCGCGCCCTCGGCACCGAGGCCGAGATAGAACTCGCGGACGTCCTCGTCGGCCAGCAGGTCCTCGGCCGGCTTGTCCATCACGATCTTGCCGTTCTCCATGACGTAGCCGTGCTCGGCGATGGACAGCGCCATGGTGGCGTTCTGCTCGACCAGCAGCACCGTGGTACCGGCCTTGTTGATCTCAACGATCAGGTCCCTGATCTGCTGCACCACCAGCGGCGCGAGGCCGAGGCTCGGCTCGTCGAGCATCAGCACCCGCGGGTCGGACATCAGCGCTCGCCCCATCGCCAGCATCTGCTGCTCGCCGCCGGAGAGGTAGCCGGCCGTGCCCTTCCGGCGGTTCCGCAGCACGGGGAACATGCCGTACACCCGTTCCAGGTTCTCCTTCAGCGCACCCGCCGCCACGTGCGCTCCGACCCGCAGGTTCTCCTCGACGGTCAGCTCGGCGAGGATGCGCCGGCCCTCCAGCACGTGCCTGATGCCGAGCGCCGCGATCTTGGTCGGGCTGAGGTGGTGGATCGGCCGGTCCTCCAGCGTCACCGATCCCTTGGTGACCTCGCCGTCGTGCACGTCGAGCAGTCCCGACATGGCGCGCAGCAGCGTCGTCTTGCCGGCGCCGTTCGCGCCGAGCAGGGCGACGATCTTGCCGGCCGGCACAGTCAGGCTCACCCCGCGGAGCACCAACATCACGTCGTCGTACACGACCTCGAGGTTGTTCACCGCAAGCACGGCGCCTCCATGCTGTGATCAACGGAGTGTGACATGAGTCACCGTCACGATGAACATGTGTGAGAGGATTGAGTCCAAGCCGCAACGGAGCGAGTCGTTGATGCTCCGCTGCAACACATGCATGATGTGTTGCATGATGATGCCCGGTTGAGCACGCTTGTCAAGCCCCCGATCCCGCAAGGATCTACCTTTCAGGCCCGATCGCCCTCGAGGAGGCGAGCATGGGCGCGGCATCTAACAACCCCACCGCGCTGCAGCAGCAACTGGCCGGCGGCTCCGCCCGCCCGAGCGCCCTTGACGCGTTCAAACGGGCCCGGCGCACGTTCCTCGACGGTCGACGCGTCGACATGGGGACCCTCGCGGCCGACCTGCGGGTCAATCGGGCCACCCTCTACCGCTGGGTCGGCTCCCGCGAAGCATTGCTGTGCGAGATCCTCTGGTCGCTCACCTCGCGCTCCGTCGAGAACCGGCTGGAACAGCTGGAGCCGGGGCCGGGCAGCCGCGTCACCCCGCTGATGACCGGCTTCGTCCGCGATTGCACTGAGAACCTCGGCATGCGTCGGCTACTCGACGAGGAGGGCGAATTGGCCCTGCGCCTGATCACCATGTCCTCCGGCGGCTTCCAGCCCCGCTTCATCGCGCTGGTCCGCCGCCTGCTGGCAGAGGATCTGGAGTCCGGCCGGCTGCGCTCCCAGGTGCCGCTGGACGACCTCGCGTTCGCCGTCGTACGGATCGTCGAGTCCTTCGTGCATCGCCGGATCATCACCGGCCAGGAACCCGACGCGGACGGCGCCGGCCGGGTCCTCGGCGCCCTGCTGCGGTGAGGCACGGTCCGATGGTCGAACGCAGTGGGGCATGGGCCGTAGGTCAGGCCACGCCGTGGATCTCTGAGGTGGGCGCGATGCGGATCAGGCCACGGTAGGCGTCTGTGGCCCGGTTGCCGCCGTTCACCACGGCGTCCACCTCGCGCACGATCGGCATGTCCACGCCGTAGCGGTCCGCGAGCTCGAGCACGACGTGGCAGCTCTTGACGCCCTCCGCGACCATCTTCATCTCGGCCGTGACCTCGTCGATGGTGCGGCCGCGAGCCAGCATCTCCCCGACCGTGCGGTTGCGGGACAGCGGGCTCATGCAGGTGGCCATGAGATCGCCGAGGCCGGTGAGGCCGGCGAACGTGCGCGGGTCGGCGCCCATGGCGACGCCCAGCCTGGTGATCTCGGCGAGCCCGCGGGTGATCACCATGGCGCGGGTGTTGTCGCCGACGCCGAGACCCTCGGCCATGCCGGCGGCGATCGCTATGACGTTCTTCAGCACGCCGCCGATCTCGCAGCCGATGACGTCGGTGTTGGTGTAGACGCGGAACGTCTTGCTGGCGAACAGGCCCTGCAGCGAGCGCGCCACGTGCTCATCGGCCATCGCCACCACGCTGGCCGCCGCCAAACCCTGCAACACCTCGCGGGCCAGGTTGGGGCCGGCCAGCACGCCGGTCGGGTGCCCGGGTAGCACGGCGTCGATCACCTGGGTCATCCGCATGGCGGTGCCGCGCTCCAGACCCTTGGACAGGCTGACGATCGGGATCCAGGGTCGGACGAACTTGGCGGCCTCCTCCAGGGTGGCCCGGAAGCCGTGCGACGGCACGCCGACGACGAGCACGTCGGCCGGCCACACCGCGTCCTCCAGCGAGCTGGTCGCTCGCAGCGTCGGGTGCAGATCCATACCCGGCAGGTATGCGCCGTTCTGATGGCGCTCGTCGATCTCACTGGCCAGCTCGGCACGGCGGGCCCACAGCGAGGTCGCCGCGTTCGCCGCCGCCAGCGAGGCCACCGTGGTGCCCCACGAGCCGGCCCCGAGCACCGCGACCTGCACCTGCCGTGGCATCGGCGCCACCACCTCCGCTGTCAAGGTCCCTACGGCGAGAATGCCACGTGTGTCCGCGCGTGCGTACACGTGTGTCCGCGGGTCCGGACAGGTGTGTCCGCGGGTTCGGACAGGTGTGTCCGCGGGTTCGGACAGGTGTGTCCGCGGGTTCGGACAGGTGAACTGGCGGGTTTCGGCGCGGCGCCGGGGCCAGGTCCAACCCGGCCGCTTGCGCGACGATGGCCGGATGAGCGTCCACATGCGGGCCGCCGGACAGATCTGGAACTGCCTCGGCGGGACCCAGCCGAGCTAGCGGCGGTGGACTTCCGCCGAGCGGAGGAGGTGCTGCCGGCGATCGTGCCGATAACGGCCGACCGGCCCGACCGCCTCAAGGGTGCTGGCGGCCTGGGGCGCCGACCTGCTGCGCATCGACCCTCCGGGCTTCATGGACCGCGGGCGCTGCCGGAGCTGCGGCCGGAGCTGGTGACGGCGACCCTCTCGGCCACGGCACCACCGGCCCGTGGGCGGGACGGCGCGGGTTCTACAGCCTGGTCCAGCTCGTCACCGGGCTGGCCGACGAGGCTCGCACCGCGATCGGGACCGATCGGCCCGTCCCCCTGCCCGCGCAGGCGATTGACTACCTCACCGGCTGGCTACTGGCCGCCGGCATCGCGGAGGCTCTCCGGCGGCGCGCATCGGATGGCGGCGGGTGGCATGCCGAGACCGTGCTCGCCAGAACAGCGCACTGGCTCGACGACCTCGGCCGGATTGACGGCCTCGGCATCCCGGAGCCAGGCCAGGAGGTGGCCGACCGGCTCGGTGGAGCTGACCGGCCCGCTCGGTCGGATAGCGCACGGCGCCTGCGCCGGCGCCATCGGCCAGTACCGTCCACAGTGGACTACAGGACCGGTGCCGCTCGGATACCACCGCCCGGGTGTGGTGACCGCCAACACGCGCGACCGAACCGGCGAACACGGGCGACCGAACCGGCGAACACGCGCGACCGAACCGGCGAACACGCGCGACCGAACCGGCGAACACGCCGGTTCGGTCAGTGGTACGGGTGAACGACCGCGTGGCCGCGGCCGCGGGCGATCAGCCAGCGGTTGACCGGCCAGGCGGCCACGAAGGCCACCGCCAGGGAGAGCGCCAGGGACAACCAGAAGAGTAGGGAGCCGAGACCGGCGTCCATGGCACCGGGCACGGCTAGCACAACGGCGTTGTCCACGATCTCCATCACGACGATCGACACGGTGTCCGCGGCGAACGCCACCTTGAGGGCGGCGGCAAAGGTCACGCCGGCGGCGAGCACGCCACGCAAGGTGAGGGCGTAGCCGAAGACGAAGGCCAGCACGACCGCCAAGGCGACCGTAATGGCGGTGGCCAGCCCGAATGCCGTGCCAATGACCATGCCCAGGACCTCGCCGATGGCACAGCCGGTCAGGCAGTGCCCGGTGGCAGACGCGGCGGCACGCCACCCGGCGTCGTACCCGTGCTGATCGTGCTGGTCCATACTTCACATACTAGGCTATACCCCCCTAGGGTATTCAGCGGATATCTCCTCGTTAGCCACGGAGTACGCCACGGCGTCGAGCACCTGGGCCCAGCGGCGGAGCACGGCGCGGCGCCGGGCGCTGTCGTCGGTGAGCAGGTTCGCCAGTCCCATGCCGCGGACCATGTCCAGGGCGCCCTGCACGGCCTCGCGCATCGCCGGGTCGGTGTCATCCAGGCCGAGCACGCCGACCGTGAGCCGGTGCGCCTCCCAGCCGACCCGGCGTTCCAGCGGGATCACCGCCGTGCGCAGTGCCGGGTCGGTGCGGGCGGCCACCCACAGCTCGAGGGCGGCGACGAACAGCGGCCCGGTGTAGAAGTCGCCGAGCATCTGCAGCACGGCCTCGGTCCGCCCGCGGCCGCGCGGCAGCGACTTCGCGGCGTCCAGCATATGGTCGACGAGCTGGTGGCCGACGTGCTCCACCGCGGCGATCACCAGCTCGGCGCGGGTCGGGTAATGGTGCAGCTGGGCGCCGCGGGATACGCCCGCGCGCTCGGCGACCACCGTCGTCGTGGTGCCCGACCAGCCGAACTCCACCAGGCACTCGACCGCGGCCTCCATCAGCCGCTGCCTGGTTACCCGGCTGCGTTCCTGCTCCCGGCGGGTGGAAGCGACACCGTCCGACATGGTCAGTAGGACTTCGGCAGGCCGAGGGTGTGCATGGCGACGAAGTTCAAGATCATCTCCCGGCTCACCGGAGCCACCCGGCCGGCCCGGATCCCGGCCAGCATGCCGGCCAGGCCGAACTCGCTGGTGAACGCGTTGCCGCCGTGCACTTGGATGGCCCGGTCGAGAGTCTCGCAGGCCACCTCGGCGGCGGCGTACTTGGCCATGTTCGCCGCCTCGCCGGCGCCGGCGTCGTCGCCGCTGTCGTAGATCGCGGCCGCCTTCTGGATCATTAGCCGGACCAGCTCGATCTGGATCGCGGACTCGGCGAGCGGATGCGCGACGGCCTGGTGCGCGCCGATCGGGGTGCCGAAGACCTCGCGGGTCTTGGCGTACTCGACGGCCCGGTCCAGCGCATACCTGGCGGCGCCGGCGGAGAACGCGGCGGCCATCACGCGCTCCGGGTTGAGCCCGGCGAAGAGTTGCGCGATCGCGGCGTCCTCGTCGCCGACCAGCGCGTCGGCCGGCAGCCGTACGTCGTCGATGAACAGGCCGAACTGCTTCTCCGGCGAGACCATGTCCATCTCGATCCGCCTGTACTCGAAGCCGGGAGCGTCGGTGGGCACCACGAACAGCGCCGGCTTGAGCCGCCCCGTCCTGGCATCGTTCGTGCGAGCGACGACCAGCACGGCCTGCGCCTCGTCCACGCCCGAGATGAACACCTTGCGGCCGCTGAGCACCCAGCCGTCGCCCGCTCCCCCGTTGTCGAGACGCCGCGCCGTCGTGGTGATCCGGTGGGCGTTCGACCCGGCGTCGGGCTCGGTGATCGCGAACGCCATGGTGAACGTGCCGTCGGCGATGCCGGGCAGCCACTGCTTGCGCTGGGTGTCGGTGCCGAACCGGCTGATGATCGTGCCGCAGATCGCCGGCGAAACCACCATGAGCAGCAAGGGGCAGCCGGCCGCTGCCAGTTCCTCGCACACCGCGGCCAGGTCGCCCAGCCCGCCACCGCCGCCACCGTGCTCCTCCGGCAGGTTCACCCCGAGGTAGCCAAGCCGGCCGGCCTCCGCCCACAGCTCGCTCGTCTTCTCGCCGGCCCGCGCCTTGCCCACGAAGTACTCCCGGCCGTACTTGGCAGCGAATGCCTTCACCGCGGCCCGAAGCTGCTGGCGCTCCTCGCTCTCCTGGTAGTTCATTTCGCCTCCGCTTCCTCGGACCCGTCGGTGATCACGATCGCGAGGACGGTGCCCGCCTCCACCTGCGCGCCTGGCCGTGCCGCCAACGCCCGCACCACGCCGTGCGACGGGGCGGCCACCGCGTGCCGCATCTTCATCGCCTCCAGCTCGACGATCACTTGGCCGGCGCCGACCCGGTCGCCCTCAGCGACCAGGACCGCGGTGACCACGCCCGGCATCGGGGCCAGCAGTGAACCGGCCGCCAGCTGTGCAGTTGGGTCCGGGAACCGGGGCACTGGCCGCAGGCTCACCGGGCCGACCGGCGAGTCCACGCACACCAGGTCATCCCCGTACGCCGAAACGTCGAACGTGTGCCGGACGCCGTCGATCTCCAGTCCGATGCGGACGGTGTACCGGTCGTCGAGGATGTGGAATTTCCCCATTAGAACCGGGGGAATGTCACATCGTCGCGATTCGAGGTGGACGCCGGCGCGGGTGAACTGGTATGCGACCTCGACCGTACGGCCGGCCACCTCGTATGCCTTGCGCTGGGGTTGGGACGGCACGTTGCGCCAGCCGCCGGGCAGGCCGCGCTGCACGCGGGCGGTGGCGCGGTTGCGCGCGGCATCGGCGAGCGCGGCGGCAAGCGCGGACAGCTCGACGGCGCGGTCGTCGGCCAGCGGCCTGGCCAGCTCGTCGAGGCCGTGCCGCTCGAGGAAGGCCGTGTCGGTGTCGCCGGCGAGGAACGCCGGGTGGCGCAGCACCCGGACCATCAGGTCGCGGTTGGTGGTCATGCCGTGGATCCGGGCGTTCGCCAGCGCTGTGGCCAGGCGCCGGGCCGCGTCCACCCGGGTCGGCGCCCAGGCGATCACCTTGGCCAGCATCGGGTCGTAGTGGGTTCCGACCTCGGAGCCGTCGACCACGCCACTGTCCACCCGAAGCCGGTCGCCGTCCCCAGGGACGCCCGGCACGCCTGCCAGGCCCGGCACGCCCGGCACGCCCGGCACGGCGAAGCGGTGCACCGTGCCCGTCTGCGGCCGCCAGCCGCGAGCCGGGTCCTCCGCGTACAGCCGGACCTCGATGGCGTGCCCGGACGGTGGCGGGGGCTGCGGCGGCAGCGCCACCCCCTCGGCGACGGCGAACTGCAGCCGCACTAGGTCGACGCCGGTGAGCGCCTCGGTGACCGGATGCTCGACCTGCAGCCGGGTGTTCATCTCCAGGAAGTGGAACGTGCCCCGGCGCGCCGAGTCGCCGGTGTCGGCCTCAGTGTCGGCCTCGGTGTCGGCCTCAGTGTCGGTCTCGGCGTCGGCCAGGAACTCCACCGTGCCGGCCCCGACGTAGCCGACGGCACGCGCCGCGGCCACCGCCGCCTCGCACAGCGCGGCCCGCATGGGCGCGTCCACCACGGGCGATGGCGCCTCTTCCAGGACCTTCTGGTGCCGCCGCTGGATCGAGCACTCACGCTCCCCCAGCGCCCACACTGTGCCGTGCCGGTCGGCCAGCACCTGTACCTCGATGTGCCGGCCGGCCTGCAGGTACGGCTCGCAGAACACGGTGGGGTCGCCGAACGCCGAGGCGGCCTCGGCGGAGGCGGCCTCGATGGCGGCCGGCAGGTCGGCAAGCGAACGGACGATCCGCATGCCCCGGCCACCACCGCCGGCGGAGGCCTTGACGAGCACCGGCAGGTCGTCGGCGGTGACGTCGGCGGCCGCGAGCTCGGGCAGCACCGGCACCCCGGCGTCCGCCATGAGCTTCTTGGCGGCGATCTTGCTACCCATCGACTCGATGGTGTCGGGCGGTGGCCCGACCCAGGTCAGCCCGGCGTCCAGCACGGCACGGGCGAAGTCGGCGTTCTCGCTGAGAAAGCCGTAGCCGGGATGCACGGCGTCGGCATCGGCGCTGATCGCGGCGGCTACCACGAGGTCGGACCGCAGGTAGGTCTCCGCGGGCGCGCTGCCCGGCAGCCGCACCGAAAGGTCGGCCTCGGCCGCGTGCGGCGCCCGTGCGTCTGCGTCGGAGAAGACCGCGACCGTGCCGATGCCCAGCTCACGGCAGGTCCGGAACACCCGCCGGGCGATCTCCCCCCGGTTCGCCACCAGCACCCGCCGGATCGTCATCGCCCGCGCCCACCCGGCGCCGGAGAACCGCGATGAGCCCGCGCATCGCGGCCTCGTCGGTCGCTGCGGCCGCGGCTCTCACATGCGGAAGACGCCATAGCCGGTCGCTCCCTTCACCGGCGCGGAGTGGATGGCGGACAGGCAGATACCGAGCACGGTGCGGGTGTCGCGGGGGTCGATCACGCCGTCGTCGTAGAGCCGCCCGGAGAGGAACAGCGGCAGCGACTCGGCCTCGATCTGCGACTCCACCGCCTTCCGCATGGCGGCGTCCTGCTCGTCGCTGTACTCCTGCCCGCGGGCGGCGGCGGCCCCCCGCGCCACGATGGACAGCACGCCGGCGAGCTGCGCCGGGCCCATCACCGCGGATTTCGCCGACGGCCAGGCGAACAGGAACCGCGGATCGTAGGCGCGGCCGCACATGCCGTAATGCCCGGCGCCATAGGAGGCGCCGAGCAGGATCGAGATGTGCGGTACCGCCGAATTGGAAACCGCGTTGATCATCATTGCGCCGTGCTTGATGATGCCG
>DASXTS010000135.1:0-4758 GCA_036505275.1 Pseudonocardiaceae bacterium
ACTTCAGCGATGAGCGCTTGCGCGAAGAGCCAGGAGGCGCAGTGATCCAGCAGGAGTCGCGACTGCGGGTCGCCGACAACACGGGTGCCAAGGAGATCCTGTGCATCCGGGTGCTCGGTGGTTCGGGCCGTCGCTACGCGGGAATCGGCGACGTCATCGTTGCGACCGTCAAGGACGCCATCCCCGGCGCGGGTGTGAAGAAGGGCGACGTGGTCAAGGCCGTCATCGTCCGCACCGCGAAGGAAAAGCGCCGCCCGGACGGCTCCTACATCCGCTTCGACGAGAACGCGGCCGTGCTGATCAAGCCGGACGGCGAGCCGCGCGGCACCCGCATCTTCGGCCCGGTCGGCCGCGAGCTGCGTGACAAGAAGTACATGAAGATCATCTCATTGGCACCGGAGGTGCTGTAGCGATGAAGGTGAAGAAGGGTGACACCGTTCTCGTCATCGCCGGCAAGGACAAGGGCGCCAAGGGCAAGGTGATCCAGGCCTATCCGGACACCCAGCGGGTGCTGGTCGAGGGCGTTAACCGGATCAAGAAGCACACCCGGATCTCGCGGACCCAGCGCGGCGCGCAGACCGGCGGCATCGTCACCCAGGAGGCGTCCATCCACGCCAGCAACGTGATGGTGGTCGACTCCGACGGCAAGCCGGCCAGGGTCGGATACCGCACCGACGAGAACGGCAAGCGGGTGCGCATCTCCCGGCGCAACCAGAAGGACATCTGATGACGGCACCAACCCAGACCCAGGCACCCCCGCCACGGTTGCGCATCCGCTACCGAGGGCAGGTGGTGCCCGAGCTGCGCACAGAGTTCGGCTACACCAACCCCATGCAGGTGCCCGGCGTGGTCAAGGTCGTGGTCAACATGGGCGTCGGCGATGCTGCGCGGGACGCCAAGCTGATGGACGGTGCGGTGCGCGACCTGGCCACCATCACCGGCCAGAAGCCGCTGGTGCGCCGGGCCCGCAAGTCGATCGCGCAGTTCAAGCTGCGCGAGGGCATGCCCATCGGGGCCAAGGTGACCCTGCGGGGCGACCGGATGTGGGAGTTCCTCGACCGGCTGCTGACCATCGCGCTGCCCCGTATCCGCGACTTCCGGGGCCTGTCCGACCGGCAGTTCGACGGCAACGGCAACTACACGTTCGGCCTGTCCGAGCAGTCGATGTTCCACGAGATCAACCCGGACTCCATCGACCGTCAGCGTGGCATGGACATCACCGTCGTGACCACCGCGACCACCGACGACGAGGGGCGCGCGCTGCTGCGGCGGCTGGGCTTCCCCTTCAGGGAGAAGTGATGGCCAAGAAGGCCCTGGTCCTCAAGGCGGCGAGGAAGCCAAAGTTCGCCGTGCGCGCCTACACCCGCTGCCAGCGGTGCGGGCGTTCGCAAGCGGTGTACCGCAAGTTCGGCCTGTGCCGGATCTGCGTGCGTGAGATGGCCCACCGCGGCGAGCTGCCCGGCGTGAACAAATCCTCCTGGTAACCCCTCTTCGGAGCAGGCCGGCGGTGAACGCAGGGAACCGCTCCGGGAAAGTGACCGAGTCACCCATGACGATGACCGACCCGATCGCAGACATGCTGACACGTCTGCGCAACGCCAATGCGGCCTACCACGACAAGGTCGTGATGCCGCACTCCAAGATCAAGGCGAACATCGCCGAGATCCTGCAGCGCGAGGGCTACATCGCCGCCTACCGGACCGAACAGGGCGAGCGGGGCAAGCTGCTGACCGTCGAGCTGAAGTATGGTCCGAACCGGGAGCGCAGCATCGCCGGCCTGCGCCGGGTGTCCAAGCCAGGCCTGCGGGTGTACGCGAAGTCGACGGGCCTGCCCAAGGTGCTCGGCGGCCTCGGCGTGGCGATCATCTCGACGTCGACCGGGCTGCTGACCGACCGGCAGGCCGCCAAGCAGAGCGTGGGCGGGGAAGTCCTCGCCTACGTCTGGTGAGGAGGGCCGGAGCATGTCCCGGATCGGAAAACTGCCCGTCCAGGTCCCAGGCGGCGTCGACGTCACCGTCGCCGGCCAGCAGGTGACGGTGAAGGGCCCCAGGGGCACCCTCTCGCACACCCTCGCCGACCCGATCACGATCGAGCGCGCGGATTCCGCGCTGCTGGTGAAGCGGCCGGACGACGAGCGACGCTCGCGGGCGCTGCACGGCCTGTCCCGCACCCTGGTCAACAACATGGTCATCGGCGTGACCCAGGGCTACGAGAAGAAGCTGGAGATCCACGGCGTCGGCTACCGGGTCGCGCTGCGCGGCGCCGACCTGGAGTTCTCGCTCGGCTACAGCCACCCGGTCAGGGTCGTCCCGCCGGACGGCATCACGTTCGTGGTTGAGACCCCGACCCGGTTGACGGTGCGGGGCATCGATAAGCAGAAGGTCGGCGAGGTGGCGGCCAACATTCGCAAGCTGCGCAAGCCCGACCCGTACAAGGGCAAGGGCGTGCGCTACAGCGGCGAGGTGATCCGCCGCAAGGTCGGAAAGACGGGTAAGTGATCATGGCCGAAACCACAACGGCTGCCAAGCACAAGCCGGTCGGCAAGGACGTGTCGACGGTCCGCCGGCTGTCCATCGGGCGCCGGCACGAGCGGCTGCGCAAGAAGGTCAGTGGCACCCCGCAGCGGCCGCGGCTGGCGGTCAAGCGCTCGTCGCGGCACATCCACGTGCAGCTCGTCGACGACCTCAGCGGCCACACGCTCGCCGCGGCGTCCAGCATGGAGGCCGACGTCCGAGCGCTGGACGGCGACAAGAAGGCCCGTGCCGGCAAGGTCGGCGAACTGGTCGCCGCCAGGGCGAAGGCGGCCGGCATCACCCGCGTGGTGTTCGACCGCGGCGGCCGGGACTACCACGGCCGGATCGCCGCGCTGGCCGACGCCGCTCGCGAGGCCGGGCTGGAGTTCTGACGAGATGAGCGACAAAACCATGGGAAGGAACGCCTGATGCCGGGACGTACACGGCAGTTCGGCGGCGGCCCTGGCGGCCACGGTGGCCAGGGCGGCGAGCGCGGCGAGCGCCGCGACCGCAGGGACCGTCGCGACGGTGGCCGTGGCCAAGCGGCCCAGGAGAAGACCCCGCACCTCGAGCGCGTCGTGGCGATCAACCGGGTGGCCAAGGTGGTCAAGGGCGGCCGGCGGTTCAGCTTCACCGCGCTGGTGGTCGTCGGCGACGGCGACGGGCTGGTCGGCGTCGGCTACGGCAAGGCCAAGGAGGTGCCGGCCGCCATCGCCAAGGGCGTGGAGGAGGCGAAGAAGAACTTCTTCCGGGTGCCCCGCATCGCCGGCACCATCCCGCACCCGATCACCGGTGAGGCCGCGGCCGGCGTGGTGCTGCTGCGCCCGGCCAGCCCCGGTACCGGCGTGATCGCCGGCGGCCCGGTGCGCGCGGTGCTCGAGTGCGCCGGGGTGCATGACGTGCTCTCCAAGTCGCTCGGCAGCGACAACGCGATCAACATCGTGCACGCCACCGTGGCGGCGCTGAAGGGTCTGCAGCGCCCGGAGGAGGTGGCCGCCCGCCGCGGGCTGCCGCTGGAAGAGGTCGCGCCGGCCGGCATGCTGCGGGCCCGCGCCGGCCAGGGGGGGTGAGCGCCGTGCTCAGGGTGACCCAGGTCCGTAGCACCATCGGGTCGAAGCGCAACCAGCGCGAGACGCTGCGTTCGCTCGGCCTGCGCAAGATCCGCCAGTCGACCGTGCGGGAGGACAGCCCGCAGGTCCGTGGCATGATCGCCACCGTGCGCCACCTCGTCACGGTGGAGGAGGTCGAATCAGAATGACGATCAAGGTCCATCATCTGCGCCCCGCGCCCGGCGCGAAGACGGAGAAGACCAGGATCGGCCGCGGCAAGGGCGGCACCCGCGGCAAGACGGCGGGCCGCGGCATGAAGGGCACCAAGGCCCGCCAGAACGTGCCGGTCGGGTTCGAGGGCGGCCAGATGCCGATCCACATGCGGCTGCCCAAGCTCAAGGGGTTCAAGAACCGGTTCCGGGTCGAGTACCAGGTCGTCAACGTCGTGGACCTGGCGCGGCTGTTCCCGGACGGTGGCACGATCGGTCCGGACGAATTGGCGGCCGCCGGTGCCGTCCGTCCGGGTCGTCCTGTGAAGGTTCTCGGTTACGGCGACCTCGGCGGCGTTACGCTCTCCGTGAGCGCGCACCGATTCTCCGGTGCGGCCAAAGACAAGATCGCTGCGGCCGGCGGCTCGATCACCGAGCTGTAGACCCCGAAGCGAATGGAATTGCAAATGCCAACTGTAGCGCCAGCTACTGCACCGGTTGCGCCCGAGACCGACACCGACGAATCGCCGGCGTTCTGGGAGCCGGACCAGCTACCGCCGTCGGCCCGCGTCGCCGACCGCGTGCTCAGCACGTGTCGGGCGGCCGGCTGCGCACCGCTGACCGACCGGCGTCCGCAACGGTGGACACCGCTTCGCCAGGCCCGCTACCCGCGACGCTACCCGCGGTAAAAAAGCCGCGTGGGCACGATTACTGGCCCGCGCAGCCTGCTGTTAGAGTCGCTGACAAACGGGGTCCTGGGCGGGGACCCGCCGCGTTCCCGCACGGGCGAGTGCCCGGGTCACCGGGCCGGTTCTGGTCACCCGTCCAGTACCACCAGGCCGCCGGCAAACCGGCCGGCGGCAGCATGACGCCGGTGACCGGCCGGCTGTGACCAGGCTCAGCCCAGGAGGTCTCGAGTGCTCGGTGCCTTCCGCAGCGCATTCGCCACGCCGGACCTGCGGCGCAAGATCCTGTTTACGCTCGGGA
>DASXTS010000136.1:0-9801 GCA_036505275.1 Pseudonocardiaceae bacterium
GGGCATGGGTGCGCACCTGGTTGGTCGCCGCCACCAGTTCGACGAACTCGCCCGTGTCGTCGCGGGCGCCGCGTCGGGCGAGGGTGCCCTCGTCGTCCTGTCTGGCGAGGCGGGCATCGGCAAGACGACCATGCTGTCGTGGCTGGCCGTGGCGGCGGCGGGCGCCGGCATGCCGGTGCTGTCCGGCCGGGCGGTGGCCGACGAGGGCGCGCCGGCGTTCTGGCCGTGGTCGCGGGTGTTCGCTGCGGGTCACGCGTTGGGCCTGTCGCCGGAGGTGCTGGCGCTGGGATCCGGCCCGCCGGCGCAGGCCCGGTTCGTCGCGATCGAGCGGGCGGCCGCCGCCCTGCTGGCCGCGGTGCCGGCGGCGGGTTTGCTGGTCACCCTCGACGACCTGCAGTGGGCCGACGACGCCACCGTCCAGCTGCTGCGTCATGTTGGCACTGATCTTCCCGGAACGGGGCTGATCCTCGCGGCGGCGACGCGGGACGTCGCAGGCATCGGGCCGGTAGCCGGCCTGCCCGCGGCGCGGACGCTGCGGCTCCCGCCGTGGACGCTCGCCGACATCGCCGAGTACCTGCGCACCGCGGTCGGTCGGGTGGACGCGTCCTGGCCGGCCCGGGTGCACCGCGGCAGCGGCGGCAACCCGTTGTTCGTGCGGGAGATGGTGCGCGCCCTAAACGCTGGCGGCGGCCGCATGCCCGACGCGCTACGTCCGCTCGCCGGCGCCCGCCTGGACGGCGTCGGCCCGGACTGCCGGCGCCTTCTTGGCATGTGCGCAGTGATTGGGGAGGAGTTCGCTGTCACGCTTGTCGCGGCCGTGGCCGCCGAGGCGCCGCGGCCGCTGGCGGATCGATTGCCGGGCCTGCTCCCGCGTCTGCTCGCCGAGGCCGTGACGGCCGGGATCCTCGCCGAGGACGCCGCCGCGCCGAACCGGATGCGATTCACCCACGCCCTGGTCCGGCAAGCGGCGTACGACGAGTTGCCGCGGGCCGACCGGATCCGGTGGCACCGCCTCGTCGCCGACGCGCTGGCCCGCGTGCCGGCGTCGCCGTCGTCGACCGGCCACGCGGCGGACGTCGCCCGTCATCGGGTCCGCGCGGCCATCGACGCGGCGAGTTGCCGGGCCGCCGTGGACGCCTGCCGGGCCGCGGTGGCGGCGGCGCTGCGTGCGCTCGACCACGCCGACGCGGCGCACTGGTACCGCCGGGCCGTGGAACTGGCCGCCGGGGCCGGTCTGGACCCGGCCGAGCATGCCGACCTGCTCCTCGGGCTGGCCGAGGCGGAGTTCCTGGACCTGCGGGTGGCCGAGGCGTTGCGGCACTGTGTGGCCGGCGCCGACCTCGCCGCCGGCCCGGCGACTAGCTCGGCTGTCGGTTCTGCCGGCGCTCCTGGCGGCCCGGTCACCGGGCTGGGCCGGCCGGACCTGCTGGCGCGCGCCGCGCTCGTGGTGCGCGGCATCGGCGGCGAGGAGCCGAGCCGGGTCATTGCCGATTTGTGCGTCCGGGCCCGGGCCGCGTTCGGCGAGGCCGATTCCGGGACGCACGCCCGTGTGCTCGCCCAGCACGCGATGGCGCTCGCGCAGCTCGCGGTCACCTCGCCCGGCCTCGCCCGGCAGGCGCACGCGCTGAGCGAGCGGGCCATGGAGATGGCGCACCGCGACGGTGGCAGCACCGCCCTTGTGGACGCGATGCACGCCCGCGAGACGCTCGCCGGCGGACCGTCCTCGGCACGGGAGCGGATGGACATGGGCACCCGCCTGCACACGCTCGGTGCTGTGCCGGAGCGGCCGGAGACGCCGCTGTGGGCGCACCTGTGGCGCATCGACGGGTGCCTCGGCATCGGCGCCGTGGGCGAGGCGGACAGTGAGATCGCCGGCCTGGCCTCATTCGTCGAACGGCTCGGCTGGCCGGTGGCCCGCTGGCACCTGCTCCGGGCCCGGGCGGCCCGCGCGATGCTCGCGGGCCGGTTCCCCGACGCCCAACGGCTGGCCGACGAGGGGCAGGCGCTCGCCGAGCGCTGCGGAGACCCTTCGATGCAGGGCCAGCACATCGCGTACACCCTGGACATCCGACGCAAGACGGGCCGGTTCGACGATCCGTGGTTCGACGCCGGCAGGTCCGGTGGCGGCTCATTCGACGTCGCGGCCGTCGCGGACGCCGATGCCCGCCCGATCGTGCTGGCGGTCGCCGCTGAGTACCTGCTCGCCAGCGGTCACGCCGACGCGGCCCGTGCGCTGTATGCGCGGCTCGTCCCGGCGCTGCCGGGGCTGCCCGAGGACGTCCGCTGGCCGGCCATCGTCGCGATCGCGGGTGAGCTCGGTGCGGCCTTCGGGGACGCGGCGACTGTGGCCGCCAGCTACCGCGGCCTGCTGCCCTACGCGCGGCTGTACCTCGCGTCGACCTACGGATACCGGGGCGCCTACGCGCGCATGCTGGGCAGCCTCGCCGCCGCGATCGGCGACCACGCGTCGGCGATCGACCACCTGCAGGCAGCCGAGGAACTGGAGCGGCGGATCGGCGCGCCGGCCGACCTCGCCCTCGCACAACTCGCCCACGCCGGCGTCCGTCGGGCCCGGGACGCCCGTGGCGACCGCGAGCGGGCGGCGGCCCTGGCTGGGCAGGCCGCCCGGACGGCCCGCCGGCTCGGCATGGCGCCAGCACTGAACGCCGCCACCTCGCTGCTGCGCGACCTGGGCGGCGTGGACGGCGACATTGTCGCCTCGCTGACCGCTCGGGAGCGCGAGGTCGCGCTGCTGCTCGCGGACGGTCTGGCGAACCGGGCCATTGCCGACCGGCTCTCGGTCTCGGAGCGTACGGTCGAGACGCACGTGCGGAACCTGCTGTCCAAGCTGGGGCTGGCAAACCGCACCCAGGTGGCCGCCTGGACTTTGCGTGCCGGCCTGCGTACCTGATATCTGCGTACCACGTCTGCGTGCTTCCACGGATGCCTCCGACATTCCCGTCCACCGACGATCGCGGTACCAGCAACCGGAGGTGGAGAGATGTTCGCACGAGTGCAGACCGCGGCGACCCGGCCGACCGACGAGAGCCTCGTCCCATTGATCACCGACACGATCGCGTCCCACCCGGGCTTCGCCGGCCTAGCGATGCTCGCCGGGCAGGACGGCGGTGCAAGCATGATCAGCCTCTGGCTGACCCGCGAGGACGCCGAGCTGGCCTCGGAGCGCTCCGCCGCGATCCGCGGGCCGCGCCCAATTGAGCTCACCCGCGACGAGATCTTCGAGGTGGATGCCGATGAGGCGGGCGCGGCGGCGGGCCAGGAGCCCGCCGTGGCGTTCCTCGGCGAGTTCGACGGACCGTTGAGCCCGGCTCGCGTCGAGGCCGCCCGCTTCGGCGGCACCGAGCGGATCGCACCGGCGCTACGGAAGGTTGCCGGCCTGGTACGGGTACTGGTGTTCTGGCACCCGACCGAGCGCCGCATGGCCGTGCTGCACCTCGCCACGTCCGCGGAGGCGCTGCAGGCGGTTGGACAGACAGTAATGTCCACGAAGCTGCTGCCGGGCGAGGACCCGGACCTGCTGCCCGGACCGGACCGGATCAGCATGCTGCGGGTCGCGGCCTACCGCGCCGCGGCTGTCCCGTCAACTCCGTGACGACACCGGCGAGGCGCCGCGTCCCACCCGCATCGCGGACCGCCTCTACTGTCGAGTCTCAGGAGATCCGTAACAGATCCGTCACGCCGCCATGATCGAATGCGCGCACATCGGCGGATGAGTACGTGTCCGCTCGGTCCATTCCGCGCTGCTGATCACCGACCGTCAGGGCGGCGCTCCAAGCTCATGGCGTCCGCGCGGCCGCCAGCCGTCCTTCAAAGCGGTCGGAGTACTCCTGAGCTTTCGCTCTTCTTGTCGCCCGGCGAGGATGCCGACACGTTTCGGCCCGTACCTGGCGCTGGCCGTCGGGCACTGGCGGTAGCGTTCGTCGCCGCCGTCCTGGTCACTAACATGGCGCTTCCGCCGGCATCGGGGCCCTGATCAGGTGAAGCGACCGCGATCCCATGGACGGCTGATCCGTCACACGGTGATGACGACCTTGGCGCGCGCATGCTCGGTCTCGACGTACCGGATGGCCTCGGGTACCTGGTTCAGCGGGTAGGTCCGGTCGACGACAGGGGCGACCTGTCCGGCGTCGATGAGCTCCCGCAACGACGCCAGGTGGTCCGCGCCCGGGGTCGCCGTGAGCAGGAGCAAGCGCTGGCGGACGAGACGGGACAGCGCCTGCCCCTTGAGCATGAGACCCAGCGGACCGAGGAGGCTGCCGCCCGTGGAGACGCCCCCACCGGACAGGAGCAGCGTCCCGGTCGGTGTCAGCGCGCGCCGGCAGTCGGCCAATGACCGGTTGCCCACCAGGTCGAAGACGACGTCGTATCGCCGACCGGCACGGGTGAAGTCCTCCCGTGTGTAGTCGACGACATGGTCGGCGCCGATCGACTGGACGAGGTCGACGTTTCTGGTACTGCACACGCCGGTCACGTCCGCGCCGAACACCTTGGCTATCTGGACGGCGAAGGTTCCCACGCCACCGGACGCGCCATTGATGAGGATCCGCTGTCCCGGCCGTACCTGTGCCGTGTCGCGCAGGCCGAGGAGGGCAGTGGTCGCCGCCAGCGGTACCGCGGCCGCCTGCTCGAACGTCAGGGTGGCCGGTTTCCGCTCCAGCAGGCCGTCCGGGATGCAGACGTACTCGGCAAAGGCTCCGTCGGCTTCGCGGACATCGCCGTACACTTCGTCACCGGGACGGAACCGCGTCACGTTCCGGCCCACCGCCTCCACCCGACCCGCGACGTCGCTGCCCCGGATCTTCCTCTTGGGTGCGCCGAAGCCGAAGGTCGCGCGGGACATGAGCCTGACCACGTACGGGTCGCCTCGCATGATGTGCCAGTCGCGTGCGTTGACCGCAGCCGCGTGTACCCGGACCAGCACCTCGTCGTCGGCGGGTGCCGGTTTGTCGACCTCGCTGAGCCGCAGGACGTCGGGTGAGCCGTACCGGTGCTGGACGATTGCCCTCATCAGATCTCCATCTCGTGCGGGGTGGAAGGACGCGTGAGCCTGCTCGGCCGTTTGCTCGACGGTTTACGGAGTGCCCATTCGGCCACGCCGAGGTTGACGACCCAGCCGGCGAGCATCAGCAGGGCTCTGGTGAACTCGCCGGGCCTGCCGACGAGCAGGATCCAGGGCAGGTGAGTCAGGACCTGCGTACCGGCGCCCAGGCCGATCGCGTAGCCGCGAACCATCCAGGCGCGGTGCCCGGCGATGTCCCGCCGCCGTACCGCGACGAAGCCGAGGACGATGGAAAGCACCATCGCCGAGCCGAACACGAGCCGGAAGCCGGTCAGGAGAGCACCGTCGCCGGGAGGCTGGGGATAGAACACGGTCATCCACAGACCGGACAGGGCCGCCGCGAGTCCACAAGGGACAAGCAGCCGCCCGGCGGCGCGATGCCAGCCAGGTCTGCGGCGACGGAGACCGGGAGCGAACTGGAAGGCCCCGACAACGCAGTACAGGCTGGCGCCGGTGATGTGCACCAGCACGGGTACGGGCGAGGCGAAGAACCGGGCATTCTCGGGCGTGACCGCCGCACCCCCGGCCAGCTGGGCGATGCGGGCGGCACCGGCGGCCATCGGGACGAAGCTGAGCATGATCAGCCCGGCAGGTACCGGCCACCCTCGCATGGCGGAGGTGGCCGTGGCCGCGGTCCCCGTCTTTACTCGCGTCGTCATGACTCGATCGTGGCGATCGGGCGGTGGGAATTCATCGGAACTTGGGCCTCGGCCGAGCCGTCCGATAGTTCGGGGCCGCGGCCGTACTTTAGTCGTGAGCCGGTGTCACCTGGGCCCGGATCCGTGTCTGACGCGGTTGGTCTCGTAGGCCCATATCGCGATCTCGACGCGGTTCCGGGCGCCAAGCTTGGCCATCAGGCTGGCGATGTGGGTCTTGACCGTGCTCAGCGTGATGTACAGCTCGTCGGCGATCTCGCTGTTGGTCCGCCCTCGCGCCACCGCGGCGAGGACCTGCTCCTCCCGGTCGGTGAGCGCGTCGATCGGCTGCTTCGGCGGCGCGGCCTGCCCGGCGTCGGCGAAGGCGGCGAGTAGCCGGGTGGTGACGTTCGGGGCGATGAGGGCGTCGCCGTTCGCGGCGGCGTGGACGGCCTGGGTGAGCAGGGCGGGGCCGGCATTCTTGAGCAGGAAGCCGCGGGCGCCGGCACGCAGCGCGGCGTAGACGTACTCGTCGAGGTCGAAGGTAGTGATGACGACGACCGCGAGGGGGTCGTGGACGGCCGGTCCGGCGAGGGTACGGGTGGCTTCGATTCCGTCGATACCGGGCATGCGGATGTCGAACAGACACACGTCGGGCCGCAGCCGCCGGGCGATCTCGATGGCCCGCTGCCCGTCGGCGGCCTCGCCGACGACCTCGATGTCCGGCTGGGCGTTGAGTATCATCACCAGCCCGGTACGCACGATCTCCTGGTCGTCGGCGACGATCACCCGGATACTCACGCGGCCGTCCCGGTCGGTGCCCCGGTTCGCGGCAGTACGGCGGTCACGGTCCAGCCGCGGACGGGGTTCGGGCCGGCCTCGCAGACGCCGCCGAGCAGGTCCGCGCGTTCGATCATGCCGATCAGCCCGTACCCGGGCGACATGGTGGAACGGACGGGGCCGCTCTCGCCGTCGTCGCTCACCCGCAGGCGTACCGACGTGTCGTCGGCGGCGACGCGGACCTCGATGCGGGTGGCGCGATGCGCGTGCCGCCGGGCATTCGTGACCGACTCCTGGGCAAGGCGGTAGATCGCGGCCCCAACCGCCGGGGGAAGGTCGGCGAGGTCGCCGGAGATCTCCACGTCGACGCGTGGGCCGGAGCGGGCCGGGCCGGCGAGCTGGGCGATGTCGTCGATGCGCGGGCTGGGCGCGAGCTCCACCGGTTCGCTGTCACGCAGAACGCGGACCATGGTACGCATCTCGTCGAGGGCCCGCGCCGCCTCGGCCTCGATCAGGCGCAGCGCCTCGACGGCCGCGTTCGAGTCCGCTGCCGCCATCGCGAGACCGGCCTGCGCGCGGATCGCCATGGCCGAGACGTGGTGGGCGACCGTGTCGTGCAGGTCGCGGGCCAGGCGCTCCCGTTCGAGCAACTTGACCTGGTCGAGCTCGCGCATCCGCGCCGCGGCCCGGTACCGCAGCGCCGCGCCCAGGGCGCCGGCCGCAGACAGGACGACTAATGCGCTGAACAGATCGGTGAGACTGAGGTAGCCGAGGAGCGCCCACAGTCCGACCTTGCCGGCCATGATCGTCGACCCGATCGCGGCCTCGCGGCCGGACCCCCACCGGAACAGCGCGTACGGCAGGATCAACACGTACACCAAGGTGTTGAAGTGCAGGTCGGCGCCGATCCACAGCGAGGCCAGGCCGGAGGTGCCGAAGGCGATCGCGACCATCAGCAGCGGCCGGGTCCGGCGCCACAACAGGGTGGGTACCAGCCCGATAGCGACGATCACCGAGACCGCCCGCCATGGCACGTCCGGCCGGAGCAGTCCTTCGAGGAGCGCGATCAGCACGAGCACGCCCGCTAGCGCCCAGTCCCGCCATACCCGCGGCGGCGGGTTGGGCGGCCGGGGCTCGTCCCATACGGAGCGCAGCAAGCCGTGCACCGAATCATGGTACGGGCGCCGACGCCGCCCCAGATCGGCCCAAAGTATGAGGACCGGGCGCCGGATGCCGCGCCCGGTCGTCGTACACCGGACGGCGTCGGCGAAGCGCGGCATGGCTCATCCACGAATACCGGCGCGCCGCTTGACGTACAACGCACGGCGGTGTCGGCGTTGAGCACCCCTCATGTCTTGGGTTCCTGAGGTGACACCCTTCGCGCGCCCCCGATCGCGGCGACCGGTCGTTGGCGTCCTTGTCTGCCTTTGCGTTCGGTGGGGTACCGCTTGCCATGATCTGGTGGAGGTGGTCGCGGATCGCGGTGATCGTTCCGCTGTTCAGGCGGTGGGCACGGAAAAGCTCTGCCGGGGTACGATCGCGCCCGGCCAACGGATGACCTCCGATGCGGTGGCGACGCCGAGGACGAGCGCGGCTCGCGGCTCGCGACCTCACCGCCGGTGCCCACCTGGGCCAGCGTGGGCGAGGTCTGCCGCAGCTCGACCATGCACTCGCCCAGTACGAGGACGCGGGTGTGTGCTCGTACCGGGCGATCGGTCATCATGCCCGGGGCGCGGATTGCGGCACGTTGACGCCACTGAGCCGGCGTCAACGTGCACTACGGCCGGGTACAGGCCGGACTCGCCGTCCTGGATGACCTTGACGACCGGTCGGTGCGGCAGATCTCTGCCGGCCTGCCGCCCGGCCCGGTGTTATGCGTCGCGACGTACGACCCGACGACGGCGAGCGCCGGGCTGCGCCGGGCTGTGGTCGAGTCACCCTTTCGGGTCAGCGAATACTGCAGGCTCTTGCGCTCGTACTCTTCCGCCAAGGAGTAGTGGGAGCCGTGGTTTTGCGAGCGGTCGAGCAGGCCGTAGCCGACCAGGGGGGTGAGCCGGCCGGCCAACTCCGCGTCGGTGACCGGGTTGTACCAGCCCACCTCGGGCAGGCCGACGAGCACCTCGTCGAAGGTCAGCGCCGTGGCGAGGCGCTCGTTGGCCACGCTCCGGTGCCATCCGAGCCTTCCTCGTGGTGGACTCTCGCCCTTATCTGACCCGGCCCGTGACGCGATGGCCGACACGGTCAGCCACTTCCTGCACGTCCTCGCCCTGCCCGAGTAGATGTTCAGCGGGGCAGCAGACCGCGCACGTAGGCCGCCTGACCGGCGTGCTGCAGACTGTCGTCCGCGACGCTGACCAACCGTACGCCCAGGGTCACCGGCGGGTCCCAGCGCTCGTCGACGATCCGGTCGAGCCCCTGCGGGGTCAGTCCGCGCAGCCACTCGCGGGTCCGGGCGGCCACCGCCCGGAAGTAGCCGACGAGCACCTCCGGACCATCCGGCCGCACCGCCACGACCTGCGCCGCCGAATGCCCGTACCCCGTCTCGGTGGTGCCGGCAGCCAGGCCGAACCGACCCGCCCACCCGCCCGACATCCACACCTGGTCCCAGCCGGCGACCTCCGCCACGTGGTCGTCATGGATCCGGCTGAGGTGCCAGACCAGCCAGCCGATTGAATTGGCACCCGGCGCGGGCGCCCAGCTCAGCTGTTCGGGTGTCAGGCCATCGACCGCGGCCTCGACGAGATCCGGGAGTCGGTCAAACATCTCGAGATACACGTCGCTGACGTCCATGCGCCGCCCTCCCTGGGGTGTGACCTGTAGCGAACACGGTGATGCAGCCGGGCGGTGGCTAGGCGAGGACCGGCGCGCGCCCGCGTCGCGACAGACGGGGGTACGAGCGGCAGCACCCGATCCCGTAACGCGACCGCGGGTGGCCAGGACCACTGACCGATGGCGCCCATCCGCCGCGACCGCCTCACGATGTCCTGGGGACCGGGCGGGCGCAACTGCTCGTCCAGCACCGCACCGAGGGTCGCCGCGTCCTCCAGCGCCTGGCAAGCACGCTGACCGAGATTGGGCGTCATCGCGTGCGCGGCATCGCCGAGCACGACCACCCGGTCGCGGACGAACGAGCCCAGGTCAGGCGACTCGTACAGGTCGTGGCGCAGCACCTGGCTGGCGGCGGCCGCCTGCACCACTGCCGGGATCGGCTCGTGCCCCGCCACAGCGGCCTCCTCGACTCCGGTCGCGCCAGCGTTTCATCGGATGCCCAGATCATGGGCCTGGTCGTATCCGTAGTCCCCACCG
>DASXTS010000137.1:0-9114 GCA_036505275.1 Pseudonocardiaceae bacterium
TCCCAGCCCTGGATCTTGGCGGGATCGAGACCGACCACCAGTACTCGTGCCACGGTCACGCGTCCTCCTTCTCGCGGAATTTTCCACGCCAGCGCGGTGGTCGAAGGTGGCCTAGGTCCATCGACATTGTCGATCTCGTTCGGGGGCGCCACGCTGTCCCGATCTTGCCACGCGCGCTTGTCGACATGCTCTCGTCAGAGTGACAGGACGTTGCGCTAGCCGAGGCCGAGGACTGGGCCAGCGCGACCGGGGACATCCACCGGAGCTTCCCGCGAACCAAACGCAAGGACGCCAGGTCGGCCGCGACGACCAACCGTCGACCTCGACGTCTCCAGGTCCCTGTGAGCCGCCGACATCATCCGGCGGCCGCGCCGGCGGGTGCTGCGCGTCGCACACCTGTGAGCATGCCGGCGCCGAGGCAGACGAAGCCGGCTGCGGCTGCGAGCGCGGCGGTGTCCCCGCCGGTGTGCCCGCCGGTGACCTGACGCTGTGCCGCGGCGAGCGCCACGGCGGGTGATTCGCCGCGGGCGAGCCGCTGGTGGAACGCGACCATCAGCGGCGCGGTTTGCGCGTCCGGGATAGGCACAACGGACGCGACGAGCTGCGCCGCGCCGCGCGCGATGAACGCCGCGCTCAGGCCGAGCAGTTCATCGCCGGTGCGCACCACGGACCGGCCGCTGTCGCACGCCGCGAGCACCACGGTGTGCGGAACGCGTGGGAGCTGCTCCAGGTCGTAGACCACGAGCGGGCCGTCGGCCAGCAGCAGCTCGGAGAACAGCGGGTTGTCAGCAGACAGCCGCCCGTGCGCGGCGAGGTGCACGAGCCCGGCGCTGCCCAGCGCGGCCAGCACCTTGTCCGCCGTCGCGGCCCCGTCCAGCAGCGCGGTGGTGCCGTGGACGGCGGCGACGGCTTGCGCCTCCTCGCGTGCCCCCGGCAGCCTCGGCCCGGCCGCGACCGCCACCCCGACGGCGCCGTCGCCAGTGGTGGTGCTGGACGCGTGCCACAGGGTCGCCGACGGCGCCACCACGAGCGGCCGTCCCGAGCACGACGGCAGCGTCGACCACGGCACGCCATGCATTGACCCGGTCGGCGCCACGACGAGCGGCTTGTCGCCAACCTCCGCCGCGAACGGCCCGAGCAGGACGGCGTCCAGGCGGGCCGCGGCCGCCCGCAGCAGCGCGAGCGCGGCTGCCCTCGACTCGGCGGGTGCACCGCGGGCCGCCAGCCGGTGCAGCGCGAACGGCAGCCGCTCCACCAGCCCGGTCACCACGCTGGCCGCGCCGACGGGCCGCAGCCGCAGCCGCCCATCGGCCAGGCTCAGCCCATGCAACAGCCCGTCGAGCTGCACGAACTCCACCAGCGCCCAGTCGCGCAACGCGTGACCGAGCTCGGCCGGCCGCACTGGCGAGGCCAATGGGCCGCCCAACTCGCCGCGCCGCAGCCGGCTTTGGTCGCGGATCAGCCGCTCCAGCTCGACCTGACGGTTGGCCAACCGCGCGGTGCCGCGTCCTGCGTCGCGGGCCTTGTCGATCTCCCCAGCGACGGCCCGCAGTTGCGACAGCAGCGTGGCCTGCGCCTGGTCGGCCGGTGGCCGCACCGGCCGGTGCAATAGGTGGCTCGCCCGGCCGCGCTCGGCCCACTCGAAGACGTGCGCGGGCCGACCGCCGTCCAGCGCCACCCGCAACCCGAGCTCCACCAGGTCCGCTCGCTGGATCGCCGCGTGTGCGCGCAGGTCGGTCGCCGCCATCGACGCGTTGTGCTCGTCCAGAATCCGCAATCCGCGCCTGGCCGCGGTCGCAGCGGCCCGCGGTTGCCTGGCGTCGAGCCGCAACAGCGCTTGCGCGTACCATCCCCGGGCGCGCAGCGCCGCCGGTCCCCGCCGCCCCGCCAACCGACCCGCCACAAGCAGGTGCTCCCGCCGCCGCACCCCGTCGCCCTCACGACCCGACAGCCCCGCCACCTGCGCTGCCACCAGCCGCGCCTCCAGCGCCGCGGCAGGCCAGCCGGCGCGGCTCAGGACGTCGGCCATCGTCTCGACTTCGCGCAGCCGCGCCGGCACCCGGCCGGGCGAAGCCAGCGTGGCGCGCAGCGCGACCAGCCGCGCGAGCTCCACCCACTCCGCGCGATGCTGACGCGAGAAGTCGCGCCGCGCGGCCACCGCGTAATCCAGGGCGCAGGACGGATCGCCATCGAGAAGCGCCGCCTGCGCGAGCAACAGCCGCACCTCGGGAACCTTGAGCCCACGCCGCTCCCGCTGGTAGGCGAGCACGGCCTTGGTCGCCGCGGCCCGCGCCTCGGACACCAGCCCGACGGATAGCAGCAGCTCGCCGCGGTCCTGGTGGATCGTGCCGAGCTGCGCGCCGTGCGCCGCCGTGATTCGCTCGGCACGGTCGAAGTGCGCGAGCGCTGCCGGCACGTCGCCGCGTAGGGTCGCGAAGAAGCCGAGGTTCGCGGCGATGATTCCGATAGTGAGCTGCCTGCCGAGCTGCCGGGCCAGCCGCTCGGCCTCGACCAGGTCGGCCTCGGCCAACGGGAACGCGTGGCGATCGGCGTGCAGGAAACCGCGGTTGATCAGCATTCGCTGGATGCCGAGCGTGTCGTCCGCGCGCCGCAACGCCGGCAGTGCGGCGTTGAAGCCGGCCTCGGCGTCGTCCAGCCGCCCGCTAAGGTGAAGGATGATCGCCCGCTGGGCCAGAGCCCTGGCTCGGGCCACCCCCTCGAGGCTGCCCAGCGCCGCGTCCACCGCAACGAGCGCGGAGCGCGGGTGTCCCCGCTGGATCATCGCGTGCGCGAGCTTGACCTGGGCTTCGCCTGCGAGGGGCGGCGATCCGGCGAGCTCCGCGCACCGGACGGCACGCCGCAGGTGCCGGATCGCGCTGTCCATCTCCCCGCAGTGCAGCAGCGAGTGCCCCCACGCCCGCTGCGCGATCGCCTCGGCGGCGCTGTCGCGCTCACGCCGCGCGCTGGCCACCGCCACGGCCGCGACCGGGGCGGCGCGTCCCGGGTCGAGGTCCGCGAGCCGCACCGCGGCCTCGGCGTCCTGCAGCGCCGAGCCGATCCGGACAACCCCCGTCGAACCCCGCATCAAACCCGCCTCGGCCATCTCTGTCGGTCGATGGGCACCGCCAGAGGAAGGTACGCCTGATGAACAAACCGCAAGAACCGCCCGCACCCGTCGAGCCCCCCGAACTGATCGTCGACCTCGACCACCAGGACCTCGTAACGGCGCAACTTCGCGAGTACGAGCTGTGGCCGAAGGTCGTCGGCGACGACAAAGAGCTGATCGATCCGAGCCCTGAGCTGGGACTGGCCCGGCTGACGCTGCCGGCCGGCGTCGTCGAGCTCGATGCCTTACTCATCGAGCTGCGCCGGCACTTCGCCGGTCTGTTCGGCGGTTGGATTCCGGTCGTCGGGAAGAACCGCACCATCGAGGGGATCATCGGATCCGGCACGTCGAAACCGATGGTCGGCGGGCTCGTGAGCCTCGGCACGTCCAAGCCCATGCTGCTCGACGAGCCGGAGCTGACACCCGGGCGCGCGGTGTCGGTGGCGCCCAGCGACGTCGGAACCGGCGTCACGATCGGGCTGATCGACACCCCGTTCCGCAAGAGCGCCGGACTGCCCGGCCCGCACACGGTGGATGCCGAGCCCGCGCTGGAGCTGCCGGCCGAACCGGTCCCGGCCAGGGCCGGGCACGGGATCTTCGTCGCAAGCAAGATCCTGGAGCGGGCCCCGGGCGCGCACCTGATCGTGAGCGGGTTGCTCGATCCCATGACGGGCAGGGGCGACACCTGGACCATCGCGAAGGAGATGCTGCAGCTCGCCAGGCGGGTGCACATAATGAACCTCTCGTTCGGCTCTTATACCGCCGACGGCGAGCCGCCGCTGGTGCTCACCCGTGCCACCGAGCGGATCGGCCCGGACGTGGTCGTGGTGGCCGCAGCCGGCAACCACGGCATCGTGACCGGCTGGCAGAACGGGTTGACCAAGCGGTCGGCGGCCTGGCCGGCCGCGTTGCCGACGGTGGTCGCGGTCGGGGCGAGGAGGGAGCACGATGGGCTCGCCGAGTTCACTCCACGGGTGCCGTGGATCACGTGCACCGCGCCTGGCGAGAAGGTCACCGGCGCCTACCTCACCGCCGACGTCGTGATCCACGACGAGTTCGGTACGCCAGGGACGAAGCACTTCGACGGCACCGCGCTGTGGAGCGGGACGTCGTTCGCCGCGGCCACAGTCACTGGTGCCATCGCCGCGCGCATGACCGGCGGCACATCGGCGCGGGCCGCGCTGACGGCGCTCCTGGCGGACCCGGACCCCAAGGCGGTGGTCAGGAATCACAACCGTGTGCTCGGCTAGCCGCAGTCGTCGGTCGTGGGCAGGAAACCCAGGAACAGCAGAGTGACGTCCGCGTTGGCCGCCCAGATACCCCGCAAGTGACCGTTCGCCACCGAGCTCGACCAGCGCACCTGGCACGGATCTGGCACGTGGCAAGGCCCGACTGAACAGGGGCGCTGGCCGCCGGCCCGTGAGCCGACTGCCCAGCCTAGGTGCCGGTGCCGAGTCCGACGAGGTCCGCGCTGATCTGCCACAGGCGCACGGCCGCGGTCTTGTCGTAGGAGGATGTGCTCGACTTCTCAGGGCGGCGGTTGGCGAAGTACTCGCCGGTGATGCCTTCGACGTCGGGTGAGGACGCCAGGTAGATCGACGTGGCCGCGCCCTGCTGCGGCGTCTTGAGAAATGGCCGGATCAGGGGAAGGACGATCTTCCACATCGGTGAGGGGTCTTCTGCGGCGAATCCGGTGCGTACCACGCCAGGATGCAGTGCGGTGGCGGTCACACCGGTACGGTGCAGCCGGCGGGCCAGTTCATAGGTGAACATGACGTTGGCGAGTTTCGACTGGGTGTAGGCCCGCTGCGCCGAGTAGTCCTGCTCGCCCTGAAGATCATCGAAGTTGATCGTTCCCGTGCGGTGGGTGCCGGAAGAAACTGTGACGATCCGGGCCGGGGCACTGGCTTCGAGCCGGTCGAGGAGCAAGTTGGTGAGAAGAAACCCGGCGAGGTGGTTGACGGCGAAAGTGTGCTCCAGCCCGTCGGCGGTGACTCGGCGGGTGGCCCAGAAGCCGCCGACATTGTTGACCAGCACGTGCAGGCGCGGGTAGGTGTCCAGGATTTCGCGGGCCAGCCGCCGCACCTCGGCCTGCGACGACATGTCGGCGGCGAACGCGTCGACCGCCGGGTTGCCGGACGTGGCGGCTACGCCGGCCGCCGCGGCCCGGGTGCGGCCGAGGTCGCGGCCGGTGATGGCGACCCGGGCGCCCAGTGCGGCCAGTCCGGCAGCCGTGGCCTTACCGATACCACCGGTGCCGCCGGTCACCAGTACGGTCTTGCCGGCCATCGGGCCGGTGTCGTCGGTCATCTGTGACTCCGATCTGCACGCCATCCGTGCGGCTGGTTCGGCAATGGTCGTCGGCTACCGTCGCGGTCGTCGGGGATCGACCTTGACGGTGATGGTGGCCTGGTAGCCCTCGGGTGTCCCGGTGATCTGCGGCCAGCATCCGGGTGCGCCTTTGGCGAGGCGGATCTCCGCATCGTTGGCGTTGACGAACATGCCCGGTCCGCGGCGGTCGTACGGCGGCACGGTCAGCGTTTCCTGCCGCACCCACTCGGGCAGGTAGAACTCGGTGGTCGCCAACTCCTCGTCGTTGTGCCGGACCTTGAAATGGATGTGCAGCGTTCGTGGCGTGTACCAGCCGGGCACGATGGTGAGAAACTCGATCACGCCGTCGGGGTCGGCGAACTGCCGGCCACGCAGGAACCGCGACCCGTCGGTGGGCCGGAACCGGCGCAGCGCCATGGTCACGATGGCCGGAAACCGCTCCGGCAGATACGACAGATACCCCGAGTAGTGCCCGTTGGCGTCGGAGTGCCAGATCTCTCCGCTCACCGACCCCGCCAGCGGCTGGTCGGTGTGGACATCGACCACGCGTACCCGCAGCGTCAACGGTGCTCCCTCGCGGCCCTCGCGGACGTCGCGGCGCACCGGCGTGCCGGGAATGTAGTAGGGGCCGTTGCTTTCGGTCGCGGTGACCTGGTGCGGACGCAGCCCGGCGTTGTCGCGGATCACTGCCCGGTTGTCGATGCGCCCCAGCGTGTTTCGCAGCATGTAGTGGCGCAGCACCCGCCGCCATTCGGTCGGCGTCGGCCAGGAGGTCACCGACGAAGCCATCACAGGCCGCGACTGTGATACATGTTGTCTCGTCATGAAGGTAGTGTGGCACCAGCCGGGCAATGAGTCAACATGTCTCGTAGTATGGTGGCGTGGCCGACACCCAGGACCCCAGGTTCGTTCGCAGCCGCGAGTCCATGCTGACCGCGGCTCGCGAACTCCTGCAGGACGAGGGCCCGGCCGCGGTCACCCACCAGCGGGTCGCGCAACGAGCGGGCGTCGGTCGCGCCACCGTCTACCGCCACTGGAGCCACCCCGGCGACCTGCTGCAGGACGCAATGTCCGCCGCGGATGTCCCGTTCTTCCGGCAGCCACGCCTCCCGCTGCGCCCGTGGCTGCTCGCCGAACTGCGCCGCATCGCCGACGAACTCGCCCTGCCGGCGCTCGCGTCGATCGCGGTCACGCTCATGTACCAGGCCCGCTGGCAAACCACGGCCACCTCGTACCGCGATCACCAGCTCCAGCTCCTCGACCACCGGCTGCAAGCCGCGTTCGCCCTCGCCGCCGACGCCGGAGAACTCGACGAACCGCTGCAGCCCCCCGTGCTGACCGCCATCCTGCTCGGCCCGCTGATCTTCCGCACGACCCTGCAGGAGGGCACCGTGCCCGACGTAATGCTCGAACGCCTGATCGACGCCGCCGCCAAGTGGCGCTGACGACCGCTGGACAGCGCCGGAGAATCAAGAACCGCTTCTTCACCACGCCTGCGGGGTTCGATTTGATCCACTCCCAGCGGACGGCCGCGGCCAGCGTGCAGTCGGGCGCCGAGCAGTCATGTGGTGGCGCGCCGGGATTCCTTGCCGGTGACGGGATCCAGGCCGGCCTACATGAGCACCTGGAACGAGTTGCCGCGCTGGCGGATGTGCCCGCGCCGGCGTCCCTGGTGGACCTGCTTGGCCATGCGGTGAGTTCAGGTGGTGACACGACCGGTGACATTGATCAACTACGTAACACTGCTCAGCCTATTCATGCAGTTCAGGTAGTGGGCGCGGCAGGGTTCGAACCTGCGACCACCCGCGTGTAAGAAGGCTGCCGCGCACCTGGTCGGCTGTCCGCCGCAGGTCAGATTGGCCGCCCCTTTGCCTGGACCGGATGATGTGGAGGCTGACGGCGGAGTTTCGCAGTCATCGTGATTGACAGATCGTCCACTGTAGACAGCCGGCCTTGCTGGTCGCGTGGGTGGATCGGACGGCGGGGGTGACCGGGTTGGCGCGGGCTGGGGGTGTTCGTCGGTGGGGGGTCAGTGGGGCCAGGGCGGTGCGGCGTGTGCGGGGGCGTTCGGCGGCCAGCGCCGGGTTGCGGCAGGCGATCAGCCGGGGTAGTCCGGGTGGCTGATCTCGGCCAGGTCGTCGGTGTCGAACAGGGCTCATCTGCAGCGGGCCATCGTCGGCGGCTAGCGCCTTGATCGCCGGGGCGCGCAGGCAGGTGATCCAGGACAGCCCGCCCAGCTTGCGCTGCGCCGCGATGCGCGCCGAGGTGATCATGCCGCGGTCGCCGACCAGGGTCAGCTCAAATTCGGTCGTCATCGAGCCCATCCCAGCAGGTCAACACGACAACAGACGCAGCAAGATCACAAAACTTCGGCACGACCCAGGGCGGCCAAACGTCGAAAGATCACCGGGTCATGTCCCGGAGCGTGATGTAGCTCCGTTCCGCGGGAGGCCCGAACGCCGCGGCGAAGACCCCAGGTGACGACGGCTGCTGCCCGCCATCGGTTCGATCCGCTCGGCCGGCGCAATCGTGATCATCCGGGAGGGGCCCCCGCTCGGTATCAGAGGTGCCCGCGGGTGACGCTTACTGCGGCGGCATGACGCCCAACGCGGCGAGGAACGCCATCTGGTCGTAGTACACCCGGTGCGACGTGATCCGACCGCTTGGCGCGTGGTTGATCTCCACGAACGGAAGCTCGAAGGACTTACCGGTTGGGGGTATCTCCCCTTGGGGTGACGGCAGTGGGTTGGTGAAGGTCCCGGTGAATGTCCCTTCGATTGCGACGACGGCGCCGCCGTCGATCCACACCTTGGCATTGAGCCGGGCGTCGGGCATCGACGCCTTGAAGACCGCCACGAACTGACGGAACGCGTCCCAGCCGTTGAGTGTCCCCGTCGGGTCGACGTTCTCCATGTCCTCATCGAAGTACTGTCGGGCGGCGTCAAGATCGCCGTTGTTGAACGCGTCGTAGAACTTCTCCACCAGTTCGCGGGTCCTCGCCATCGTTGCCCTCCTCGAGATGACCTGGCATCGCGGGTCTGCCGACGCCGGTCGTGAAGCTACCCCGGAGATCAGCGCAGGTGACAGTCCCTATCAGGGCGATCCGGCCGAAGGTCAGAAGTCAGTCCCTCGTCGTCTCGACAAGAAACCTCCGGCGGCCGGGCGCTGCCCGGAGCCTGGCGACCGCTTCGGAATGCGAGCGGTGGTGCGGAACGGTGTTGCTCTCCTCGCGACGCGCCGAAGGCAGGCAGATCGGGCGGTGGGTTCGAGGGTGGCCAGGCCAGCGGTGAGTCCGGCCTGCCAGACGGTGGCGCGGGTGGTGGTTGCGCCCGGCGCTGAACGGCACGTCCACGTACACCTCGGGCACGCCCTCCGCCGCGCACGCAGCGGCCGGCGCGACCGGGTCCTAGCCTTCGCTAAACGTTGGCACGCCCCGGCGTCGCCCACGGGCCACGCCAAGCAGAACCGCCGGGCCGGTGGGCCCGGTCACCGTGGTGCCACGGGCACCCCGGGCAACACCCGGGCACCCTTCGGGCACCCATGACACCACCTACACTGAATCCGCGGCAGGAGCTGAGGCACCAGAAAACGAGAAATCGCAGGTAGATGGTGGTCTTGCGGTGGTGTGATCTGGCGCGCCCGAAGGGACTCGAACCCCTAACCTTCTGATCCGTAGT
>DASXTS010000138.1:0-10293 GCA_036505275.1 Pseudonocardiaceae bacterium
CTCATCCCCGTGATCGACCGGGCCGCCGCGCGCTGCCCGACCCCAAAACCATGAACCGAAGGGAGACCCAATGAACGCCTGGGCGAAGCGCGGCCTGCAGGCCGCGTTATTCACCGGCGGAATGCTGGCTCTTGGCGCCGGGATCGCCTCGGCCAACGAGTGCTGCCCCGATCGTCCGACCTCGCCGCTTGCGCCGTCGCTGTCCGTTCCCGGCATGTGCGACAACGTGATCGGCGCGCCCGCGGGCCAGCTCTCGACGCCGTGCCTGGACCAGACGCTCAACACGGACAACCTGCTGGCGACCGCGGACCAGCTGCTGCCCACGACCGGCCCGGCAGCTGTGCCCGCGCGGGCCGGCGCCATCGACCACGTCCTGGCGGCCGGCGACGTGATCAGCAACGGCGCCCTTACCCAGGGCTCCGGCAACATCGTTGCTGCCGCCGTCGCCGGGCCGGCGGCCTTCGCCGGCAATGCGATCTCGTGGTTCGGCACCTCGGAGGCCGAGCACCCCGGCACCGTGGCGTCAGCGGCCGGTGGCAGGCACAGCATTGCGGGCGATGGCACCGTCGGCGCCGGTCAGGTCGTCTCCGTGCCGGTCACCGGTCCTGGGCAGATCACCGGCAACGGCATCACCTGGACGGCCCGCACCTCCACCGACAGCAGCACGTTCACGCAGGCGACCGCCGGCGGCCTCAGCGAGACCGACGGCAGCCTCGGCAACGGGATGTCCTGGATCGGGCGTGCCGCGGCGGCGCACCGGACCACTGTCGCGGCGCAGGCCGGCGGCAACGCCTACGCCCGCGCGGATGTCAGCCTGCTCGGCGGCGTGCTGGCATCCACCCCGGTGGCCGCGCCGGTTGACGTGCTCGGCGACGCCGCGTTCTGGTTCGGCATGTCCGCCGAGGCGTCCTTGCTCGGCTTCGCGGACGCCTCGGCGTCCAGCACAATCTCCGCCACGGCGGGTGGGTCGGCGGGCACCGCCGGCACGGGTGCGACGCTCGCCGGCAACGTCGAGCTGGTGGCGGCGGTGTCCGCGGCCCGGCCGTTCGGCATCGGCAGGGCGTTGCTCGCCCGCGCTTCGGCCGCTGCCGATACCGAGTCCGTCATCGCGTCCGACCGTCAGGTCGTCACGGACGGCACCGGCGCGTCGCTCGCCGGCAACATCGCCTCCCTCCCGGTCGGCGCCCTGGAGTCGGTCACTTCGGCGGTCTCCGGTGTCACCGGTCTCGCCGCTCTGCCGGTGGACATCGATGTCGCGAGCGCCATCGAGACCGATGTCGAGAGCATTCTGACAACAGGCCTGGACGGCTTCGGTCTGCCGGCGGTCGGCAGCCTGCCGGCAATTCCCGATCTACCGGAGCTGCCCGACCTCGACCTTGGCGCTCTCGTCACCGTGGACGGTCTGGCAGGTGTTGTGGCAAGCGTCGACGTCGGCCTGCTCGCCGACGTCGATGCCCTCGTGACGGTGGACGGCGGGGTCACGGCGGCCGTAGCAGCGGTGGCGGAGCTGGATAGTTCCGCACTGGCCGGCTTGGGCACGGTGCCGAGCCTTGACGTGCTCGGCGAGCTGACCGTGGACGTCCTGGCCAGCGTGGATGCGCTGCTCGTCGTGGATGGCGCAGGGCCGGTGGACAGCCTGCCACCCCTGCCGGAAGTGGCGGACGTGGCGGACGTGGCGGACCTGGCGGACCTGGTGGACCTGGCGAACGTGGCGGACCTGGCGGATGCGGACGCGGTGCTGGCACCGTTGCCGCTGGAGCCGCTGGAGCTGCCGGAGCTGCCGGAACTCGGTGCGCTGCCGCTGGGTGACCAGCCGGCGTTGGTCACGCTGGGCGGCCTCGACCTGATGCGCGACCTGACGACGGGTCTGGCTGGTCTGGTCGGCACTGCGACCGAGCTGCCGAACGCCTGAACCCACGAGTGATCCGGAACGGCCCGAGAGCGTCCACAGTGGACCCTCGGGCCGTTCCACGATCGGCGTCGGTGCCAGCAGGGACGCCATGTCGCGGGGCGCGCACCGCGATACGGTGCTCGGGTGAGGAAGTTTGGCCTGGGCAACCTCCGGCTGCCGGCCGTCCGAGATGCCAGAACGACGCCAGTGGTGCCAGCGACGCCGGCCGGGCCGCGGCCCCCCATGCCGCCGCTCACGGTGCCCGCCGCGGTGCGCGATCCGGCATCCGAGGTGCCGTACCCGCTGCGGGTGGCGGCCGCGCTGTCCTGGCGGCTGCTGGTGGTGGCCGGCGCGTTGGCGGTGCTCGGCTACCTGATCATCCGGCTGTCCAATGTGGTCATCCCGGTCGCGGTGGCCCTGCTGTTGTCCGCGCTGCTCGCGCCGGCGGTCGCGGCGCTGTACCGGCGTGGGGTGCCGCGCGGGCTGGCCACGGCCGTGGTGCTGGTTGCCGGCATCGCGGTGGTCGGCGGCGTGCTCACGTTTGTCGTCCGGGCGTTCATCGCCGGCCTGCCCGACTTGCAGGACCGGGTCGGCCAGAGCATCACCACGATCACCGGCTGGCTGGTCAACGGCCCGTTCAAGCTGTCACGGTCCGAGCTGGACAGCCTGGTCGCCGGCCTCGGCAGCACCCTCAGTGAGAACCGCGAGCAGATCACCTCGGGGGCGCTCTCCACGGTCAGCAGCGTCGGCCACTTCGCCACCGGTGCGCTGCTCGTGCTGTTCACACTGATCTTCTTCCTGTTCGACGGCCATCGGATCTGGCACTTCGTCATGCGCACCCTGCCGCGCCAGCACCGGGAGCGGGTCGAGCTCGCCGGCGAGCGCGGCTTCGCCTCCCTGGTCGCCTATGTGCGCGCCGCGGCGCTGGTCGCCGTGGTGGACGCGGTGGGTATCGGGATCGGGCTGTGGGCGCTCAAGGTCCCGCTGGTCATCCCGCTGACCGCGTTGGTGTTCATCGGCGCGTTCGTGCCGATCATCGGCGCGGTGCTCACCGGCGTGGTTGCCGTACTGGTCGCGCTGGTGACCAAGGGCGTGTTGACCGCGCTCGGGGTGGTGGCCGTGGTGATGGCGGTGCAGCAGCTCGAAGGCCACGTGCTGCAGCCGCTGCTGATGGGACGGGCGGTGGCACTGCACCCGTTGGCCGTCGTGCTGGCGGTGGCCGGCGGCGTGGTGCTGGCCGGCATCATCGGAGCGTTGCTCGCCGTACCGCTGCTCGCGGTGCTCAACGCCGGCATCCGTTCGCTGGTCAGTGAGGAGGAACGCGGCGTCACGCCGGAGGCGGTCAAGGCGGACAGTCCGATGGCCGCCAGCCCCCCCGGCGAGGGCCCGGACGAGGGACAGTTCGTCGGGCGCCGACCCAGCGCCACCTAGCGACCAAGGGTCGCCCTGGCTACGGTTGGCCGGGGCTCCTTCAGCCACACGCCTGAGGCCGTCCGGCGACGGCCCTGTCACGGCCGCTCCCGCACAGTGAGCCGCAGCGAGCATGTGCGGTCTCAATGCGGCGGAAGGCAGGGAGCGGGCTCCATGGATAACGAAGCCGAAAACAAGGCAATTGTTGACGTTCTCGGGGTCGGCTTTGGACCGTCCAATCTCGCGCTGGCCGTCGCCTTCGCGGAAATGCCCGAACCGGACCGGCCAACGGCACTGTTCATCGAGCAGAAACCCGACTTCGCCTGGCATCCCGGAATGCTCATCGACGGATCGAGGGCGCAGGTGCCGTTCTTCAAGGACCTGGCGACGCTGCGCGACCCGACCAGCCGCTTCACCTACCTGAGCTGGCTGCACGAGCGCGGGCTGCTCTTCCAGTTCGTCGCCTCGCGGGACGTCACGCCGCTGCGCTCAGAGCTTGAGGCGTATTACCGCTGGGCCGCGTCGCACTTCACCGAGCAGGTCAGGTACGGGCACCGGGTGGTCGCGTTGGAGCCGGTGCGCACCCCGGACCGGGTGTCGCTGGTCAAGGCCGTCGTACAGGACACCGCGACCGGGCATCGCGGCACCGTGCTGGCCCGCAACGCGGTCGTGGCTCCGGGCGGCACGCCGTACGTTCCGGAGTGCGCCGCCGGCGTGGACAGCCCGCGGGTGTTCCACACCAGCGTGTTCACCGAGGCGGTGCCGGCTACCTACTCGGACCGCGACGCGCCCTACCGGTTCGTCATCATCGGCGCCGGGCAGAGCGCCGGGGACACCGCGCGCTACCTGCTCGACGCCTACCCTCGGGCGCGGGTCGACCTGGCCTTCCGCGGTTACGCGCCGCGCCCGCTGGACGAGAGCCCGTTCGTCAACGAGCTGTTCGACCCGGACGCGAGGCAGTTCATGCTCTCGCTGAGTCACGCTGAGCGCGACGCCGTCCGGGCCGAGCATCACTTCGCCAACTACTCGGCAGTCGACCTGTCGCTGCTGGTCGACCTGTACCGGCGGCGGCTGAACGACGCGATCCTCGGCCGGAGCAGGCTGGGCATGCTGCCGTTCCACGAGCTGCGCGGGCTGGACGCCGACGAGACCGGCGTGACTGTCACTCTGCACAACCGGTTCGGGCAGGACGAAACCACGTTGCGGGCCGACGGCGTCGTGCTGGCGACCGGCTACCAGCGCGGCGCGCCGTTCCTTGACGCGCTGACGCCGTTCCTGCGGTTGGCCGATGACGGCACCCCCGAGGTGGCCCCGGACTACCGGTTGCACACCGTCGATGAGTTCGCCCCGGCAATTTTCGTGCAGGGCCTTTCCGAATCTACCCACGGGCTCAGCGACACCCTGCTCTCGCTGCTTTCGGTCCGCGCCGGCGAAATCGCCGACTCATTGGCAGGCATCCGGAAGGCGGCGAACCATGCCGCCGAATGGCAGCGGCTCGACCGCGCCGCCTGAGGGGCGCGCCCGCGCTATGTCAACCTCGATGTCAACCTCGATGTCAACCTCGATGTCAGACGTGAAAAAGGTGGGGCTGGGTGCCTCCGGGCTGCTGGTGTTCTACCTCACCAGCATGGTCGGGGCCGGCATCCTGCTGATCCCAGGGCTCACCGCGCGAGCGGCGGGGCCGGCGTCGCTGCTGGTGTGGCTGGTGCTCATCGTGGCGTCCTACCCACTGGCCACGTTGTTCGCCGAGATGTCGGCGCGGCACCCGGACGCCGGCGGCGTCGCGGCGTTCGTCAGGCACCAGTTCGGCGACCGGACCGGGGACGCGGCCAGCCTCCTGCTGGTGGCGCTGTACGTCATCGGCAACCCGATCCTCGGCCTGGCCTCGGCCCGCTACCTGGCCCACCTGGTCGGGCTGCCACCGGCCGCGGTGCCGGCGGCCGCCGCCGGGTTCATGTTGCTGGCCGTCGCGTTCAACCTGCTGAGGCTGGCCACCGGCGCCCGGCTGCAGGCGGTCGCGCTCGGTGTGCTCGTCGGCGGCCTCCTGCTGGCCGTCGCGCTGGCCACGCCGCACATGTCCGCCGACCGCATGGCGCCGTTCGCGCCGCACGGCTGGCTGGCTCTCGGGCCGGCCGTCGTCATTGCGTTCTTCTCGTTCCTCGGCTGGGAGAACGTGTCCACCATTGCCGAAGAGGTGCGCGACCCGCACCTGACCTATCGGCGCGCGGTGCGCTTCGCGGTACCGCTGGTTGGCGCGCTGTATCTCGCCGTCGCCGTGGCGTTCCTGCTGGTATCGCGGGGTACCCAGGGCGCCGGCCAGGACCCGGTGGTGCTCACCGCGCTGCTGCGCGCACCGCTGGGCGAGCGCGGCGCGCTGGCCGGCGATGTGCTCGCCGTCGGCATCATCGTGGTCGCCACCAACGCCTGGGTGCTCGGGGCGTCGAGGCTGGTGGTCGCCGCGGCCCGGCGCCGGCTGCTGCCCAGGCTGGTCGGCATAACCGAGCGGCGCACCGGCGCGCCGGTACCGGCGCTGGCCGCGTTGGCCTGCTGCTACGCGGTGATCCTCACTGCGGTCGGTGTCCTCGGCCTCGACGAGGCCGCCGTCGCCGCCGTGGTGAGCTGCGGGTTCCTACTGCTCTACGTTGTGGTGGCGCTCAGCGCGCTGCGCGCCGGGGCGACCGGGACGCTGCGCATCGCGGCCTGGCTGACCCTGGGCGTCTCCATCGGGTTCCTTGCCGTCGCCGGCTGGACGCTGGTCGCGGCGCTGGTGTTGGCCGCCGGGTGCCTCGCCATGACCGGCGTGCTGGGCCGCACCCGGAGCCGCACGCGGAGCCGCACCCGCGGCCGCACCCGCATCCCCGTGCCGGCTGTCGAAACGCCCCCTGTCCTTCGTACCGATCTCGTCGGGAGCAGCACATGATCCAGACCGTCACCATCGACCGCACCGCGGCCAAGCCGGAGTTCGGCACCTCCACTCAGCGCATGGTGCCCTGGCTCGGGCAGACCGACGAGCCACCGTTCGGCCAGATGGCGGTCTTCCTCGACCCCGGTGCGCAGACAGCACCCGACTGCCACAACCAGGACGAGCTCGTCGTGGTGCTGTCCGGCCGGGCCGAGGTGCGGATGGACGGCGAGTCGGTCCCGGTGTCCGCCGGCGAGATGGCGTTCCTGCCGCGCAACCACACCCATGTGGTCGCCAATCCGGCCGACGAGGAGCTGGTCTGGATCTCGATCTACTGGCCGCTGCGCGAGCCCGCGATCACGGGCGAGCCCGGAGAGGAGCAGCACGGTGCCTGACCTGACGTTCATCACGGCCACCCCGCCGACCCCCAACGGCGAGCTGCACATCGGTCACCTCGCCGGGCCGTACGTGGCCGCGGACGTCTACCGGCGTTACGTCGCCGCGACCGGCGGTCGCGCGGTCATGACCACCGGGCAGGACGACCACCAGAGCTACGTGCAGGTGCGCGGGCTGCGCGACGGCCGCGCCGCGGAGGACGTCGCCGACGGCTACGCCGAGCGGATCGAGGCGGCGTGGCGGGACGTCGGCGCGATCTTTGATGTCAGCCTGCGGCCGCGGCGGGACGACGAGTACGCCGCCTTTGTCCAGCACTTCTTCCTGACCCTGCACCGGCGCGGCGCTCTGGTCGAGCGCAGCCGGCCGCTGCCGTACTGCGTGCCGTGCGACCGGTGGCTCTACGAGGCCTATGTCACCGGCGGCTGCCCGCACTGCAAGGCGTCCTCCGGCGGCAACGCGTGCGAGGTGTGCGGCCGGCCCAACAGCTGCGGCGACCTGATCGACCCGGCCTGCGTGGTCTGCGGCGAGCCCGCCGAGCTGCGGGAGCAGCGCCGGCTGTTCTTCCCGCTCGCTCGCTACGAGCAGCAGCTTGCGGCCTACTGGGAGCGGGTCACCATGCCGCCGCACCTTCGGGTGCTGTGCGAGCAGATGCGCCGCGACGGCCTGCCGGAGATCGCCGTGTCGCACCCGGCCGACTGGGGCGTCCCGGTGCCGGCCGAGGTTGGTGACTTCGCCGATCAGCGGATCTATGTGTGGTTCGAGATGGCTCCGGGCTACCTTCTGCAGGCCCGCCAGGCCGCGCAGCGCAACGAGCTCGGCGACGAGTCGGCCCTCATGGCCGCCGCGGGTTCCTTTGTCCAGTTCTTCGGCTTCGACAACGGCTACTTCCACGCCGTGCTGTTCCCGGCCATGTTCATGGCCTACGACGCCACCGTGCGGCTGCCGGACCACTTCGTCGTCAACGAGTTCTACCGGCTGGAGGGCAAGAAGTTCTCCACCAGCCGCCGGCACGCCATCTGGGCCAGCGAGCTGCTCGCCACCACCGACCCCGACGTGCTCCGCTTCCACCTGCTCGCGGACCGCCCCGACGGCCGGCAGACCAGCTTCTCGCTGCCCGCGCTGGAGGCCACCCGCGAGCACCTGCGGACCCACTGGGACGGCTGGATCGACCGCCTGACCACCGCGATCGTCCGGGATGCCGACGGTGTGGTGCCGGCCTACGAACTGTCCGGGCCGTCCTGGGAAGCGCTGGCCGGCACGCTGCGGCGAACCCTGGCCGACCTGCGCGCGGCCTATGAGCTGCCCCGGTTCGACACCCGCCGAATCACCGCACTGCTGGACGAGCTGGTTCAGCTCGGCGCCGACCACGGGCATCTGCATGGGCACTACGCGGCGCTGTCCCCGCGCGACCCCCGGCACCTCGCCGGGCTGGTCGCCCAGCTCGTCGTCGCGCAGGCCCTGGCCGCTTGGGCCGCGCCGGTGCTGCCGGGGGCGGCTGCGCGGCTCGCCGGCCTGATCGGTCACTCCCACCCGCTCGCGGTCGACGAGACCGCCCTGCAGCCGCCGCGGCCGGGCCGCCGCATCCGCCGGCCGGACGGACCGGTGTTCGGTGCCTGAGTACCTCTCCGCCCTGGAGGGTGCCGCGCGGGTCGCTGTGGTCGGGCCGTTCAGCGGCCCGCGGTCGGCCTGGGGACGGCTGCTTGTGGACTCGCTCGTGGTGGCCGGCGACGGCGTCCGATGGATGCTCTACAACGACGGCGGCGACGCCGACCTGGGCCGCCGGCGCGCCGAGGAGATCGTGCGCGACGGCGGCTACTCGGCGGTGATCGGCCACTTCAACAGTCGCGGCGCCCGCGCCGCATTGCCGCTGTACCGCGCCGCCGGCATCCCATGTCTGCTGCCGCTGGCCACGGAGCCGGGCCTCACCGCGCTGTCCGGCGGCCTGGTGCTGCGCTGGTGCGCCACCGATGACGGGCAGGTGCTCACCTTGCTCAGGGCCCTGGTCGCGGCCGGTCACACCGTCATCGACGTGGTGACCGACGGCAACCCGTACATGGCGGGCCTGGCCTCCCGGTTCGTCACCACCGACCTCGACGGGGTGCTGATCCGGATGCTGCTGCCCGGCCGGGTGGCCAGCGGTCCGCGGGGCGCGGTCGTGGTGGTCGCCGTGCACCGCGAGGCGGCCTTGCTGGCCCGCCGGCTTCGCGCGCGGGGTTTCCGCGGCCAGCTCGCGTTCACCGACGACTGCGCCGTCGACGAGTTCGCCGAGCTCGGTGGCTCGGCGGTGACCGGCGCGCTGGTGACCACCCAGCGGGGCGGCGCCGCCGGCCGGGTGGACACCGCGGTGGCCTGCCTGGCCAGCGCGCTGGCCGCAGACCCCGGCCTGGTCGGGCCGGACCTCATTGCCACGGTCAAGGAGCACAGCCCGGTGGCGTTCACCGCGGCCGGCGAGCCGGCCTTCGACGGCTGGACCGTCACTCGGCTGCCTCTTGGCGGTCAGGCGGCGATCGCCGCCTGACCGCTCGTGAGTGGCAATGGTGCCAGAACACCATTTGCCACTCACGAGCGCTGACCTGGTGAAAGGGTGGTGAGGCGGCAATGAGCCGCAGTGGGTACGACGTGGTCGTGGTGGGGGCCGGCGTCGTCGGGGCATCCGCGGCGGCCGCGCTGGCGGCGTCCGGCATGTCGGTGGCCGTGGTGACCGGGGGCGACCGGGTCCGGGTCTCGGCCACCGCGGCATCCGGGGGGCTGGTGCGCTGCTACGAGAGCGACCCGTACCTGCGATCGCTCGCCCTGCGCAGCCACGAGCTGCTGTGGGGCCGGCCCGGCCAGCGTCGTGAGCTGGCCGGGCACCGGATCACCGGCTCGCTGGTGTGCCTCACCGCCGAGGAGGCCGAGAAGGCCGACGCCGTCCTCGACGAGCTGCACGACCGCGGGGTCAGGGCCCGGCTGCTCTGCCAGCGGGAGATCGCCCGGCGGTGGCCGGCCCTGGGCACCGAGCGGATCGTCGCCGGGCTATGGGAACCCACCGGCGCGTACGCCGACCCACCGCGCACGGCCGCGATGTTCCTCACCCAGGCCCGGCGACGCGGCGCCGTGATCTTCGACGGCGGCGCCGTGGCGCTACTCCTGGACGGCGACACCGTGTACGGGGTGGCCACCGAGGGCGTCGACCTCACCGCGCGGACCGTCGTGCTGGCCGCCGGGTCCGGCACCCCGGCCCTGCTGCCCCCCACGGTGCGGCCCAGGCTGCGCACGCGGCGCGTGCGTTACGCGCTGGTCGGCTGGCCGCCAGGCACCGTACCCACGATCATGGATCATGTCACCGGCATGTGGGGCCGCCCGTACGGCGCCGACTCGCTGCTGGTGGGCCGTCCGGTTGACGAGTGGGACGTCCGCCCGGCAGCCGGTCGCGAGATCACCCCTGCCCAGTTCGGATACATCCGCGACGGCGGCGTCGTTCGCTGGCCCGGCCTGGCCACCGCGCCATTACGCGGCGCCCGCTGGGGCACCGACCTCTACTCGCCCGCCGGTCCCCACCTCGGCCCGGTCGATAATGCTCCCGGCCTGGTGCTGGCCACCGCGTGGTCCGGGGCCGGCTTCAAGACCGCCCCCGCCGCCGGTGAGGCCGTCGTCCACGCCGTTCACGCCGTCCTCGAAGCGCTGGAACGCTGACCCGGGGTGCTGACGGCGG